>JBFMDE010000001.1:0-14400 GCA_040754215.1 Chloroflexota bacterium
TGTGGTGTATCGTAGATAACGTTACTGCAAGGCAAATGTCATTCTGAGGAGCGAAGCGACGAAGAATCCGTCACTACGCCAGTGTTACGGATTCTTCACTTCGTTCAGAATGACAACACTGATTCGAACGAAGTGTTAGGTACACCACACTGAACCGTACCCAACGGGATGGAGGGTAGGGCCAGTTTCGGACTGGAAGGGCTACTCCAGAATATGACCGTGCTGCTGGCCAGGCCCAAGGCCAACGGTGACAATGGTGCCGTCCCTATCCGACCTCATCCTACTTCAAACTCGTCCACTTGCCTCGTGTCTCTCGCTACTGTCTAAAGACACGACAAATGCTGTCTGAGTTTCTCCGCATCGAACTTAGCTCCTATCGTCTCAAATATGCGTAGTGCCCGCTGGAAGTATACTCTCATCTCCTCTGCACGCCCCCTGGTCTTGTAGATAAGGCCCATATTGCCCAAAGCTCTGGCTTCGCCTCTGTGGTAACCTACTCTCTGGGCAATTTCTAGCCCCTTTTCCTGATGTTCAAACGCTTTGTCTAGTTCCCCCTTTGCTTCATAGTCGAGCCCCAAACTGCATAGGCTCTCGACCTCTCCTACTGCAAAGTTGGCTTCCCTAGCGAACTCCAGGGCTTCTCTATGGTGTCTTATGGCCTCATCGATTTCGTTTTTCGCTAGACATACGAGTCCCAAGTCAACCAAGTCGGCGGTTAGGCCGAGCCGGTCGCCTATCCTTCTGTCAATGCTCAAAGCTTGTTCAGTGGCCTTCAGAGCGGTATCTATTTCTCCCTGAAGTCGGTGGGCCTCTCCTATATTACGTAGAGCACTAGCTCTTCCTGTAACGTGTTTCTCTGTCTCCGCATCTGCCAAAGCTTTGTCAAGTAGCTTGAGCGCCTTTCCCCACTCGCCCTTCTGGCCATAAAGGGCCCCAATGTTGACCAACACGGTGGCCTGTCCCATCCTATGGTTGGCTTTTCTGAAGACCCTCAATGCCTCTTTGTAGAGCTCTAGGGCTTTGGCAAGTTCGCTTCTGGCTTGGTGAATCATGGCCATCTCACCAAGAATCATGGCTTCAGCGATTCTGTTTCCTAGTTTCCTGGCAACCCTTAAGGCCTCACCTTGTGACTGAGAAGCGCCATTCAGGTCATGGTAGTCATGGCGATCAGTTCCCGCCTTTGCGTGGCGGAGCAAGACCTGGATCAACTCCTGTTCATGAGGTAATGCTATTAGAAAGAATATGCCTATTGATAGGCCAACCAAGTTACCCCAGTGTCCCATTATCATTGCCCAATACAGTCCCCACAGTGCTTCCGCAATTGCTGCCATGAGATCCCAGCCAAGCAATCTAACCACTGGTTTTGCTATGCGCTGGTATAATAATCCGCCCGCCATCAGTCCCACCGTAAATACTGAAAGGCCTATGTAGAGCGAAGCGGTCGTTTTGAAAAGAACGATCCCACCTATCCATCCTCCCAGTGACAATCCCAATAGCAGTTCTACCCGCGACGATGCCCACAACTGCACGCGGTTTCCCATTCTTTTCCTGAGCTTTGCTATGGGCAACAGAGCACCAATCAACCCACCCAGAAACAATCCACCGAACCTCAAGAGAATCCCAGTCGGCGCCCAAGTTGGTATCCCCAACTCTCCTGCAATGAAGGATCCGACCAGCATACCGCACATTAATCCACCGACTATCGTCGGAGGTTTGTTGACGACTTTCCCGAGCTGCCTGTTTTTGCTATCCATTTGCCTTTGGCTATGCAAATTCTGGTGCGCTGTGGCTAGCCCCTCAAACCTTGGGGGGCCTAGTTAGATCAGTAGCTTCTCCTGAATACCTCACGTCCTTGTTCATCATATAGCGCCGCTACCTCTGGCTGGCTGTTGTTCCAGATAGCCCGTCCATATCCGAAACTGAAACCACCCCATTCTGGATGGATTTCATTGGTGTAAACTCGGACGCTGGCATCAGGGTCTAGGATGTAGTATGGAAATGCGAACGACGGATAGCCTTCAGATATGTCTTTGAGTACCCAACCTTCCAAGTTCTGTGGCCTATCGCCGAGGTTGCTAATCTCCACATATTCATCGCTCTCTACACTTGGAACAGCGCCATCATAGAAGATGTGGGTTATCCGGACATCCGGGCCTGAGTCACAGGCAGCAAGGAGTATCGCCAGAGAGAGCAGGCAGAAGCAAACCCACAGCCTCTTGCTCATGTTCCACACCTTTCGGTTCCACAGGCATGATAGCACCGCTGAGAGGATGGGACAAGGCGGCTACTACTTCAGCTCCCCGCCGCTGTGGTACTGACGGTGTATGTCGCGGAGCCTACGGGAGGTGACGTGGGTGTAGACCTGCGTGGTGGCGATGTTCCGGGTAATGGTTTTGATGAGGCAACCATAGCTTTTCAGTAACACTAATCGTAGGTCAATCCGGGGTTGACATGCGGTCAATGAGGGTAGTATGATGTCTGTGTCGTACAAGATACATTGTACGACACAACTATGGATGCTCAATCGCTTTCGAACCCTCCTGCTGAATCATTGGGAGGTCTAATATCGGACTTCCTTACCTATCTGGCTGTCAACAAGGGTTTTTCGCCGCTCACAGTAACAAACTACGCGCATTATCTTCGTCGTTTCACTTCATGGTTAGCAGAGCATCATCGCACAACGTCACAGGAGATGACGACGGACTTGATCACCCGCTACCACCTGTTTCTCGCCAGATTCCGGGATAAGCGTGGTAGGCCACTGAAGAAGTCGACTCAGGCGTATCACCTTATTGCCGTGAGAAGCCTCCTCAGATATCTTGCTGTCCAACGGGACATGAAAGTACTTTCCCCGGACAAAATCGAGTTGCCAAAGCAGGCTGGACGTTCTGTAAAGTTTCTGAGCACTGACGAGGTCGAACGGCTGATGTCTTCCCCAAAGATATGCGGGAGCCGCGAGGAACTAGTGAGGGGCCTTCGAGACCGAGCTATTCTCGAAGTCCTTTTCAGCACTGGGGTTCGGGTTTCGGAACTGATTGCAATGAACCGCGACAATGTCGACATGGTGCGTAAAGAATTCACTGTGATGGGAAAAGGCGGCAAGCCCAGAGTGGTGTTTCTCTCTGACATAGCTGCAGGCTGGCTATCTAGGTACTTGAAGGCGAGAACCGACGGGTCAATTGCCATGTTCATACGACTCGACCCGGCCAGTCGGTTGCTAGACAAGAAAAAGAACTTGAGAATCACATCGAGAACTGTGGAGAGGATCGTTCGGGGCTATGCGCAGAAAGCTGGACTCCGAACGACGGCCACCCCTCACACACTGCGCCATTCCTTCGCCACCGACCTACTGAGGGAGGGAGCCGACGTACGTGCAGTGCAAGAGATGCTTGGTCATGCCAGCATCGGGACAACCCAGGTGTACACGCATGTGACCGACAGGCATCTGAGGGACGTCCATAAGTCCTTGCACGCAAGGAGACGAAAGGATCATAGGCCAGGACTCTGACCAATGGGGACACAGAGCCTACTCGATTCCGGTGTCACTATACAGTGCCAGCCGCCGTATATATGGCAGGCCACCAGTCGAGAAGTCTAGGACGCGGGACTGTTCCCATGGAGATCGAGACCTCTCACTCTTTTAGGTGCACCATCCGCGATGGCATCTGTCCAACGCCTGTCCTGCGCCACTGAGACGTGCTTGGATCGAGACCGACGTGACTTGAATGTCCTCATTTGTTCGTAGATTTGCAGCAGCCGGCGAAGGTCCTCAGGGGCCCATTTCACAGATCCTTTTTTCCTGCCTATACCCATTTGCCTGTGAAGGTATAGGATCTCGACGGCTTCCTTCCATAGCAGGAAGTCGCTCTTCTTTTTCGCGCGGAGTGGATACTTGTCGAAGAACGGGATGATAGTATTTGTCAGCTTGCCCAGGTCTTCGACGTGGAATCTTGCCTGGTCCGACGTCACGTCTACCTTTCCACATCCAAGGGTGTTTCGAATCGCTTTTAAGACTTCGATATCGTCAGTTCTCAGCACAATCGCGAAGCTTGCCTTCCACATGAAGTATTGTGGGTTTCCCTTGATCTCATGACGGACATCCTTTCGGAAATTCAGCGAGAAGCAGCCTTCACCATCGACGAAGCCTGAAATGTAGTGTGCAGGAACCTTCGACGCGCAGTCGCCTTTGCCCGTTTCAATAGTAACACCTCCAACCCAATTGGCGCGCTATGGCTCGGGTGGGATGCCATTCACCAAGGTCAAACCCATCCGTCACCACGAAATTGGATTACTGGCAAGTCGGTTTGTACCACAGATTGCTTGTTGGGGTCAACATCTCAGCCCCCCTGCAGCCAGAGGTTACGGTGGTGGCCAGTCGCGGAGCAACCCGGTGTCGTTGGATTTGAAAAGCCGACTCTCGTTTGGCTATACTTGCACCGCGAATCGCGGTGGGCGTAGCCGAGAGGTTTAAGGCGCCAGGTTGTGGCCCTGGAGATCGAGGGTTCGAATCCCTCCGCTCACCCCATCCCGACAAGGTCGGGACGTGTCGTGGGAGGCCGAGCGCCTATAGCTCAGCGGACAGAGCATCGGTCTTCGGAACCGGGGGTCGAGGGTTCGAATCCCTCTAGGCGCGCCAGAAGATGATGAGTGCAATCGGCAGGCTGGCTTCGCTCCTCGCCCACTCGCTCGCTGTAGCCGGTTTCTACGCCCACAGCCGCGTGGCATTCCGTGTGAAAGTAAACGGGATGTCCAACTTCAAGCGCAGGCCCTCGACCATCATCGTGACCAACCACAAGAGGGATGCCGATGGCGGGCTGCTGGGTTCCACACTATGCTCCGGCAGAGGGCTGTTCACCACGAACCTCACCCTCCACTACGTATCCAGGGATGACCTCTTCAGGGTGGGCTTTCTCTCTAAGTACGTGCTGAGCTCGGCGCCCGGCATTGTCCGCCGGCCTTTGCGCTATGTGAGTGTGGGCGGGCTGATGAGGCTGCTCAGGGTAAAGCCGATCGCATACCTGTCAGAGCGCACCGTTGGCGATACCCTGGTGGACATCGGGGAGAGGATGGCCCAGTGGTCCCTCGACCGGGTACTCACGAACCACTTCCTCCAGCACGTCAGGGAATGGGCCGCGGTGACCGAGAGGGAAGGGAAGAGACGTTTGATGACCATCAGGGACTCCTTCCGCTGGCCGCTGTGGCGTGCCCTTCAGCGGGTGTGGGACCCGCGCTTCTATCACGTCGAGGCCTTCGCTGAGCTCAAGGCCACGCTTCGTGCCGACATCCGCCAGCAGATAGCGATGCTGGCCAGTCTGCTACGTGAAGGGCAATCCCTGTTTATTACACCGGAGGGCATGCTCTCGAAGAGCGGCGCCCTGGGCAGGATCCGCTACGGCCTGTGCCAGGTCATACGCGATTCGGGAGTGAAGGTCAGGTTGCTGCCTGTCTTCGTGACCTATGATTGGATGACGACGCGCCGTACCACTGCCTTCGTCGAGGTGGGCGCGGAGGTCGAGGGGGCGGAGCGGATGTCGCCCAAGGAGCTGAACGCCCTGGTACGGGAGCGCCTCAGGGCTTTGGGGACTATAACCATGGGCAACCTGGCGTGCGCCTACATTCTGAGATGTCACGGGCTGAGCGTAAGCCAGGTCGGGCTGGATGAGCTGCGAGAGAGGCTGTTTTCGCTGGCCAATGACCTTGCCCGCAAGGGTTTCAGGGTGGACAAACGGCTCCGCGACCGGTCGGACTTCGACCGTTGCTTCGAAGGCTTTCTCGGCTTCTGCAAGAAGAAGGGGGTGGTGCAGGTCAGTTCGGTGCCGGAGTCATCCTTCGACTTCGCTCAGGACAAGCCCTCTGCCGGCAGGTTTGCCCTGGTAGCCTCCTGGCTGCCCGACAGGTCACTGAGCTACGGACAGAAGGAGTTCGAGGAGATAGCGCCGCAGTACGCCTTCGAGGCGGAGCCGCAGCCGGCATAGCTTTCGGGTGTCAAGTTCGTCAGGCCTTGTCTCCCGGTGTCCCTCTCGCACACCGGTAGAGGCAACTCCGGCTGGCCCCAGACCTTGTTCCCTGCAAGACTTACCAACCTCGTGGGCAGGATGACGTTGTTCAACGGCACAAGGCTCGTGGCCATGACGCGTATGTAGTTGTCGGTCAGTCCCGACCAGGTGTCCGCCTTTTGAGCGGCGGCCCCTTCCCACAGCACCGGCAGGGAACGGCCCAGAAAGTGCGTCTGGAACCGTCGGGTGCTCTCACGGGACAACTGCAGCAGCTCCTTGGCCCGCCGCCTCTTGACTCTGGGTTCAACCTGGCCTGACATCTCGACTGCAGGGGTGCCGGGACGTGGGGAGTATGGGAAGACATGAATGGCGGCAAAATCGAGCTCTGAGCATAGCGCCATGCTTTCCTGGTGCTCCTTCTCGCTTTCGCCGGGAAACCCCACCATTATGTCAGTGGTGACCGCGATGTCCGGTATGCGCTCCTTGACGAGCAAGACTGCGCGCCGGTAGGCCTCCACCGTATAGCGCCGGCCCATGCGGCGCAGCACGCCGTCGCTGCCGCTCTGGAGCGGGAGGTGCAGGTGCCGGCAGAGGCGCTGGTCCTTCCACAGGGATAGCAGGTGCTCGCCGATGTCCTGTGGCTGCAGCGAGGAGAGCCGCAGCCTCCTCACCCCGGTCACGGCCAGCACCCCGGCGGCAAGCTCGCCCAGAGACGTACCATCGTGGCCGTACCGGCCGACATTGGTCCCGGTGAGCACGACCTCCTGGTACCCGTAGGCGACCCTCTGCTGGACCTGGGTCAGGACCTCTGCCATGCTTCTGGAGACCTCGCGCCCGCGCACTCGGGGTACCACGCAGTAGCTGCAGGCGCTGTTGCAGCCATCCTGTATCTTCACGAAGGAGCGTGTCCTCAAAGGGTGGCTCTGCTCGGTGGTGGTTGTCGGCCCCGGCGGCATGGTGTGCCTTAATACATCAACCAGCGAAGTGATGTCCGTGTCCTGCGACACGATGTCCACTCCCTGGATGAGGCGAAGCTCGTCGGGTGCCCTCCGTGCGTAGCAGCCCGTGGCCACTACCAGGGACTCCGGGTGGGCACGGTGTATGTGCCTCAGAAAGGCCCGGCTCTTGCGGTCGGCTATACCGGTTACGGTGCAACTGTTCAGGACGTAGACCTCCGCCTGCTCGGCGGAGTCCACGAGCTGGTAGCCGCAGAGGGAGAGCTGAAGGCCGAGGCTCTCGCTGTCGGCCTGGTTGGCCTTGCAGCCCAGGGTGTGTATGGCTACCCTAGTCCTGGCGTTCGCCATCGTCGAGTACCCGCAGTATGTCGTCCGGCCTCACCACTCCGCCGCGGAGCACC
Organism: Chloroflexota bacterium; assembly: GCA_040754215.1. Lineage (GTDB taxonomy): Bacteria > Chloroflexota > Dehalococcoidia > JACPPY01 > JACPPY01 > JBFMDE01. Next base: position 7,354 of record JBFMDE010000001.1, read on the forward strand.
CTGGCGAACACCCCCTCCGTAGGCATGATGCACTGCCCGACCTGCCGGTATATGGCGCACCTGGTATGGCATTCCTTGCCGACCTGCGTGAGCTCGAGCACCACGCCGTCCCCTATCCTGATATGGGTTCCCAGCGGGATGGCGAGGAGGTTGATGCCCTGCGTCGTGAAGTTCTCGGCGAAGTCGCCCGGCCCCACGTCGAGGCCCAGCTTGCGCATCTTCTCGATGCTCTCCACGGCGAGGAGGCTCACCTGGCGGTGGCTGGCGCAGGCGGCATGGGCATCGCCTTTGAGGCCCCAGTTTGGGTCAACGGTAGCCTCGCTGAGCGGCGTCTTCCGGGTGCCCTTCTTCCTGCTGGAGCACACGGCTATTACCTTGCCTGTTCGTGACCCAGTCGTGGACATCTGCCTGCTGCCAGTGAGGGTAGTTAATGCCTGGCATCTTCCTTGAACTCGAGCGGTTCTCTGCCCTGCCGTTTGAGGTAGTCGTTTATGGCCAGACGCAGCGCCTGTTCGGCCAGCATCGAGCAGTGCATCTTCGTTGGTGGAAGGCCGTCGAGCGCCTCTGCGACTGCGCGGTTGGAGATGTGCAATGCTTCGGCTATGCTCTTGCCCTTGACCATCTCGGTGAGTATGCTGCTGCTCGCTATGGCCGCCCCACAGCCCAAGGTGCGGAACTTAGCATCAACGATGGTCTCGTCTCGCACTCTTATGTAGAGTTCCATGATGTCGCCGCATACCGGGTTGCCCACGTGGCCGGTGCCATCGGGGTTTTCCATCTCCCCGGCGTTCCTGGGGTTGCGGAAATGGTCCAGTACCTTCTCGCTGTATGTGATGCCGGACATCAGCCCTCCACTATATCACCGCTGACCGGGTCCACGCGGACCCCCTTGGAGCCAACCCAGGCGATTCCCCTCTCGATGTCTTCCTGGCTGCCCTCCAGCTCCAGTATCACCCATCCTCTATCGGCGGCCACATCCGCGCGGCGGATGTTGGTTACCACCTTGAAACGCCGTGCCAGGTTGTAGATGATCGGCTCCGATATTAGTTCCTGCGGGAAGGTGAACTTCACCCTGTGTTTTGCCATGACCTCCTCCAGGAATTGTGAGTGTGGGCCTTTAAGTATAGCACGCCCTACTGGTACTGTCCCAGCGCCTTCTCGAACGAGCTGAAGCTGGGCTCCACTACCACGGCCGGCCTGAGTGCGTTCAGCACAGCCTCTTGGGTCTTGAGGCCTGAACCGGTGATGTAGGCCACCGTAGGCCCGTCCTCCTTTATCGCACCCGAGGCGACCAGGCGCTTCAAGCTGGCGATGACCACCCCGCCCGAGGTCTCGGCGAATACCCCCTCTGTCTCGGCGAGGAGCTTGATGCCCTCCACTATTTCCTCGTCGCTGACGGCCACAGCCCCGCCGTTGGACTCCTTGATGGTGTTGAGCGCGTAGTAGCCGTCGGCCGGGTTTCCAATCGCTATGGACTTGGCGATGGTATTGGGCTTCACCGGTCGTATCTGAAATGTGCCGGCGTTATGAGCCTCGACAACCGGTGAGCAGCCTGCCGCCTGTGACACGAACATGCGCGTTGTCCGAGCCTCTATCAGTCCCAGGCGCTCCAGCTCCCCCAGCCCCTTCCATATCTTGGTGAACATGGACCCCGAGGCCACCGGTACCACGGCATATGCTGGTGCGCGCCACCCCAGCTGCTCCGCCACCTCGTAGGCGAGGGTTTTGCTGCCCTCTGAGTAGTATGGCCTGAGGTTGATGTTCACAAACCCCCAGTTGTTGTTCTCGGCCACCTCGCTACAGAGGCGGTTGACCTCATCGTAGTTGCCCTTCACCATGACCACCGTGGGCCCGTAGATCGCGGTCCCCACTACCTTCCCTTGCTCCAGGTCCGCCGGGATGAAGACGAAGGCCTTGAGTCCTGCTTTGGCGGCATGGGCGGAGACGCTGTTGGCGAGGTTCCCGGTAGAGGCGCAGGCGACCACGTCGAAGCCGAACTCCAATGCCCTGGTCATGGACACCGCCACCACACGGTCCTTGAAGGAGTTCGTCGGGTTGAGGCAATCGTTCTTGATGTACAGTTCATCCAGTCCGAGTTGGCGTCCCAGATTGTTGGCCTTCACCAGGGGTGTGACACAGCCCCCGAGGTCTATCAGGTTGTCACCCACCGGCAGCAGCGGCTTATAACGCCACATGTTCCAGGGCGAGGCCTCGATGCTCTTTCGAGTCATGGCTTTGCCGATGGCCCCGTAGTCATACTCGACCTCCAGAGCCGCGAAACAGAACTCGCAGATGCTGAGGGCCTTGACTGGATACTTTCTGTCGCAGCGTCGGCAGCGCAGTGCCGTCACGTAGCTCACCGGTATTTCCCCTTCCCTTTGCCTTTGCCTTTCCCAGCCCGTCGTCAGCGTATCACCGGGCGCCAGGCGGCTTCCCGACTTGCCGGGACAGCGCGTGCTCCAGGTCCTCGATGAGGTCTTCGACATTCTCCAGCCCCACCGACAACCTGACCAGCTCATCGGTGATCCCAACGCTCTTTCTCACCTCGGGCGGCATGGAGGCGTGGCTCATGGTCGCCGGGTGCTCTACAAGCGAGTCTGCTCCTCCCAGGGACTCGGCCAGGGAGAACACGTGGACGTTCCTCAGGAACATGTTCACGGCATTGACGCCCCCCTTGACCTCAAAGGACACCATCCCGCCAAAGCCCTTCATCTGTCTCGCGGCTATGTCATGTCCGGGGTGTGTGGACAGCCCAGGGTAGAACACGCGCCTGACCTTGGGGTGCCGGCTCAGATATTCAGCCACGCGCATCGCGTTCTCCTGGTGTGCTCTCATCCGGGGGGCCAGGGTCTTGAGGCCCCGGAGCACCAGCCAGCAATCGAATGGCGCCGCACCTGTGCCCATGGCATTCAACAGGAACTGTACCCTCTCGCCCAGCTCCTTTGTGGCAGTGACCACAGCGCCGCCCACCACGTCACAGTGCCCGTTCAGGTACTTGGTGGTAGAGTGCACCACGATGTCTACCCCGTACTCTATGGGGCGTAGCAGGTATGGGGTGGCGAAGGTGTTGTCGGCCACGGTCAGGGCCTTATGCCTGCGTGCCACGTCGGTGACCATCTCCATGTCCACTATGTTGAGCAGGGGGTTGGAGGGCGTCTCTATCCACAGCATCCTGGTGTTGGGACGAATTGCCTGTTCCACCTTGCGCCGTTCGTCCATCCTGACGAAGGTGAACTGCAGGCCAAAGTCCCGCATCACCTTGTCGAACAGTCTGTAGGTCCCGCCGTATATGTCGTCACCGCAGACCACGTGGTCTCCTGGTCTCAAGAGGTGTATCACCGTGGTCTCAGCGGCCATCCCCGTGGCGAAGGCAAAGCCTGCCTTACCGCCTTCCAGCAGGGCTATCGCTTCCTCCAGCGCCTTCCGCGTGGGGTTTGCGGTCCTGGAGTAGTCGTACCCCTTCGTCTTGCCCACGTCCTCGAAGACGAAGGTGGAGGTCTGGTATATGGGTGTCACCAGCGCTCCCGTTGCCGGGTCCGGCTTTCTGCCACCATGTACGGACAGGGTTTCGAATCTCATCTATATACCTCCGCCGTCTGAGAAACAGTGGGCCAGGGCAATCCTCTCGGCCATCCTGGTCTCAACGGCCACAGGTAGCCCTGAAGCCTCTTCGAGCCTTTTCACGCGTTCTTCGATCATGGACTGCTCAGCGATGAGCAGGTTTATCACCATTGCGAAGGGGTCCGGTAGCTTGCCGTGCTCCAGGGACTCGGCTTCTGTGTGGTGGTTTTCTACCACGCGTCCAGGCACGCCCACCACGGTCACGCCTGGGGGCACCGACCTTATCACCACTGAGTTCGCGCCCACCCTGGCCAGGTCCCCCACGGTAATGGGCCCCAGCAGCACCGCAGCCGCGCCTATGACCACACCGTTTCCGATGGTCGGGTGGCGTTTTTTCTTCTCCAGTGCGGTGCCTCCCAGCACTACGCCCTGGTAGAGCAACACGTCGTCGCCTATCTCCGCCGTCTCGCCGATGACCACGCCCATACCGTGGTCAATGAAGAAGCGCCTTCCGATCTTGGCGCCGGGATGTATCTCGATGCCGGTGAACAGCCGGCCCGATTCCGAGATAAGGCGGGCCAGGAAGCGCAGCCTGTGGCACCAGAGGAAATGAGCGACGCGGTATCCCCAGAGGGCGTGCAGCCCGGGGTAGAGCAGCACCACCTCGAGGAGGCTGCGGGCAGCAGGGTCCTTGTGAAAAACGGTCTGGATGTCCTCTTTGACTGTTGAGAAGAAGCCCATGTGCTCTCCGCTCTGCCAACGAGACCCAGGCATACCGTCACGTCCTGGATGCGACATCCGAGGACACGGCCGGCGTCTTGAATAACGGCGTCGTCAGGTAGCGCTCTCCTGTGTCGGGCAGGACCACCACGATGAGCTTGCCCTGGTTCTCCTTCCTTTTTGCCACCTGGAGCGCTGCCCAGACTGCGGCCCCCGAGGATATCCCCGCCAGTATTCCCTCCTTCTGGGCCAGACCCCTGGTCATGGCCTCGGCGTCATCCTCTGCCACGGTGATGACCTCGTCCACCAGGTTCATGTCCATGACATCGGGAACGAAGCCGGCGCCAATCCCCTGGATTCGATGCGGACCCGGCTTGCCTCCGGAGAGCACCGGGGACTTGACTGGCTCCACGGCGATGGCCTTGAACGCTGGTTTCCTGCGCTTTATGGCCTGAGACACACCGGTGATCGTGCCACCGGTCCCCACGCCAGCGACCAGGATGTCCACCTTGCCGTCCGTGTCATTCCATATCTCCTCCGCCGTCGTCAGGCGGTGCACTTCGGGGTTGGCCGGGTTCTTGAACTGCTGCGGCAGGAAAGAGTTGGCTGTGCTGGCGGCCAGCTCCTCTGCCTTCCTCACCGCTCCCCTCATGCCCTCTGGCCCTGGTGTCAGCACCAGCTCGGCGCCGAACGCCGCGAGAAGCATCCTTCGCTCCAGGGACATCGTCTCCGGCATCGTCAGTATGAGCTTGTAGCCACGGGCGGCACAGACAAAGGCCAGGGCGATGCCGGTGTTGCCGCTGGTGGGTTCTATCACCACCGTGCCCTTCTTCAGCAGCCCCTTTTTCTCGGCATCGTCTATCATGGACTTGCCGATCCTGTCCTTCACGCTGGAAAGCGGATTGAAGGACTCGAGCTTGGCGACGACCTCTGCCTTGAGTCCCTCGGAGAGGTGGTTAAGCCTCACCAGTGGAGTGTTCCCCACCAGGTACGTTATGTCATCGGCTATCTTGGCCACTGTTCCTCCTTGTGGATGGTCCTTGGTTTGGTGCCAACGGGACGAAAGTAGGCGCCTGCTGCGGGTTTGAGTTTGGACTGCGATTGCGAGTGCAAGCGGCCGGGTCTAGATGTAGTACATCGGCTCCTCAGCCCGTTCTTTCTGCCGCTGCCGCTCCGCCAGGTCGTGCAGAGTTGTGGAATCCAGTACGCCGTTCATCACCCTCTTCAACTCCGTCCACACGTCACGCGCCACGCATTCGGCGTGGCGGCTACATGTTGCGGGGTCATCGACGCACTCTACTGGAGCCATGGAGCCCTCCAGTAGCCCGATAACCTCGCCGAGCCTTATCTCCTCAGGTGGTCTGGCAAGGGCTACGCCGCCGTGTGCTCCGCGCACGCTCTTGATGATGGCGGCCCTTATCAACGGTGTCAGGAGGTGCTGGAGGTAGCGGACCGAGACTCCCTGGCGTCGCGCGATGTCCTTGAGCAACACCGACCCCTCGCCATAGTGCAGCGCCAGGTCCACCAGCGCCCGCGTCCCGTATTGCCCTCTGGTCGAAATCTTCACCGTACTAAACCCGAAGTATGTATACCAAGTTCATCTTTTTAGTACACTTTACACAGAACCCAGAGCTTTGTCAACCACCTCGCTGCGTTGACACCCTTGAAAAGCTTGAAATAGAATGGTGCACGCTGAATGCAAATGCACCGTATTGCGTCGGATGAAGGGGGTGAGCTATGACTCCTGAGGCCAAGAGCGAAGGCATGTCCCTGGCAGCGGACATCTACGTGCGCAGGCTGACCAACAGGGAGGGCATCAGGAAGTGGTATTCTGGGCGGAGGGCGGCCAAGGCCGTGAAGGCCCTGGAGAGGAACGGGTTCAGCGCCTGTTTTGTTGACTCGAAGGAAGAGGCGAGGCAGAAGATACTGGAGCTTGTGCCGGACGGGGCCGCGGTAGGGGCGGGTGGCTCCATAACCATCAGGGAGATAGGGGTGCTGGATGTGCTCAAGGAGAGGGGACACCGGCTCTACGACCACTGGGCCCCGGGGTTGACACAGGAGCAGGTGCTGGCCATAAGGCGTGCCCAGTTGACCTGCGATGTGTTCCTCACCAGCGCCAATGCAGTCACCTCCGATGGGCGGCTGGTGTGTTGTGATGGCGCCGGCAACAGGGTCGCGGCCATGGCCTTTGGCCCGAAGAAGGTGGTGGTGGCAGTAGGGGCGAACAAGATAGTTTGCGACCTGGATACGGCGCTGCGGCGGGTCAAGGAGGTGGCAGCACCGCAGGCCCTGAGGGACACCGGGATAGCGGTACCCTGTGTGGAGACTGGCCATTGCCAGGACTGCGACTCGCCACAACGGGGGTGTCGCGTTACGCTCATACTGGAACGCAAGCCATACTTCACCGACATCGCAGTGGTGGTAGTCGGTGAATCGCTTGGATTCTGAGATCCTCTGGATTGACATCGAGGAGAGGTGACCGAGTGGATGATGGTGCCGCTCTCGAAAAGCGGATTCGTCGCAAGGCGAACGTGGGTTCGAATCCCACCCTCTCCGCTGCCTCTGGGGGTCGTGTGCGTCAGAGGGCTTGAGGGATAGGCCTCGGCCTTATTCAATTCGGAGAGGTGCTGGAGTGGACTATCAGGCACGCCTGGAGAGCGTGTGTCGCGAAAGCGACCGCGGGTTCGAATCCCGCCCTCTCCGCCATACCGCAGGTTGGATGGATATGTATAGCCGGGCAACCTTCTGTCGCAGTATCGGTTAGTG
>JBFMDE010000001.1:14500-16217 GCA_040754215.1 Chloroflexota bacterium
ATCAGGCACGCCTGGAGAGCGTGTGTCGCGAAAGCGACCGCGGGTTCGAATCCCGCCCTCTCCGCCATACCGCAGGTTGGATGGATATGTATAGCCGGGCAACCTTCTGTCGCAGTATCGGTTAGTGTAATGGACGAGCTGGCATACTGGGTCGGTCTTAGCAGGGTCCCCGGGATAGGCCGGGTAAGATTTGCTCAGCTTGAGAAGCATTTCGGCAGCCTTGAGCTTGCCTGGAAAGCGAGTGCCGATGAGCTTCGGAAGGCCGGCCTGGATTCAAGAGCTATCGCTGCACTCCAGGCTGTACGCTCCCGAGTCTCCCTGGAGGAGGAAATGGAACGCTTGGAGCGGCACCAGGTCCAGGTCATCGCCTGTCAGGACCGTCGCTATCCAGCACGGCTTAGCGAGATATATGACTATCCGCCCCTGCTCTTCGTCAAGGGCGAGCTACAGCCCTGCGATGCCTGCTGCCTGGCGGTCGTGGGTACCCGTGGCCCCAGCATGTATGGAAAACAGGTGGCAGCAGACATGGCCGCAGGGCTGGCGCGTAGCGGTGTGACTATAGTCAGCGGCCTGGCGCGAGGGATTGATTCCATTGCGCACCGCAGCGCGCTGGAGGTCGGAGGCAGGACTATTGCCGTCTTTGCCTGCGGCCTGGATGTGGTGTATCCGGCTGAGAATGCTGAGCTGGCGCGGAGGATCATGGAACATGGTGCACTGGTAAGCGAGTACCCGCTGGGCATCAGGCCTAAGGCCGATAACTTCCCGCGCCGCAACCGCATCCTGAGTGGCCTGAGCCTGGGGGTGCTTGTGGTGGAGGCGGGCGAGAGCAGCGGGGCCATGATAACCGCCAGGCAGGCAAACGAGCAGGACCGGGAGGTCTTCGCTGTGCCGGGAAGCATACACTCTCCCAACAGCAAAGGGACCAACCTCCTCATCCAGAGGGGCTGGGCGAAGCTCGTCACGGACTACACGGACATACTGGAAGAACTGGACCTTACCATGGTGGCGGAGCAACTGGAGATGAGGGAAGTGTCGGAGGCCACGGATACCGAGTTGCTGCTCCTGAACCAGGTATCAACAGAGCCGAGGCACATAGATGAGATCTGCCGCCTGAGCGGCCTTCCCACGCCGTCTGTGACCAGCACCCTAGCCGTGATGGAGCTGAAGGGCATGGTCAGGCAATTGGGCGGGATGAACTATGTGCTGACGAAGAGGTGAACGTGCCACACAAGCTGGTTATCGTCGAGTCCCCTGCAAAGTCGAAGACCCTGTTGAAGATCCTGGGCAAGGGCTACAACATAAGGGCATCAATGGGGCACGTGCGCGACCTTCCCCCGAATGCGCTTGGAGTGGACGTGGAGAACGGCTTTGCTCCCAGGTATGTCAACATCAAGGAGAAGAGGAAGGCGATAGAGGAGCTGAAGCTGGCCGCCAATGGTGCCTCCGCGATTTACCTTGCTACTGACCCGGACCGCGAAGGAGAGGCAATCTCCTGGCACCTCATACAGGCAGCCAGACTGGAAAGGGATGGCGTACCCATCAGGAGGGTGGCGTTCCACGAGATCACGAAGGATGCGGTGGAGGCGGCATTCCGTCATCCGCGTTCCATTGACATGGACCTGGTCAATGCCCAGCAGGCCCGGCGCATACTCGACAGGCTGGTGGGGTACAGGCTCAGTCCCCTGCTGTGGCGTAAGGTGAGGAAGGGGCTCTCCGC
>JBFMDE010000001.1:16317-18555 GCA_040754215.1 Chloroflexota bacterium
CAGATGGCGGCAGCGTTGCTGGACTGCACCACCGTGGACATCAAGGCCGATGTCCCTTCGACAGGCTCAGGACAAGCTCCTGTGTCTGCTTATCTATTGAGGGTCTCCACCACTATAGTCACCTTCCCCGGCTTCACGGTGCTGTATACCGAAGGCAGGGATGAGGAGGAAGAGGGAGGGAATGGCAAGGTCCCCCTGCCGGGACTTCGTCAGGGAGACCCTCTGAAGCTGCTGGAGCTGTTCACTCAACAGCGCTTTACACAGCCGCCCCCCCGCTACACAGAGGCTACCCTGGTGAAGGCCCTGGAGCAGAAGGGCATCGGGCGTCCCAGCACCTATGCCGCGATCATTTCTGTAGTACAGGAGCGGGACTATGTGAGAAAGATGCAGGGGAGATTCCACGCCCTTGAGCTGGGCCTGGTGGTCAGTGATCTCCTGGCGCACCACTTCCCCGTGGTAGCAGACCTTGGCTTCACCGCGCGAATGGAGGAGGAGCTTGACGAGATAGCCCGTGGCGAGAAGGAGTGGGTATCCGTGCTCCACAAGTTCTATACTCCGTTCGACCGGGCGTTGAAAGAGGCACACGAGAAGGTCAGCCGGGTGAAGTTCAAGGAGGAGCCGCTTGACGAGGTCTGCCCCGAGTGCGGGAAGCCGATGGTGGTGAAGATGGGTCGGTTCGGCAAGTTCGTCGCCTGCACTGGCTATCCGGCATGCCGCGTGACGAGGCCATATTATGTCAAGCTCGGTGTAGCATGTCCTGAATGCGGTGGTGACCTGGTGGAGAGGGCGAGCAGGAAAGGGCGCACGTTCTATGCCTGCGCCAACTACCCACGGTGCCGGTTCGCGAGCAGTCGCAGGCCCACTACGACCCCCTGTCCGAAGTGCGGTGGACTGCTGACCATGTCGGGCCGCGGGAGGGTGAGGTGTGTGAAATGCCACTATGCGGGGCCGCTCACCGGCGAAGCGGCTGATAGTGTTGAGGCCGGAGCGAAAGAATCCCTGGTGCTCACTGGAGCCAGGGGAGACCAGTGAAGAGGGCCAGGGGCAAGGAGAGAAGGTTGGCAAAGGGAAAGGGCAAGCTGAGGGTACTGGTATTGCATGGGCCTAACCTTAATATGCTGGGCAAGAGGGATGTCGCCACCTATGGGGACAAGAGCCTTGCAGAGATAGATGCCCTGCTGCAGGGGCGAGCTCGCGAACTTGGTATTGAAGTCACCATATGCCAGTCGAACAGCGAGGGCGAGCTGGTAGACCTGGTGCAGGAACAGGCTCCCAAGGTGGGCGCCATCGTGATAAACCCGGGGGCTTTGACCCACTATGGACTATCGCTGCGCGATGCCCTCGAAGACACAGGCCTGCCTGTGGTTGAGGTACACCTGTCGAACATCTATGCCCGGGAGCCCTGGAGGGCGCACTCGGTGATAGCCCCCATCGCCAGGGGACAGATAAGCGGCTTGGGGTGGCGAGGATATATCGCAGCTCTGGAAGCAGTGACAGCGGGACTATAATGCTCAAGCCGATGCTGCGGCGCCTGGAGAAGCTCCGCTCCAACCTAGCGGACAAGGGCTTTGACGCGATCCTCGTCTCGCATCAAGAGAACCGCAGATACCTCTCGGGATTCACCGGCTCATCGGGATACCTGGTGGTCTCGGCCAAGCACGCATTGCTGGCCACGGACTTCCGTTACTTTGAGCAGGTGAAGCTGGAGGCGCCACACTTCGAGCTGGTACCACTCAAGGGCTATGGAGCCAGATGGCTGCCGGAAACCCTGTCCGACATCGGAGCGAAAAGGGTGGCCTTCGAAGCGGCGTATCTCCCCTTCTCGTCATACCGCCAGTTCGTTGACGCCATGACCCATGCCTCGACGGACCTGCAGTTCATCCCCGAGGAGGGAATGGTGGAGTCCTTGCGGGCGGTCAAGGAAGCGGAGGAGCTGGCTTTCATCTCAGCGGCAGCCAGGTTAACCCACACTGCCCTGAAACGCCTCACTGCGACAGTTCATCCTGGTGTGACGGAGAGGGAGCTGGCATGGGAATTGGAGAGGTCTCTTCGCGAGAATGGCAGTGGCCCGCTGCCATTTGACATCATCGTGGCCTCCGGGCCCAATGCGGCGCTGCCGCATCTCAGGCCTACGGAGCGCGTGATAGGCGCCGGAGAACCGGTGGTGCTAGATGTGGGAGTTCGAATATCAGGGTACTGTAGTGACGTCACCCGCACGATATGCCTGGGGCAGGCGGA
>JBFMDE010000001.1:18655-72197 GCA_040754215.1 Chloroflexota bacterium
GTCCTGTACCAGGTGGTTGACTACCAGCACATAAAGATGGGGCGTGGCTCAGCACAGATATCGTTGAAGCTGCGCAATCTACGCGATGGACATATCATAGAGCGTGGTTTTCAGGCCAGCGAGAAGTTCACCAAAGCCTTTATCGAGTACCGGCCTGTGCAGTATCTTTACAGCGACGGCGACCTTTACCACTTCATGGATACGGAGAACTTCAACCAACTCAGCCTTAACGAGGCACAGCTCGGCGATGCCATAAAATACCTCAAGGAAGAGATGAACCTTGAGCTCCTGGTGCATCGCGATGAACCCATAGGTGTGGAGATGCCCAAGGCCGTAGAGCTCAAGGTGGCAGAGACGGGCCCTGGCTTCAAAGGAGATACCGCGAGTGCCGGTAGTAAGCCGTCAAAACTGGAGACAGGCATCACGGTCAATGTCCCTCTTTTCGTGAACAAAGGTGACACCATCAAGGTGGATACTCGCACCGGCCAGTACATAGAAAGGGTCGGCTGACAGGGAGTATCCTCGTCTTGCTGAGAGCTGACCTCCACATACACACGGCCTACTCGATGGACTCGGCAACCACGCTGGAGCAGGTGGTTGACCGCTGTCTTAAGGTCGGCATCAACTGCGTTGCCGTGGCCGACCATGGCACAGTCGCAGGCGCCATCGAGTTGCGCAAGATAGCCCCGTTCAAGGTAGTAGTTGCCGAAGAGGTGCTGACTGACCAGGGGGAGGTCATCGGGCTCTTCCTCGAGCGTGATGTCCCCAGCGGAGTCCCTGCTGCGGATGCCATAGCCATGATACGGGAACAAGGTGGGTTGGTCTGCCTGCCTCACCCTTGCGACCGACTGCGCTCGTCAATGCTACGGGATGGCCGGGGAATCCTGAATCTGCTACCCTCGGTGGACATCATCGAGGTCTTCAATTCACGTACCCTGGTGCCTGATGCCAATGCCAGGGCACACAAGCTGGCAAAGCAGCATCACCTTCTGTGCAGCGCTGGCAGCGATGCCCATACTGCTGCCGAGATCGGCAATGCCTGGGTGGAGATGCCAGAGTTCGAGAACCAGCAAGGATTCCTTCGTGCTCTAGCTCAGGGCCGGATATACGGAAGACGTTCCAACCCGGTGCATCGCTTTGCCAGTGTTTGGGCCCGCCTCACTAGCCTGTTCAGTTAGGTATCGGGAGGGTCGGAGCCATTACACTCCGAATCGGCTGGTTCTCTTCCGGCAGAGATGAGGCAGCGCGCGACTTGCTCATAGCTGTCCAGTCCGCCATAGAGGCACGCCATCTGGACGCACAAATCATCTTCGTCTTCAGCAGCCGCGGCCGGGGCGAGAGCAAGGACGGAGACCTGTTCCTCGACCTCGTGGCGAGCTACCATATACCCTTGGTGTGTCTCCCTTACCAGAAGTTCAGGGCCATCCACGAGGACGAAGTGCCAGCGGTGGGACAGCCCCTGCCGCAGTGGCGCTTGAGCTATGACAGGCGGGCCATGGAGATGCTCCAGGGATATAATGCTGATGTGTGTCTGCTTGCCGGGTATATGCTGATAGTCGGCGAGGAGATGTGCCGCCGATACAGGATGGTCAACCTGCACCCTGCCTTGCCCTGTGGGCCGACCGGCACCTGGCAGGAGGTGATATGGAAGCTAATGGAAACCAGGGCTGGGAGCACTGGAGCGATGATGCATCTGGTGACCCCTGAGCTGGACAGAGGCCCGGTGGTAACATATTGCAACTTCAGCATCCGTGGACCCGGATTCGACCGCCACTGGCGCGAGGTGGAAACCCTGTCAGTCGCATCCATCAAGAGAACGCAGGGCGAGCGCAACGCGCTTTTCCAACTCATCCGTGCTCACGGCGTGGCCAGGGAGCTTCCCCTGGTGGTCTCCACCTTGCGGGCCCTGAGTGAGGGCAGGGTGAAGATATCGAATGGGAAGGTGCTGAATTCGGGTGGGCAGCCTGTTGCTGGGCATGACCTGACGGGTGAAATAGACGAAGCCGTGAAGGACGTATTGCAGTGAGACTGGTCTGCTTCGACCTCGAGGGGCCATTGTCGCCCCAGGACAACGCCTATGAGCTTATGAAACTCGCTCCTCAGGGCGGCAGCGTGTTCGAAGCGATCAGCAGATATGATGACCTCCTCACTTTGGACAGGAGGCGGGGTTACGAGCCTGGAGATACGTTGGCGCTCATCGTCCCCTTCCTGTTGAGATACAACATTCATGAGGCTGACATCGTGAGGTTGGCCAGCAAGGCCACGCTGACTCCGGGCGCTGACACCCTCTCGACGTGGTTGACGCGTGACGGCTGGGGCCTGTTTTGTATCAGCACCAGCTATGAACAGTATGCTCTGCGAATCACCAGCAGATTGGGGTTCTCACCCGATAATGTTGCCTCTACCTCCTTTCCGTTGGACCGTTTCTACTGCAACCTGCCTCTTGAAGATCTCTCTCTGGTGGAGAGGGTAGAGTGGGACCTTCTTTCCGGCCCTGCCTCCAGAGATGAGGGAGTGATGAAGCAGCGCCTGGACCGCTTTTACTGGCACGACCTGCCACGGACAAAGTTGGGAGCGATGGTGTCCAGCGTCAGGCCCAGGGGTGGTCAGCGTAAGGTGAAGGCGCTGAGACAATTTGCCCGCTCTCAAGGACAACCGCTCTCCGCCTGGGTGGTTGTGGGCGACAGCATTACAGACTTCAAGATGCTGCAGGCTGTGAATCAGGCCGGGGGACTGGCGGTGGCCTTCAACTCCAACGAATATGCCTTGCCCTATGCCACCGTTGGCCTGGCGTCAGGCCGTATTCATGACCTGCTGCCAGTGCTGGAGACATGGCGGGATGGCGGTCGCCCTAAGGTCAAGGAGCTGGCCGAGCATTGGGGTGCATCTGTGAAGGACGGTGGCGTTTACCTGCACTGGCTTGCTGGTGCCAAGGACATGACACCTATCCTAGGGGTGCACAAGCACATGCGACGGCTGGTAAGGGAAGGGGCTGCGAAGCTGGGGTGATAGGAAGGGAAAAGTGAGCATGGGGGGTACGTATCAAGACATGGATGTGGTCGGCTGCGGCGCCCTAAACATGGACTACATCTACCAGGTGGACCGGATACTTCAAGACGGTGAGGGCATAGTCCAGGGCGTCAAGGCCTCGCCGGGGGGTTCGGCCGCCAACACCGTCTACGCTCTGGCCAGGCTCGGCTTGAGGACCGGATTCGTCGGTGCCGTGGGTGATGACGAAGAGGGCAGAGCAATGGTGCAAGAGCTTGAGTCCGTTGGCATAGATACTACCTGCATCAAGGTCAAGCCAACGGCCAGGAGTGGCTCGGTGCTCAGTATAGCCGACCGCAAGGGCAATCGCGCACTATACGTCTCTCCAGGCGCGAATGACCTCCTGACCAAGAAGGACATCGAATCGGTACTCGCTCAGAGGGCCGGATTCCTGCACCTCTCTTCCTTCGTGGGTCGAAAACAGATGCTGCTCCAGGTGTACCTTGTGGAGAGCCTGGGTATGCCGACCAGGGTCAGTTTAGCTCCGGGGATGCTATACGCTCGGCGTGGGCTGGATGCGCTGGCACCGCTGTTGCGTCATACCCATGTCCTGTTCTTGAACCAGGACGAGATGAACACGTTGACCGATAGAGAGACTGAGGCTGGTGCAGCCGTGTGCCACCGGCACGGGGCTGCGATCGTGGTGGTGACGCTGGGCAAGGGGGTGAGGCGCGGGGATGGTGTGGCTGTGGCTTACGTCTATGACGGGAATATCGGGACTTATGTCACTCCTGCCGATACAACCCCGGTTGCCATGGCTGAGGGCACTGGTGCCGGCGATGCCTTCGCGGCCGGCTTTCTCTTCGGGCTAGCGGGTGGCCGCGACCTCAGAATGTGCGGGCTGCTAGGTGACACGGTAGCCAGGTTCTCTCTCCGAGGGGTAGGTGCAAGAGAGGGGTTGCCCTCTCTTGCTCAGCTCAGGCAGGCCTTTCACGGACTATGATAGTGGCAGCCGAGTGGCCGACGAAATAGGGCCAGCTACTTCTTGGCTTCTTCCTTCGCGGGCTTGGTCAGGACCTCATCTATTATCCCGTACTCTATCGCCTGCGCGGGGTTGAGGTAGAAGTCGCGGTCGGTATCACGGGCGATCTTCTCCAGCGCCTGTCCAGTGTGCTTGACCAGAATGTGCCTTATTGTGTCCTGCAGGCGCAGTATCTCGCGGGCAGCGATCTCAATATCGGCGGCCTGACCATGTGCCCCACCGACTGCCTGGTGCAGGTGGATGGTAGCATTGGGCAGAGCGTAGCGCTTGCCCTTGGTGCCAGCACAGAGCAACAGTGTGGCCATGCTCGCTGCCAGACCAACGCAGATGGTCGAGATGTCACAGCGCAGGAGCTGTATTGTATCGTAGATGGCCAGGCCAGAGCTGATCACGCCTCCAGGGCTATTGATGTAGAGGCTTATGTCCTTGTTCGGGTCTTCCCGGTCCAGATACAGCAGCTCAGCGATGATGAGGTTAGCGACCTGGTCATTGATAGGCGTGCCCAAGAACACGATACGTTCCCTGAGCAGGAGGGAGTAGATGTCAAAGGCACGCTCACCACGCGCGCTGCCCTCTATCACCATGGGAATTACGTTCGCCGGGTAATGTTCCATGGTCCTATCTTCTCTCATCCTTCATCCTCCTCGGTTGTCTTGTCCAGTTTCAAGACGGCTTGTTACTACTTCGAGGTGTCTTCGACCTCGCCTGTTACAGGCGGCGGTGTCTCGACTCCGGATGTCTCGCCGGCTTCGAGCTTGCCCTGAGCTATCTCGACAAGATGCGCCACTGTCTTTCGCGCCAGTATGGTATTCTCCAGAGAGCTACGTACTGATGGTAGTTCGAAGAACTTCCTGAGTTCCTCCTTCTTCTCTCCGGCATCCTTGCTCATCCGCTCTGCCTCGGCAGCTATCTCCTCTGGGGTGACGACGACCTTCTCGTCTTCAGCCAACTGGCCGAGAGCCAGCGAGCGCAACAACCGTCTCTCTGCAACCGGCTGTGCTTCCTCTCTCAGTTGCTCCATGGTCTTGTTGACTGATTTCAGGTAGTCCCCCATCTTCAGGCCACCCCGCTCCACCCGTTCCACCTGCTGCTTTATGAGTCGGTCTACCTCGGCTTCGAGCAGGACCGGAGGGTACTCTATTTGAGCACACTCCACCAGCATCTGGAGCGCCCTGTCTTCGAAGCGAGCCCGTTCTACAGCCTCGACCCTGACCTTCAGGTCTGCCTTGACCTTCTCTCTCAGCGCCTCCGACGTCTCGCAGGCGACGCCTAAGCTCTTGGCGAAGGCGTCGTCAACCGCGGGAAGTGTCTGTTCCTTGACCTCAGTGACCTTGACCTTGAATTGACATTCCTTGCCCCTGAACTCAGTTGCCGGATGGTCCTCCGGAAATATCAGCCCGAATTCTCGCTCCTCCCCTATTGCAGCCCCTTCCAGCTTCTCGGCGAAGCCGGGCAGGGGCATGTCCAGGCCCTTCAACACGCGGTATGGGGCGTCTTTCTCATTCAGCAGCTGTCTGTCCCCAATCCGGCTCTCCACGGTCATGCTGAGGAAATCGTTGAAGCGGACTGGCCGCTCGACCGGAGTGAGCACTGCTTGCTGCAGTCGCAGTTGCTCTATGGCTGCGTCCACCTGCTCTTCCGTGACTTCCACAGGTTGAGATTCCACCCTGATCGCCCTGTAGTCGCAGAGCTTCACAGTCGGACGTACCGGGACTATCGCCTTAAAGCTGACGGGGTCCATGCTAACTAACTCTATCCGGGGCTGACCGATGGCGTCTACCTTTTGTTCTTGGATGGCATGGCCACATGTTTCTGGTATTGCATGCTCGAGGGCATCTTCCATAAGGGCACCCTTGCCGATATGTCGCTCCAGCACAGCACGAGGAGCTTTCCCTCTGCGGAAGCCGGGGATGTTCACCTTCTGTACCAGCCGACGGTAGGCCTTTTCCAGGGACTTCTCAACCTCTGCAGGCTCCAACTCGATACTCAGCGCTACCTGGCTTTTTTCGATCTTCTCGGTGGATACCTTCACACTGTCCTCCGTGTTCTCAAGCCATAACGAATGACCGTACCTGTCAGGACTTGTCCGGTCTCAGGCTCAAGTGAAGCTCGGCCATCTGCTCCTCAGATACCGCCGACGGGGCGTCGGTCATCAGGTCAACTGCGTTTTGGTTTTTGGGGAATGCGATTACCTCTCTTATGGTCTTTTCACCCGCGAGCAGCATCACAAGTCGGTCTATGCCCGGTGCTATCCCGCCGTGTGGTGGAGCCCCATACTCGAAAGCCTCCAACATGTGTCCGAAGCGGGCCATTATTTCCTCCTGTTTGTATCCGAGAAGGCGGAATATCTTGTCCTGGACTTCCCTGGTGTGTATTCGGATACTCCCACTGGAGAGTTCATACCCGTTGCATACTATGTCATAGTGTCTGGCTCGGACCTTTTCCGGCGCTGTGTCGAGCAACGGAATGTCCTCCTCCACGGGTGCAGTGAACGGGTGGTGCATCGGCTCCCAGTGACCCAGGTCCTTGTTCCATTCCATCAGAGGGAAGTTGAGGATGAAAACGAAGCCGAGCATCCTCGGGTCGGCAAGGCCAAGTCGCTGGCCCATTTCAGCCCTCAAGTCACTGAGGGCCCGGCGCACCATGTCTGTGCTTCCGGCCACAATCAGTACCAGGTCTCCAGGCTTCGCCTCCATGCGCTTCGCCAGCTGACGAAGGTCCTCTGTTGAAAGGAACTTGGTCAGGCTCGACTTTACCGTGTCCAACGTCAGCTGGTCTGGATTCACCGGGGCGTCCCCGCTGACGGCCAGGGTGATGAGGCCTTTCGCGCCTCGCATCTTGACGAACTCCGTGAGCTCATCCAGTTGACGGCGAGAGTAGGAGCCACAGCTCGGAACACAGATTCCCTTGACCGCGCCGCCTTCAGCGAGGGCACTACGGAAGGGGGCAAAGTCGGTTCGAGCGGCTATGTCAGAGATATCACGTAGCTCGAGGCCGAAGCGCACATCCGGCTTGTCAACGCCGAAGCGCTCCATGACATCCGTGTAGGAGAGCCGTGGGAAAGGCTTCACTAGCTTCATATCAGGGCATATTGTCTCTACCAAGGAGGTGAACAACTCTTCCAGCAGGTCGAGGATGTCTTCCTCATCAACGAAGCTCATCTCCAGGTCCAACTGGGTGAACTCTGGCTGGCGGTCGGCACGCAAATCCTCGTCCCGGAAGCAGCGGGCGATCTGATAATACTTTTCGACCCCGGCAACCATGAGGAGCTGTTTCAACTGCTGTGGTGACTGCGGCAGGGCGTAGAACTTCCCTGGCTGCACCCGGCTTGGCACCAGGTAGTCGCGTGCGCCCTCTGGAGTGCTCTTGATGAGTATCGGCGTTTCGACCTCGATGAACCCTCTGGCATCAAGGAAGTCGCGCATGAATTTGATTACCCGGTGCCTGAGGACAAGGTTGTCCTTCATGCGCGGCCGGCGCAGGTCCAGATAGCGATATTTGAGGCGCAGGTTTTCGTCTATCTCTATGTCTTCATTTATGTAAAAGGGAGGGGTCTTGGACGGATTCAGAATCCGTAGTTCTGTGGCTATGACCTCTACTTCCCCGGTGGGCAGGTTCGGGTTTTCCGTGCCCTTTGGACGTACGGATACTTTACCCTTGACCTGTACCACACATTCGTTGCGCAGCTTCTGTGCCCCTTCGTGTGCCCTGGGCGAGGTGTCGGGATTGACCACCACCTGGACGATACCTTCCCTGTCGCGGAGGTCAAGGAAGATCAGGCCCCCGTGGTCACGACGTCGGTGTACCCAACCCGCAAGTGTCACCTCGGCGTCAGCACTCTGCCTAGTAAGCTCACCGCAACTTTTCGTCTTCAGCAAGGTCGTCTCCGTGGGGATGACTTGTGCAACAGGATTCGGCTCTGAAGTTTTAGTATATCTTAGCTGCAACACCCGCTTCAACTTTGTTGCCCCCGGGAGGCTATTGTAGACGCCGGTTGTGGCACGATGATAGACTACGTTGAGTTTGTCTGGTTTCGAGCTCTCAGCAGGAGTCTACGAGCCTATTCGAATCCGAACGGCTGGAGGTGATGCAAAGTTGAACGGCGCCGTGGAGCAGATGAGGCGATTCATGGAACCACGGTCTATCGCTGTTGTCGGTGTGACAAGAGAGACGGGACCAACCGCCTTTAATATAGTGCAACATCTCCGGAACAAGGGGTACCAGGGCCAGGTCTTCCCTGTTCACCCCGCTCTCGAGACCCTGCTGGGCCTGAAGGCGTACCCCAGCGTGGATGCGCTCCCAGCAGGCATTGACCTGGCTGTGGTGTCTACGCCGCGAAACACTGTCCCAGTGTTGCTGGAAAAGTGTGCTGCCAGAGGGATAAAGGCAGCAGTAGTAATCGCCCAGGGATTTGCCGATGCTGACGACGAAGGCAAAAGGTTACAGGCTGAGATTGCCAGGGTGGTCCAACAGACAGGGCTTCGTGTGATGGGGCCGAACACCTTCGGTGTGGCCAATGCCTTCCTCAACCTGAGCACGGCACTGCCCCCGCTCCCGCTGGGCAGGTCGCCGATAGCTATCATCTGTCAGACCGGCTTCTTCTTCGTCGGTTTGGCCAGAACCTGCTTCGGCAAGGTCATAGACCTGGGCAATGCCTGCGATGTGGACTTCGCCGATAGCCTGGAATACCTTGAGCACGACCCTGATATCAAGGTCATAGCCCTTCACATTGAAGGCCTGCGAGGTGGGAAGAGGTTCTTTGAGGTAGCCCGACGGGTGGCGAACAAAAAGCCACTCGTTGCCCTCAAGACTGGCCGTAGCGAGCGAGGAGCAAGGGCAGCAGCGTCGCATACGGGCTCGATGGCTGGGAGATACCAGGCATATGCCGCTGCCTTCAGGCAAGCAGGGATTGTCCAGGTGGAAGACGTGGAGGAGTTGGAAGATGTGTGCCAGGCATTTGTCCGTCTGCCCCCGCTGCGAGGCAAGCGTCTTGGCGTTACTTCGTGGGCTGGCTCCACTGCCGTAATGTCTGTGGACGCATGTGAGAAACACGGGATAGGGCTGCGCGCTTCTCCGAGGTCACGACCTCCAAAGTGCGCAGTGTGGGAGCACCAGCGTGGTTGTCGGCAGAAAACCCTGTTGACCTATGGGGTCACGTTGGTCTGGCTGCTTTCCACCCCAGCAAGTTCAAACAGGGCATAGGTACTATTCTGGAAGCCCTCATGTCCGATGACGGGTCCGATGCTACCTTAGTGGTGATTCCGGACTTTGTACGTTTGTTCCCAGGGGAGTACTTTGACCTGTCGACAGTCATAGCCGAGACAGTGCGGGTACATGAGAGGCGCCCCCTTCTGATAGCCTTCTTCGGCCCCACCGGGGAAATGTTGCGGAGGGTAGAGGTAACCGGCGGAGTTGCCACATTCTCTACGCCAGAACGTGCGGTGAGGGCCATGGCGAAGCTGTGGCAATACTATGGCGGCAGAGACGGAGCCAGGGTCTCAAGGGGCCGGACAGCGGGGGCTGCGGGCACAGTGTAGGGGATGCCCGATGGCAATAGGGGCTCGACCGGGTCACCCGGAGGCGTTTTGTCGGCTCCTGGTTTCGAGCCACTTCTGTTTCTGCGTTATGCGCACCTGCTCGTCTGACGGCTGGTAGCGGTCCAGGAACTCTTTCTTGAAGGAGTCAAAGCTGCCTGCGGAGAGCGAGCTTCTGACCTGGGCCATCAGGCACACCATGAAGCGCACGTTGTGCAGGGTGGCCAGCCGGTAGGCGAGCATTTCCTCACATTTGAACAGGTGGTGGAGATAGGCCACAGGGAAGGTACGGCAGGTGTAGCAGTCGCAGCTCTGGTCCAGCGGACGGTCGCTTAGCCTGTACTCCGCGTTGCGCAAGTTGAATCTCCCTGCGTTGGTGTACACACCGCCATGGCGCGCCACGCGGGTAGGAAGGGCACTGTCGAACAGGTCCACACCCCTGGCCACTGCCCGGATGATGTCGTCCGGGGCACCTACCCCCATCAGGTAGCGTGGCCGGTCAGCGGGCAGGAGAGCGACCACCTCCTCTATGAGTGTCCACATCAGCGCCTTCGGTTCGCCTATGCTCAGGCCGCCTATGGCATATCCAGGAAAGCCAAGAGCGGTGAGAAAGCGGGCAGACTCTCTCCTCAAGGTCATGCTGGTGCCTCCCTGGACGATGGCATACAGGGCCTGGTCGCTTCTCCTGTGGCTGTTCAGGCACCTTATTGCCCATCGGTGTGTCCTCTCCATGGCCTCGCGGGTGCTGGCCTCGTCGAGGTCATGGCGATGACACTCGTCGAGGGTCATGATGATGTCTGCCCCGAGCCCCTCTTGGACTTCGATGGCTATCTCGGGTGCGAGGAAGTATTCAGTCCCGTCAATGTGAGAGCGGAAGGCTATCCCTTTATCGTCAACGTGGCGCAGCGCTGCCAGGCTAAAGACCTGGTAGCCACCGCTGTCGGTCAGTATGGGGCCATCCCAGCCTGTGAACCGGTGAATCCCACCCAGTCCTTCAACCACCTGGATACCTGGTCTGAGGAACAGATGGTAAGCATTTCCCAGGATGATGTCCACGCCAGTCGACCTCAGGTCGGCTGGCGAGAGGGTTTTCACAGTTCCCTGGCTGCCCACGGGCATGAACGCTGGCGTGGGAACCATACCATGGCTGGTTGTTAGCTCTCCAGCCCTGGCCATCGTGAGCGGACAGCTTGCCTTAGCTTTCCACGCATGACTCATATCATGTCACATGCATCTTCAGGCAGTGGTCGTGATCTCGAGGCGGTCTTCTCTGGTCAAAGACAGGACGTTGACCTGAGCGTTAGTGTAAATGCAAATCCTGGCTGCGATCCCCATCGCGATGCGTGCTATCTCTGAGGCGCTGAGACCGGAGTGTTTGAGCAGTGCCATCGCGGCCGCCTGAGCTTGGCTGCCACCAGAGCCGATACCCACAACGTCCTCATCGGGTTCGATCACGTCACCCTCGCCGGACAGTACCAGAAGGTTGTCGCGGTCGGCGGCTACCAGCCAGGCATCCAGACGGCGCAGCACCCTGTCGGTGCGCCACTCCTTCGCCAGTTCAACGGCTGCCTTTCTTAGTTGCCCGCTGTGTTTTTCGAGGTGGTTCTCGAACCGTTCGAACAAGGTAAGGGCGTCTGCCACTGCCCCTGCAAAGCCAGCGATTATCTGCCCATGGTATAGCGTACGGAGCTTGTTGGCCGTATGTTTCATCACCATCTCGCCCACTGTTACCTGTCCATCTCCGGCGATAGCCACCTCTTCGCCGCGCTTCACTGCCAGTATTGTAGTCATCCTTCAGCCTCTTATTGTTCTCCAGCTTGCCCTGCACGTCTAGCAGTCGTTTGCTGTATTATATCACCCGCCCATGAGGCATCACATGCTTCGTGTCCGCATGGTACAATTGTTTACGCTTGGTGAGACAGAGGTGGTGATGTTGAGTAACCGGTTGGAGAATGGCTCCAGAGTAGGTGTCATAGGAGGAGGGCCAGCGGGAAGCTTCTTCGCCCTCTTCCTTCTCAAGTATGCCAGGGCGAAAGGGGTCGACCTTGAGGTGGACATCTATGAGTGGAGGTCATTCTCTGACCCAGGTCCCAAGGGGTGCAACCGCTGTGCTGGCATACTATCGGCCTCTCTGCTCAAGAACCTCAAGGAACTCGACCTCGTTGTGCCCGAGGAGGTCATCCGTGTCCACATCTCCTCCTACTATCTGCACAGCCCCTTTGGCGTCATTCACGTAGACAACCCCGACCCAGGGGCCGAGATACTGAGCGTGTTCCGGGGAGGCGGGCCATGGCACAACCCTGGAGAGAAGATGGCCAGTTTCGACGGCTTCCTCATTGAGCAGGCACGTTCGCAGGGAGCAAGTGTTCAGGCCCGTCGCGTGCAGCAAGTGAGAGTTTTCCCGAGGCCTGGTGTCGTGTTGGACGATGGCATCAGGCCCTATGACCTTCTGGTCCTGGCCAGTGGCCTGAACAGCGGCTCGGTGGAGGTCAAGGGCCCGCTGTACTCTCCAGCGACCACATTGACCATGAGCCAGGATGAGCTGTATGTCAGGAAAGAAGATATCCAGGAGTACTTCGGTACCGGCGTTCGCGTCTTCCTTATCCCGCATTCCGACCTGGTCTTTGGCACCCTGGTGCCGAAGGGGAACTTCATAAACGTGTCGTTGCTGGGTAAGGGAGGACCCCCGGACCTGGAGGGTTTCCTTGACCACGATATTGTGAGGAGGGCAATGCCCTTCCCGTACCAGAGGTCCTGTGGCTGCCGCCCCCGAATCGCCGTCGGCATGGCATCCCGCTACTATACCGACGGCTTCGTGGCTGTCGGGGATGCAGCGGTGTCGCGGCTTTACAAGGATGGCATTGGTTCTGCTTTCCTCACCGCGCGCAAGGCGGCCCAGGTTGCCCTATACCATGGTGTGTCTCGAGGCGATTTCCACAAGCACTACGCTCCCTTTACTCGCGCCTTGCACCATGACAACCTGCTGGGACACCTGCTTTTTGCCCTTCATCATCGCACCAAGGACTCCTCTCCATTCTTCCGAGCACATTCGAGGTTGATTGACTCAGAGAGGTCGCTCTCTGCCCCTGCGCAGGTCTTTAGCCGCGTACTCTGGGGCATGTTCACCGGGAGCTATACATACCGCGAGATCTGGGGCATGGTCGCCGATGCCGGTGCCATCGCTCGCTTGGCTCAAGAGTATGTGAAGGAGAAGCTGACTTGAAACGGAAAGACGGTATCACAGAGATTGTGGTTCTCGGCGGAGGTTTTGGCGGCGTCTACTCGGTAATCCGTCTGGAGCGGGCCTTGCGTCGCGACCTGAGCAAGAACATCACCCTTGTCAGCGATGAGAACTTCCTTCTCTACACTCCCCTTCTGCATGAGGTAGCGACAGGTGGCGTGGAAACACGGCACATCGCATACCCCATACGGCGTCTCCTCAGCAGACGGCGATTCAGCTTCCGCCGCAGTCGGGTACTGAAGATAGACCTTGCCGACAGAAAAGTAACGACGAGCGGTGGCATACTCAGCTACGACTATCTGATTCTTGCGCTGGGCAGCACTACAGACTTGAGTAACCTCCCGAATGCTAGTGCTAACGTCTTCACGCTGAAGAACCTACACGATGGTATGGTCATCAGGAACCACATCATTCGCATGTTCGAACTGGCTGACGCTGAGACAGACCTGAAGCGTAAGAAGCAGTTGCTCACCTTCGTCGTGGTCGGTGCTGGATACACCGGTGTGCAACTAGTGACAGAGGTCAGAAGCTTCATTGACCGGTCTCTCATCAGGGGTTATAGGAACATTGACCCTGCAGCGGTGAGCGTGAAACTTGTCGAAGAGAGGGGATACGTCCTTTCAGGAGAAGACGCTCGATTGTCCGCCACTGCGCTGAGGTTACTCCGACACCAGGGTGTGGGAGTACGGCTGGGCTCGCGGGTCACCCGGTTGTGGGACCATGGTATGGAACTCGACCATTTGGAGACGGAACCTACCGGGACGGTGGTCTGGACTGCAGGGGTAGTGGCGAATCCTGTAGTTGCAGCGCTCCCGGTGGAAAAGGATGAGAAGGGGCGTGTGATAGTTGACCAGTACCTGCGCATCCCCGAGTATCCGATGGTCTATGCCCTCGGCGATAACGCCCACTTCGCCGACCCCAAGACGGGTGCGGTGTTGCCTCCTCGAGCTCACTACGCTGTACGACAGCCAAGAGTGGTTGTTGCCAACATACTAGCCGACCTCGATGGGAGGGGGCTGAGACCTTACCGGTACCAGCCAGCATCGGAGCTGGTCTCACTGGGACCGCGGAATGCCGCCATGAACCTGTACGGTGTACACCTGTCCGGGCTGCTAGCCCGCATTGTCTGGCTGGTGGGCTACTTGAGCATCATGATGGGTTCCTATAACAGGACCCGCGTGGCGCTTGACTGGTTGCTGGCGCTCATCTTTGGCCGCGACAATACCCTGCTCTCGGTGGAACGGCAGCGATTGCCCTGACGAGCTTGTCTACTTCCACACCCTCTTGTCTACCACCTTCTTCACCTGGTCGTCTGGGATAGAGCCAAGGGGAACGAACTCCACCGAGTCGGGTCTGAGGTGGCACAGCTCAGGGAACTTGCTGAGAATACCTTCTCTAATCTGTGCAACGTCCCCAGCACCCTGGTCCAACTCGACCTTCAGGGTCAACTCGTCTCGCTGACCAGGACGGGTCACAAGCACAGTCCATCGGGAGATGATGGGGAAGCGAGACATCACTTCATCCACCTGCTTGGGGTGAACGAACATACCCCTTATCTTAGCTGCTTCACCTACCCTGCCCACTATCTTGACCAGACGGTTGGAGGTGCGGCCGCAGGGGCATGGCTCTTCGGTATACAGGGACAGGTCACCGGTGGCGAAGCGGATCCAGGGATAGACCCTCACGTCGAGGGTAGTGACGACGATCTCTCCGACCTCACCCGGTCCCAGCCTTGTCTTGGTAACCGGGTCCAGTATTTCTATGATCGTCTCCTCGCACATGTGGAACCCGTTCTTGTGGCGGCATTCGTAGGCAAAGAGGCCGACATCGGCCGTGCCATACGACTGGATGATGTCAACCCCGTAGCTCTCCAGTGTAGCCCTCATGGAAGGACTCAGCATCTCGGCTGTGGTCAATGCCTTGCGCAAACGGAACTGCTTGTGGAAGTCGTAGCCCATCTCCTGGGCCTTGGTGATGAGGGTATAGAGGAAGCTAGGCGTTCCGATGTAGGCAGTGACGCCGAGGTCGTGCAGTATCCTGACCTGCAACTCGGTGTTCCCCGGCCCTGCTGGCACTGCTGTAGCCCCCAGACGCCTCGCCGCAGTATGGAGCCACAAGCCGGCCGGAACCAGGTGATATGACAGAGTGCAGGTGATGATGTCCCCTCTGCCAACGCCTGTCGCATGCAAGCACTTCAGCAGCCTAGCCCAGAAGGCGTCTGAGGGGTCCTGGGGCTCGAAGATCGGTCCTGGGGAACAGTATATCGTTTCGACATCCTGCATGGGGATGGATAGGAAACCACCGAACGGCGGGTTCTTCTCCTGTAGGCGCCTGAGCTCATCCTTGGTGGTGAGCGGGACACGCTGGAGGCCCTCGAGCATTCTTATGTCAGCCGGTCGAATGCCTGCGGCGTCGAACTTCTCCTTCACACCTGAACAGCGTGCGTAGGTGTATTTGAGAAGGTCACGCAGAGCCTTGAGTTGGAAGGCAGTCCTTTCCTCCGGAGACATGGTCTCGATACTAGCGTTGAAGTATTGGGCTCCCATGTCACCTCCCACTCATCTCTTTGGCCCCAGGCTGGCCTTTCTGTGTCGTCATCCGTTCCCGCAGCACGAGTGCATGGCAGTGCAGCGTCAGAGCTAGCCCAACCACCTCTTGCGCCTCTTGTAGTGCTTCACTTCGCGGTAGCTCTTGCGCTTGCCCACCTCGGTGAGGCCGAGGTAGAACTCCCTTACGTCCTGGTTGTCTCGCAGCTTCTCCGCCGGGCCATCGAGCACGATCCTGCCGTTCTCCATCACGTAGCCGTAGTCTGAAACCTCAAGGGCGGCACGGGCATTCTGCTCTACCAGCAGTATAGCTGCCTTCTCCTCCTTGTTGATGCGGCGCACGATCTCGAAGATCTCCGTAGTCAGTATCGGGCTGAGGCCCAGCGATGGCTCGTCGAGCAACATCAGCCGCGGATGCGACATCAGGGCACGCCCCACCACCAGCATCTGCTGCTCTCCTCCAGAGAGGTAGCCACTGATGGAGCGGTGAAGCAGCTTCAGCTTGGGGAAGTAGCCGTACACCATCTCGATGTCATCCTTGACGCTGCTGCCATCCCGACGCACCCCTGCACCTACCCTCAGGTTCTCCTCCACGGTGAGGTGCTCAAAGAGTCGGCGTCCCTCCATCACCTGCACGATCCCCAGGCGCACGATGTCCTCGGGCGTCATGCCGTTGATCTTCTTGCCATCCCATTGGATAGAGCCATCGGTCACATGGCCCTCCTCGGTTTCCAGCAACCCGGAGATGGCCTTGAGCGTGGTAGTCTTTCCCGCGCCGTTGGCTCCAAGCAGAGCGACGATGGAGCCATCCGGTACCTTGAGGGAGACACCACGTAGTACCAGGATGACATTCATATAGACCACTTCAATGCTATTTACCTCCAACACAGGGACACCTCCTCTGACAGCTCTGAAGAGCGAGACTGCCTAGACCACCGACTTCACCCTGATGGTGGTCTTTATGATGCCGGTACGGCCATCACGGTACTTCACCGGCGCCTCGATGTCGAAGCCCTCTTTGCCTCCGTATATAGCCCCTATCACGTCCGCATACCGGTTCTCCACAAACTTCCGCCGCAGCTTCCGCGACCGCGTGAGCTCCGCCTCGTCCGGGTCGAACTCCTTGTGCAGGTTGACGAACTTCCTCACCTTCATCTCGTCCGGCAGATACCGGTTCACCCGCTCCATGTCCTTCAGTATCAGGTCGTAAACCTGCTCCTTCTGCGATAGGTCCACAAAGGTGGTGTAGTTGATGCGGTGCTCCTCGGCCCAGTCGCTCACGTTCTCAAAGTCTATGTTCACCATCGCCGAGACAAAAGGCTTGTCCGGCCCTCCCATCACCATCACATCCTTGACGTACGGGCTGAACCGTAGCTTCCCTTCTATGTACGACGGGGCAAACTTCCTCCCCGAGGACAGCTCCACCATCTCCTTTATGCGGTCGTAGAACACGAGGTGGCCCTTCTCATTGATGTGCCCCGAGTCCCCGGTGTGCAGCCAGCCCTCGGAGTCTATGAGCTCCCTGGTAGCCTCCGGGTCCTTGTAGTACCCTTTGGAGCGCAGCGGTCCGGTGAGGAGTATTTCGCCCTGTGGACTGATCCTGACCCAGTCCATATGGATAGGCCGGCCTACCGTCTCCGGGTCAATGTCATCATCGGTATGGAAGCAGAACACGCCGCCCTCGGTGAGGCCATAAAGTTGCTTCAGGTTCACTCCGATGGCGTGGAAGAACTTCAGGGTGTCGGCGCTCAGTGAAGAGCCAGCCTGGAATCCGGACCTGAGCCGCAGCATCCCCAGCTTGTCCCGCAGAGGCCGGAACACAAGCCAGTCGGCGATGGAGAAGAGCCCCCTCTCAATGATGGAGGGCCTTTTCCCTTGAAACTTCAAGTCGGCCCTACGGTACCCGACTCGGAGAAACGTGTTGAACAACCATCTTTTCAGCCGGGTAGTATCGTTGTTCTTCGACTGCGTTAGCGAGGCGTAGTTCTCCCAGAGGCGAGCACCCATGAACAGTATCTGCGGTCCGACCTCACGGATGTTCTCGGTTACGGTCTCTGGTTCCTCGGGGAAATTCACCTCGGTGCCGGAGAGCAGACAGCCGGCGATGCCGGTGATCTGCTCCGCGCCCCAGGCCGGCGGCACGAAGGAAAGCCAGACATCGTTGTCGAACCACGGGTCCACTTCGTGCCATGCACTGGCATTTGTGATCAGGAACCCGTGCGAGAGCATCACGCCCTTTTGCTTGGCGATACCATCCTCCGTGGCCCTGGTGGTGCCCGAGGTGTAGCACAAGACGGCGATGTCGTCCGGCTTTGTCCTGTCTATGTTCTCGTCAAAGGCTGCGGGGTGTTCCTCGTCGTATTTCTTACCCAGACCCTCCAGTTCCTCCCAGCTCATCAGGAAGGGTAGGTCGTAGTACCACAGTCCCTTGGCCTCCCAGTAGATGACCTTCTGCAACGCGGGGAGGTCGCCCTTGACCTCCAACACCTTATCCACCTGCTCCTGGTCCTTGGCAAAGACAAACTTCGCTTCAGAGTGTGACAGGAGGTACTTGATCTCGGTGAAGTGGGCGTCAACGTACATCCCGACGGCGATGCCGCCCGCTGCCTGTGTTGCGTACTCTGCCCAGAACCACTGAGGGTCGCTGTCGCCGACGATGGCTACCACATCTCCGGGCTTGAGCCCAATACTCACCAGACCCAGCGAGACCCGGCGCACATGCTGATAGGAATCCTTCCAGGTGTACTCGTTCCAGATCCCGAACTCCTTCTTGCGCATGGCGACCTTCTTGTCGCCATACTTCTGGTACTGCGCCCGGAGCAGCTTCGGTAGAGTATCAACAGTGGCAGCAATAGCGGTATCAACAGCGATAGCCATATCCACCTACCTCATCTAGAACAACTCGGTCCTGTGGCCTTACTTCGGTAATTGTAGTTCCAGCACAGGGGCCTGTATCCAATCCCCGACAGGCTGGATCTTTCCTCCCTTGATCACGGCCGCCCTCAGGCGTGTGTTAAGCACAGGCCAGTTGGGGTCTACTGTGATGGGGGAAGTCACGCCACCAGTGTCAACGTTCTTCAGGTTGTGGAAGGCATCGTTTATAGCCTCTCGTGTCAGACCATCATGGCCCGTCTTCTGCAATGCCTGCTTCAGCCCCTCCACAAATGCCACAGCAGTGTAGAGTCCCTGGACTTCTAGCAGGGTGGCGTCGCGGTCGTAGTATTTTCTCATCACCTTATGTGCCAGTTTTACCCCCGGCAGGTCTTCATCTGGTGAGGCGTTGAGCGTCAGACCGTACACACCTTCTGCCGCCGCCCCAGCCAGGCGGATAACAGACTCGTCAAAGGAGGCTGAGCTTACCATCACATTCATCTTGAGGTTCAGTCTCGCCATATCCTTGAGCAAGACCACCGCACCGGCTATCTCCTGAGTCGTGTACACCCAGTCGGTGCCTGCGTTGCTCAACCTGGTGAGCTCAATGGTGACGTCTGTTGGCATCACCCGTGGGTACTCATGCATGGTGAGTTCAGCCCCGTACTTGGCCTTGATGGCCTCAGGCGTCATGACGGCCACCATGGTGTTGGCTCCTACCCTGACGGCGGGAACTTCTACCCAGGTAAACCCAACCTTGGGCGGCCTGGCCTCCTTCCAGTTCAGTTTTAGCCACTCCAGGAAGGTCGCAGCCATGTCGGCATAGGAGGGATAGGCAACGGTAACATAGTTGGGCTGGGCTCCCAGGACGACCGGGCTGGCGTTGCCATGACACATTATCGGAATACGGTCGCGGGATGCGGGCTCGGCCAGGGGCTCAGCCGGCGTCGTGCTGATTACATAGTGCGCCATTATCCCCTTCTCTTTTTGCCTCTTGTAGATGGAGAGGGCTTTGGGCACCGAGTAGGCGTTGTCCTCCCAGATGACGTCCAGCATCACCTTGTCTTTCTCGCCGTCGGGGCCGGTGTACTCTATGCCGCCCAGCTCGTCGTTGACATATCTAAAGTATGCCAGGGCAACATAGCTCCAGGGTGCCACCGATGATGCTACTGTGCCCGTGAGGACGAGGTTCAAGCCGACCTTTATGGTCTTCTGTGGGGCTGCTGGTGCCGTCTTGGCCGCAGGCGCACAACTCGCTATGAGCAGTACGACGCTTGTCAAGACCAATAATGCCACCACCGCCATGTGGCTTAATCTCTGCTTCACTATCGTCAACCTCCTTTCCTCCATGTGACCTAACCCCTGTTTTACCATCGTCAACCTCCTTTCCTCCAGTCCAGCGATATGCCACGTCGCGTCCCAGGCAATTCTAGTGTGCCCAGGGATGCAGCCGGTATGAAGCCTTAAAGATCTCCCAGCGATGTGCCAATCCTCTAGGCTCGAAGATGAGGAACAGCAGTATGATCAAGCTGAACACCAGGATTTCGAGAGCAGAGAGCAGGTTCCCGGAGAGAGCAGGGACCATGGTACCCAATGTGGGTGCCACAAGCTGTGTCAGGTACTCGACCACCCTGATGAACACCACGCCGAAGATAGTGCCCGCGATCGAGCCCATCCCTCCGACCACGATCATGCCCAAGAGCCACACCGACTCAAGCAGGGTATAGTGTTCAACGGAAGCCAGGCCCATGTAGGTGGCCCACAGTGCCCCGGCAACGCCGGCGAAGAAGCAACCGATGAAGAAGGCGAGAAGCTTGTAGCGGAAGATGTCGATGCCCATGACCTCGGCGGCGATGTCGTTGTCCCGGATGGCGATGAAGGCACGGCCCACACGGGTGCGCACGATGTTCTTGGCCAAGAAGGTAAACAGGATGACGGAGACGAGGGCGATGTAGTAGAAGCTCCTATCAGTGGCGAATACGAGTGGACCCAGGGAGGGTGGTTTCACATGGACACCCGTATCCCCGCCGAAGAAGTGGACGAGGACGAAGTGGATGATGAACTGCGCTGCGAGCGTGGCCAATGCCAGGTAGAGGCCCTTGACCCTCAGCGAGGGAATGCCGAAGAACAACCCGACGAGCCCGGCGGTGATGCCGGCTATGGGGACGGCGAACCAGAAGGGTATTTGGAACCTGCTGATGAGGATGCCCGCGCTAAAGGCGCCGACGCCCATGAAGGCTGCCTGCCCGATGGAGATCTGGCCACAGAAACCGGTCAGGATATTGAGTCCTAGCGCAGCGATGATGCCCACGCTGATATAGATTGCGAGGTATATATACTCCGCTGGCAGGAACAGGGGCAGGGCGAACAGCAAAAGGAGGAAGGCGACGAGTATGCCCCACTGCAGGTTGGTGCGGACGACGGCCATGTCCTGAGCATAGGTCCTGTTGAACGTTCCACAAGGCAGCATGTCACACCCTCTCTATTCTCTTCCAGCCGAAGAGGCCGTATGGTCGAATCATCAGGACAAGTATGAGCACCACAAAGGCAGTAACATCCCTCATCCCACCACCAACCAGGGGGTCGAGGTAGCCAGCCGAGATGCCCTCCATGGCGCCGATGAGGGGACCAGCAATGAGTACACCACCTACGGACTCGAGACCTCCGGCGAGCACGACGGCGATGGCCCTGAGGCCGATGCCTACAGCGCTGTAGTGGACACCGGTGATGGAGGTGAGAAGGATGCCGCCGGTGGCGGAGACCAGGGCGGCGATGGCCCAGGCCATGGCCAGTACCATGGTGACCCTGACGCCAACGCTCTGGGATGCCTGTTGGTCGTCGGCCACGGCCATCATGGACAGCCCGCGCTGGGAGTAGCGGAAGAAGAGAAAGAGCACGGCGAAGAGCACTACCGAGACCAGCACGAAGAAGAGGTGGGCATAGGAGATGGAGACGCCGAGGAAATCGACTCCGCCCAGGGGAAAGAGGCGTGGCAGTGATAGCGTATCAGGGCCCCAGACCAGGATCATGATGCCGCGGAGCAGGCCGGCTACTGCCAGGGTGACCAGGATAACGGCCAATATCGGCTGACCGATGAGGGGCCGCATCACGAGTCTCTCTACGAGGAAGCCGAGGCCAATAGCCAGGAGAAGGGTCCCGACTATGCCGACCCCGGCAGGCAGTCCGGCCTGGGCAGACAGGGCATAGAACATGTAGGCGCCGATGATGACCAGCTCACCCTGTGCCAGATTAAGGACGCCGGAGCATTTATAGATGAGGACAAAGCCGAGAGCGATGAGGGCGTACACGAAGCCGGTCATGACCCCCGGGATGAGGTAACTCAGCATCTCGCTCATACTTCCTCCTCAACTCTCTCGACTCTGACTCCCGATTCGGAGTAGTTAATCGGCTGTCGCAGCTACTACGCTGAGCTCGGTTGGCCAGTCCTGACGACCGTTCGAGCCTGTGTTGCCATAGGTACAGACAAGAGCTGCTTGCCACCATGGGACAGTACGGTCGGCGCGCGAGGTAAAAGGGTGCCCCTTGCTTCTATCGCTGAAGGGTAAGGGAGAATTTGGTGTCCAGTCGCTTGCCCTCGCCCACCACATAGGCCATACCCGCAGCGCTCCAGGTCGTCTTGGGGTCTACTGCGTCCCAGACGGGTTTCATCGCGTCAACGGGGAGCACGCCGCCAGTGTTCTTCCATACCGGTAGCACTGTCTTCAGCGCGTCTGCCTGCGTCATGCCACTCCCGATCATCAGATTCGCCAGCATGTTGGAGAATGGCACGTTGATGGCTCCGGACAGCGCCAGCTCACCCCCCGCCGGGATGTAGTAGTCGTTCGGAATTTGCGCTGCGCCAATGCTGAGGCCATTGCAGACGAGACTGAATTCGAAGGAGTCCAGCTTGACCTCTACGTTGCTGGGGTTCTTGAGCTTGAAGTCGGCCTGCAGGGTTATGCTTTCCTTGCCCCCGAAGAGGGTGTAGACGTCGGCCAAACTCACTTCGGCAGGTTTCACCTCCACAGGAGTAGCTTTCCCTCCTGCACAGGCAGCCAGTCCCAGCGTCGAGACCACCACGATGATTGCAACTACCAGGAAGCACTTGCGCATCCCTGTCCTCCTTTCCCTGGCATAGTTGGCCAATCTGAGGTTTGGTTGTCATAGACGATACCACCGGTAGAACATGATGTCAATAGTAGCTTCCGACATTGCTTGGCCAGAAGCGGTAGAACCACGTCAAGTGCATGTACTAATCCGACTCAAGCATAACAGTCCAGCATCAAATCTCCGTCGTCCTTTCTTGACGTACAGTGAGGTGGCTGCTACACTCGCTCGATATGGCCAGCATCGAACAGGCGATATTGTCTTTCGTCCAGCAGGCCTATACGCTGATGGGGTGGCCCGGGGTTGTGCTGCTCATGGCCATTGAAAGCGCCTGCATACCGCTGCCCAGCGAGATAGTCATGCCGCTAAGCGGTTGGATGTTGATAAAGGAGGCAGGGCTTGGCGTCGGCTATACCGTGGTCGCAGCCTTTGCCGGTGCTCTGGGCAACACCCTGGGTTCTGTCGCGGCCTACTGGGTCGGGTGGAAGGGGGGGCGTGTGTTCCTGGAGAGATATGGCAGGTTTTTGCTCATCTCTCACCACGACCTGGAGCGTGCCGATGCCTGGTTTGCCAGGTACGGCCACCAGACGGCCTTCTTCTCCCGTCTCCTGCCAGTGGTGCGCACCTTCATTAGCCTTCCGGCCGGCATCGCCAGAATGCCGCTGTTCAAGTTCACTGCCTACACCTTTGCCGGCTCCTTTCTGTGGTCGTGGGCCCTGGCATACGGCGGTTTCCTTCTCGGACAACACTGGGAGAAGATAAGAGCCGTGATGCGCCCCTTCGACATCCCGATCGTCATCGCTGTTGTGGTTTTCGTGGTATGGTTCGTTGTTCATCGCTTGAGACAGAGGTCACCTTCATAGCATGACACCCTGCAAATATGGCTTTGCCGACCTGCACATACACACCAGGTTCAGCGACGGCATAGCTGAGCTCTCTGAAGTGTTGGAGCACGTCCAGTTGCACACTAATCTGGACGTGATAGCCATCACCGACCATGACTCCTTCAGAGGTGCCTGGCTGGCCCGGGAACTGGCAGCCAAGGACGACTATCGTTTTCAGGTAGTTCCAGGGATGGAGGTGTCCACCATGGAGGGCCACCTGCTGGTACTTTTCCTCGAAAACCCGGTCTCAAGCTATGAGTCCCTACGACATACGATCGAGGCGACCCATGCCCAGGGCGGCATCTGCGTTGTGCCGCATCCCATGAGCCGCCAGCGGGATAGCATCGACAGGAAGACCATCGAGGGTCTACTGGCTTCTGGAGATGAGAACGTCCATCTCGACGGATTAGAGATACTGGACCCTCACGCCGCTCGAATCATGTGTCTGGAGGATGTGGAGGCCCTCAACAGGGAGTGTTATCACCTCGCCGAACTGGGCAATAGCGACGGCCATGCCCTCTCGGTCATCGCATCCAGGTACACGGTCTTTTGCGGCAGGACTATCCAAGACCTCCGGGAGAGCATCCGCAGCCGCAGAACCCGAGGATGGACCGGTCCCTTCACTGGCTTTGCCAACGACCTCTAGGGTGTAAGGAAGGACTCGACCGTCCGGAGGACCTCTTTCTTGCTGGAGAAGGCACCCACCTTTGTTCGGCGCACTATGCCCTCTCCATCAATGATGACCGTATGGGGCAGGTAGTATACATTGTACTGTTCCGCCACCTTACCGCTCTGGTCGAGCACCACCGGGAAGGTGTACCCGTTGTCCTTGATGAATTTCTCTACTACTGCCCTGCTCTCCTTGATATTCACCGCCAGCACTATCAGCCCTGATGACTCCTTCTCGGCGTACGCAGCCTGCAACAGAGGCATCTCCTCCCGACAGGCCGGACACCACGTGGTCCAGAAGTTAAGCAGCACCGTCTTGCCTCTCAACTCGCTGAGGGTAACAGTGTCGCCAGCGATTGTGGGCAGTG
The DNA here is from genome assembly GCA_040754215.1 of Chloroflexota bacterium. Classification (GTDB taxonomy): domain Bacteria; phylum Chloroflexota; class Dehalococcoidia; order JACPPY01; family JACPPY01; genus JBFMDE01. Next base: position 42,906 of record JBFMDE010000001.1, read on the forward strand.
TGAAGTCAATGGCCAGTTCGCCTTTGGCTTCGGTGGTTATGCTCGGCCCGCTGGCTGGACCGGAGCGGCAAGCGGAGATCAAGGGTAATGCCAACAGCAACGCTGTCAAGCAGAGCATTATGGCGCGGAACAGGGTAGGGCAGTCTCTCATATCAAGCTATGACTCCACTCAGGCGGCCAAGCTGACCGCTGAGCATGAGCACACCTAGAGCAATGAGCATGATGCCACCGACCACGGACACGATTCTCATGTGACGGTTGAGTGCCCTCAGATACTTCATCGCTGGCACCAGGGCCAGGGACACCGCCATGAAGGGTAGCCCCAGTCCCAGGCAGTACACAAGGAGCAGAAGGATACCCTGCCACGCGGTCTGTGAACTCCATGCCAGGGTCAGTATCCCGGCCAGGACCGGTCCCACGCAGGGGGTCCATCCCAGCGCAAACGCTGTCCCTAGAAAGAGGGAGCGGAGGTAGCCTGGCAACTTGCCGACGCCGATGCGAGCGTGTGCTTCCTTGTATAGCAGGGGTACCCTGAGAATCCCTGTCATTGTGATACCAGCAAGGATCAGGAAGGCACCTCCGACCATGCGTAAGATGTTCAGATGTCCTGAGTCCAGCCAGCCAAGAAGCCCGGCGAGAGCTCCCAGCGAGATGAAGACCACGGAGAACCCTGTGACAAAGGCCAGCGCCTGGAAGAATGTGCTGCGGTCGGGCTGAGATTCAGGGGTCATCACGGCGGAGCCAGCCAGATTGCCGATGTATACCGGTACCAGGGGCAGGACACAGGGTGAGACGAACGAGAGTACCCCGGCGACGAAAGCTACTAAAGGGGTGAGAGTGTCCAAACCGCAACCCCACAGACGGCTTTCGAGTGAGAACGGCATTCGAGGACGTAAAGCGGCATCCTATGGCGTCTCCTCCCTGTCGCTAGTGCCCTCACTCTGCGCCGTTGTACTCGCCTCTGCCTTCACCCAGCGTGTCCTGGCCGCCAGTAGCGGCACAGTCACCAGCAGGACCAACAATGAGATGACCTGGGCCTGCATCAGCCAACCCCACAGCAGGGTCCCTTGTGAGCCCGGGTCGCGCGTCGCGGTGATGAAGAACCTGCCCGCCGAATACAGGGCCAGATAGAGCAGGAACAATGAACCCTCTGGCTTCAGCTTCCCCTGCAACTTCCAGATGACGCCGAAGAGGACGAGGTCATAGATAAGCTCATAGACCACCGCAGGTTCAGTCGGCACACCAAGGGGTGCAAAGGAGTTGGGATGGGTGTAGACCAGGCCCCAAGGGCTGGAGGTGGGGGCACCGTAACAACAGCCGTTTATCACACAACCCACCCTGCCCACAGCCTGTGCCAGCAGCGCACCCGGAGCGACCAGGTCTGCCAGAGGGGCGAAGGAGAAACGGTGCACCTTACTGGCTATCCACAGGGCCAGGGCGGCACCCAGTATTGCCCCGTATACGGCTGTCCCCTGGAAGCCGATAATCTGACCAGGGTTGGCCAGGTAGTAGTCCAGCTGGTCAATGACGTGTACCATGCGGGCCCCGACGAGGCCTCCTATGATGGACCAGATGGCAGCGACATAGATGAAGTCTGTGGGGAACTTCGCCCGTCTGGCTGCCCAGAGCGCCCAACCTACAACCACGACTACAGCAAGGGCTGTCGTGATGCTGTACCACCTCACCGAGACGCTGCCTATGGAAAAGGCCACCGGGTCTATGCCTATGGGTATCATGTCTTTGTCCCAGTCTGGGCAGAGTCACGTGGTTGGACACCTTCCTCGGGAATGAATAGTGCGTCCACGAATGCCTCGGGGTCGAAGGGCGCGATATCGTCAACGCCCTCGCCGGTGCCGATGAACAGCAGGGGCAGGTTCAACTGGTCACAGATGGCCAGTACGACCCCCCCCTTGGCTGTCCCGTCCAGCTTGGATAGGAATATCCCTGTCAGCTCCACCGTTTCAGTGAAATACTTAGCCTGTGTCAGGCCGTTTTGCCCTGTGGTGGCATCGAGGACCAGGATGACCTCCAGTACAGTCGCGCCAGCACGCGAGGCGACGCGCTTCATCTTCTTGAGCTCCTCCATCAGGTTGAACTTGGTGTGGAGGCGACCGGCAGTGTCCACAATCACCACACCTGTCTTTCTGCTCAGCGCTGCCTGGAGTGCATCGAAGACCACAGCGCCGGGGTCGCCGCCTGGCTGGTGTGCGACCACTTCAACCCCAACGCGTCTTCCCCAGGCCTGCAGTTGTTCTACCGCCGCTGCCCTGAAGGTGTCGCCGGCTGCCAGAAGCACGCTCTTACCCTCACCCTTGTAGTGACGTGCCAGCTTGGCGATGCTGGTGGTCTTGCCGGAACCGTTGACACCTACCACCATGATGACGAGTGGGCCCTGATACCCTGCCAGGGGCGCCGGGCGTATGTTCAGCATCCGCACCATCTCTTGTTTGAGTGCCGTGCGTAGTTGAAGCGGGTCATTCAGGCCTTCTTTTCGGGTCCTCTCCCGGACCAGCGTGATCAGCTTCCCCGCTGTGGTAACACCAACATCGGCGGAGATGAGCAACTCTTCAAGCTCCTCCCACAGGGCATCGCTGACCTTGGCGCGTTCGAAGAGACGTGTCACCTTGCCGAACCAGCTATCTCTGGTCCGTTGTACTGCGTTGTGTGTCTTCTCGAACAGCCCTAACAAATCCTCAACCTCTTCGCCCGGCTTCGCAGGACTGATGCAACTCTCTGAAGACCTCGGCGGTCATTTTTTCCAGCACAGACCTGAGGGGACGGAGCGGGCTGGCCACGAGCGGAGTCACCGAGACCATCTTGCGTTCCACTGCCCAGTGGTCCGTGTCCTCTCGGGCATGCCACTGTGCCATTCCCCTGGCGATCCAGTAGTACTTCCTCCTCCCATCGTGTCCCTCCTGAATTTCGTCTGCATAGGAGCGCCCGGCCAGCCGTGTAACCCGCACATCCTGGATTTCCCTCAGCGGCACGTTGGGCAGGTTGACGTTGAGCAGTATCTTCCCGGGCAAAGAGCCGTTCTTGATACGGGTGGCAAGCAGGCCAGCCACCATTGCAGCAGTCCCGAAGTCGGAGACCTGCGGTGCCCCCACCGAGATGCTGATGGCGGAGATGCCATAGAAGTACCCCTGGAGGGCAGCGCCCACCGTGCCAGAAATGAAGACATCGTCGCCGAGATTGGCACCTTCGTTGATCCCGGAGACGACCAGGTCTGGCATACCATCCACGAGTGGCAGACGCAATGCCAGGATGATGCTGTCTGCTGGTGTTCCCTCCACGGAGTACGCCTCAACGCCTGACACGTCCGAGTCTTCCTTCTTCAGGCGCAGCGGCTGGTGAAAGGTAACGGAGGTGCCGACGCCGCTCTGCTCACGGTCTGGAGCGACCACGGTGACTCTTGCCCTGGTGCTCAGCTCTCGGGCTGCTGCCCATAAGCCGGGTGAGCGTATCCCGTCGTCATTGCTCAGCAGTATCCTCACGTCCTGTCAGTCCTCGGCCACATTGGGATAGTCTATCATGTGCCCTGGGATGCGGCAAACGGCACGTGGGTCACAGGTGGGTCACAGGTCGAACCTTTGTCTGAGCACCTGCGATAGTTCTTCAAGCCTGGCGAAGGCAGTCTCCACCAGGTACTCCTCTATGCTGCTTGGACGAGAGCCGCTGCTGGCCTGGCGCATAGGTTCGTCAGCAGCACCCACCTCGCCGATGTTTTTGAGGCAGCACCTTGCCGGCGCGAGCAGGGACTGTTTGGCCACCTGCTGAACGGGGATGCCGGCTCCATCCGATACTACTCGCCAGTAGCCTTCCAGTAACCGTGCCAGTGATGCCACAGTCTCCTTGCCCAGATTAGTGGAATCGGTAGGCACGATGCCCCAGGCTATGATACCCCCGCGCTCGAGAAATGCAGCTACTGAGGAGGCATATCCCTTGGGCATGACCTCGATCTGGTAGGCGTCGAAGGACAGCAGTTCAACTCCCAGGTCCAGCAGGTAAGGCAAGTTGACGTTGGCGCACAGATGGAGCGCCCTCGGGCCCGCAAGTCCCTCAAGAAATCCATGGTAGTCCTGTGTGGCCTGGGCATCGTTGTATCCAGACAGCCCGCTGAACACCCAGCCCAGTCCGGGCTCATCAACCCAGACAAAAGCGTTCGCATTCTTCTGCCTGAGCTCGGCATATTGAGCGTTTGTCTTCTTCTGTACGAAATCGAAGAACAGTGCCCTTACCGCATCGTTATAGATGATCGGCCTCTGGTTCTCATCAACCACCCTGAAGCCGAAGCTCACCGGCCCGGTAACCTGGCCCCTGATGGCCACTCGAGCCCTCAAGTCCTGCTCCATGAACCTGTGGTACACCACCGAGAACGCATCGCCGAGGGCAAAGTAGCCTGGCTCAGCCATCTTCTCCGAGTAGAGCGCTATCTCACTGTCGAAGCGGCGAGAGTCGAAGCTGACACGCTGGGCTTCGGGGTCAATCACAACTCCGGGAAAGCCTTCCGAGGTCTGGGCGTACATGTCCTCACGGAAGCTCACGTTGGGGAGCTGTGGCCAGAAAGGGACGTCCAGACTGAGGGCCAGTTCGAGGGCCTTGCCCACGTCTCGGTGGGGCATGATGCCCATGGCCGTGGTCCTACAACATGCCTCTAGATTCAACGCTCGGTCCCCTGCCCGCAAAAGACCACCAGACGTATCACCGACCCCCCCTAATTTTCCTGGCCACATTGCGGCCAAGCTCGATAGCACGCTCAAGGTCCTTCTCTGTTGGCGGGCCTTTGATGTCCACGGAGTCCACGAGTACCATTTTCAAGGGCTCGAGCGCGCCCTTGGTCTGGGCGAGCGCTCCACCGCTCCAACCGTATGAGCCGAAGAAGGCCCCCAGTTTCGCGCGCGGACGCAGGGTACGCAATAGGAGTAGGGCGTACCCGGCGAGGGGATGTGGACCTCCCAGAACAGTGGGGGAACCAAGCACGATGGCACTGGCATCAACCAGGTCTGCAGCGAGATGGGAGAGGTCAACCATCTCAAGGTTATAGGGGATGACCTCCACACCCTCGGCGGAGATACCGCTGGCGGCGGCTTGTGCCAGGCGCTGTGTGCTGCCCCACATGGTGACATAGGTCAGCACCACCTTGTTTTGCAGGGGGCCACGCGTCCATGTTTCGTAGGCGGTCATAATGCGCCCTGGATTGCGATACACCGGGCCGTGACTGGGTGCGATGATGCTGGGCCGCAGTGCCAGTGCCTTATCGAGCGCAGACGCTGCCATCTTCGCGTAGGGCATCATGATCATGGCGTAATAGGCCTTAGCCAGTGGAAGCAGAGCGTCCCCTACCTCATCGTCGAAAAGCCTGTCGGAGGCCAGATGGGCGCCGAAGAGGTCGCAGGGAAGCAGTACCTTCTCCTGTTCCACGAAGGTGAACATCGTCTCGGGCCAGTGGACCCAGGGAGCGGAGACGAACCGTAGAGTCTTGTCACCCAGGTCCAGGACAGCTCCGTCATTGACTGCCAGGCACCTTTTCTCCGGCACCTGGTACTGCATCCTCGCCATCTCCACCCCCTTCTCCGTCGCCACCAGTGTGGCGTTCTTGGCCACGGACATCACCTCGGGTATCGACCCTGCATGGTCGGGCTCTGCGTGGTTCATCACCACGTAGTCTATCCTGGCCGGGTCAGCGATAGCCGAGACCTTGGCCAGGAGTTCCGCAGAGGAACCAAGGTCAACAGTATCGACCAGAGCCGTCTTTGTTTTCCCTACCACCAGGTAGGCGTTATAGGACGTACCGTAGGGCACTGGGATGAGTGCGTCAAACACCCGCCGGTGCCAGTCCTCTACCCCAACCCAGTATATCCCTGGTGCTACTGAGACCACTTTAGCTGGAACAGCCATCTTCTACCTCCGCGTGAGTGTTGACCGTGATACGAAGTGCCATCATCACATTATAAAGTACGAACCTCAGCCTGGGCCAGAACTGCTCCACTGACCATTGCAGGCGTATTCGGGTGCCTCCGCCTCCACGGCAGACCTGCCATGCTATAATAATGCAACTCTCATCCCTGGAGTTGGGGTGGTGAAGCAGTCCAACCGTCTGTTGCTCATCTTCGGTGCCGTGGTGGGCGTGCTCGCCATCGTGGCGATAGCGCTGGTCCTCACCCGTGGTCAGGATGAAGTCGCTCTATTATCTGAGGACGACCCGGCTGGCGTGGTGCAACGCTATCTCCGGGCAATACAGGATGACGACTACGAAGGGGCGGTCAAGTACCTTTCTGCATCGGCCTGGGCCGATTGGTATCTTGGGGGCCCTGTCCCTGGTCCCCCTGGGCCAGAGCTCGTGGCCAGGCTGCGCGGTTCGATACGCTCCGATGTAAGCTGGAGAGCGGTATTGGATGCCACGCGACTCTCAGTAGAGAGGGCAGAGGTGGACATCACAGCCTACGTGTTCCGTCCCGGTGCCCCCTTCAGTAACCCGGTACGTACACACCGAGAGACCTTTGTTCTGCAACGAGAGAATGATGCCTGGCGCATAATCAGCCCGGTGGAGCTCTGGTGGCTGTACTAGTGCCCTGCATGGAGGCAGGCCTTTGAGCACGGTAAGACGGGCATACTTCTACGCCGTATCACTGGTGACACTGGTGGTGTCATCGTGGGGCATTGGCATCCTGTTGCGGTTGCTCCTGGACCTGCTTTTTTCCCGCACTACCATATCTGTTACACCGGGGTTCTTCCGCGACCAGCTTAGCCTAGGACTGGCGATGGTAGTCATAGCCGGCCCCATCTGGTTCATCCACTGGCGAGTGGCGCAGAGACATGCGTGCTGTGATTCCGGCGAGGCAGGGGCAGCACTGCGGAAGCTACATCTGTGCCTGGTCCTGACGGCGTCCTCGCTCACCGCCCTAATGACCGGCGTGGGCGTGCTGCACTGGCTACTTGGGGGGCTCTCAGCCACGGAGTTCCAAGCCGGAACACTCGCTGCCTTCATCGTCTCACTTGGCGTCTGGTACCACCATTGGCGTGTAGACCTCGCAGATGGAGAACCCTGCTCTAGAGGTAAGACACTACAGCGCTGGTACTGGTACACCGTCTCGGCGTGGGCCCTCGTCCTCTTCGCCAGCGGTGTGATAAACGCACTCGGCATCATGCTCCAGACTTCAGGCGTCTGGGGAGGAGAGTCTATCGTCCAGGGCCCCTTGTGGAGCGCCGACGTGAGGACGCGGGTGGCATCACTGCTCCTGGGATTGCTCTGGTGGTGTTTCCAATGGCTGTGGACGGCACGCCGCGACATCGGCTCTGTACTGCGCCAGGTGTACCTGTACTTGTTCGCCATACTCAGTGGGGCCATTGCCACATTGGTGTCTCTATCTATCACGTTGTTCCAGTCGTTGAAGTTCGGCCTGGGAAGTCGTGGCAGCTCTGGAGAGCCATATTTCCAGTTTCTCAGTTGGACCTTACCGGCCATGGTCGTGGGGCTCGCTGTATGGGTGTACCATTGGCAGAAGGTCAAGGAAGAGGCGATGGCTAACGAGGGACGACGGTCATCGGCTCGCAGGGTCTACTACTATCTTCTCTCGGGTGTAGGGCTGGGGGCTGCGTTAGCAGGGCTGGTGGTGCTGGTTGGACTCTTGCTCGACCTGCTGTTAGGGGCACTTGACCCGTCGCAAGTGATGGCTACTACGCCCGGATGGCGGCGTGACCCGTTAGCGCTTTTTGCAGTGTTGATGTTGGTGGGAAGCGCGATATGGCTGTACCACTGGCTGGGCATGCAGCGCGAAGCAACAGAAAAGGACGTCACCGAACGCGGAGCGCGGTCACGGCGGGTATACCTCTATACCTTCCTGTGCCTGGGTATCGTTGCGCTGGTCGCCAGTCTGGTGAACATCGTCTATCGGCTACTTGCTGGTGGGCTGCAGGGCACTCCACTGCTGAGCGTCCTGCAGGATACGAAGTGGAGCCTGCAGGTCTTTCTCGTCGCTGCACCAACGCTGGCCTACCACTGGAGGGTACTGAGAGAGGACCATGGTGTGGGAGCCGAGAAGGCAACCGCGGAGAAGGTGGTCGTTGCCGTGATTGACGATAGCTCACGGCTAGCCCTGGTCCCCAGGCTACAGACTGCACTGGGCACTCGCATCAGGGTACTCTCTATACAGGGGGAGAAGGCAGGGCCGAGTCTTGTGCTTTCAGATGAGGAGCTACGGTTGCTGGCCCGTGATGTATTGGCGTCCCCGCATGAACGATTGCTGCTTCTGGTCCATGGGACAGAGGTCGAGCTGTACCCGTACCGTGAGGCGTAGCAGACAGCCGGTGCGGCCTAGTTGAACCCGCGGACGAACTCCACCAGGTTCCCACGTCCGAACCCGGCTGAGGTCAGAAATCCCTTGAGTCGCTGGTTGCCCTCGTCGAAAAGCACACGTGCCTTCACGCCCCTCTCGCGGCAGCCCCGCACAAATGCCTCCATGAGTTTCCGTCCAATGCCTTTCCCTTGATAGGAAGGCTCGACTCCCATGATATCTAGCCAGCCGCTGAGCGGCAGGGCATATTCGGCGCCGCGGATGTCCCCTATGATGAAGCCAACGACCTTACCCTCAACCTCTGCGATGAATGAGAGCGGGGCATGATACGTACTAAAGTGGCTGCTGGCGCGTTGCGGCCAATCGCGGTCAGCGCCGACTATCTTCCGGTCTATCTCCACGATGCTAACCATGTCACCATCGGTCATGTTTCGTATCCGTAATCCCGGAATCTGCTCCACGTGGCACCTCCCCTTACTTTAGTCATCTATCCCCGCTCCAACCTGCAGAGACTGGCCACCCGACGCCCTGGGCTGGCTGACCTCCGGGAGGCTTACACCTCCCAATACGGCCACTGCTACCCGATACTATATCACACCACCAATGATGTCAAGGTAGAGAAGGTTGATGCTGACCAGTCTGGTACGATGGCGATGCCAGGGAAGATGTATAATCTGCACGGCAGGGCGATTTCAGCATGACGACGTTGGCCAGGGGGCTCCTCTTCGGCACCGGCGGTACACCGCTCAGTGCATCCTCGCGCTCCACTGTGGCTGGCATCCAGCGCATAGCTGAACTCGACTTGGATTGCATGGAGATAGAGTTCGTCCAGGGAGTGAAGATGTCGGAGCAGTCCGCCCTGCAGGTTCACGCTGTGGCGCGCCGGCACGGCATCAGGCTTACCGCCCACGGACCCTATGCCATAAACCTGAACTCTACCGACCCGGAAAAGGCTGAGGCGAGCAGGGAAAGAGTGCTCCAGACTGCCCGCATCGGTGCCCTGTGCGGCGCGGAGAGCGTGGTATTTCATGCTGCTTTCTATGGCGAGAGTGGTCCTGGCCATGCATACCAGACGGTCAAGGAATACTTGGCTGACATCCTGGACCGATTGCACAGGGAAGGCAACCATATCTGGGTCAGGCCCGAACTGACCGGCAAAGACGGCCAGTTCGGCACACTGGAGGAGGTAGTGCAGCTCAGCTCCGAACTGGAAGGTGTGGCCCCCTGCATTGACTTCGCACACTGGCATGCCCGCACCGGTCGCTTCAATTCCTACGAAGGGTTCACCTCCATGCTTCAACAGGTTGAGGACACCCTGGGACGGAAGGCCTTGGACAACATGCACATGCACGTATCCGGCATTCAGTACGGCAAACATGGTGAACAGGAGCATTTGCCGCTGAGGGAGTCCGATTTTCAGTATCAGGAGCTCATCCGAGCACTCAAGGATTTCCAGGTCAAGGGCTTCGTCATCTGCGAGAGCCCCAATCTGGAGGAGGATGCGCTGCTTCTCCAGCGGACCTTCGGCTCCACGTAATGAGTAAGGGAAAGACGAAGCAATCACGCCCTAGACCTGCTATAATACGTACCGTCTGTTTCCCGGGCATGGTAGTAGGAGGAAAAGAATGCGCAAGGCAGTCCTGACCACGCTGCTGCTAGTGCTGGTTTTGAGCCCGACGCTTGCACTCATCGCTTGTGGGACGCCGTCTTCCTCCGCTCCCAACGCGACGGCTGACGATGTGCTGAAGTCGGACTTCCGATACACTGGCAAGCTCGACACGGAAAAGGACGCCCTGGATGCTGTGCTCGCGTTCCTCCACTCGGAGGCAGATAGCGATGCGGCAAAGCTGTACCTGTCCGAGTATCTGATGGTAGTGTCCTACAAGTATGTGAAGCCATCTGAGGACAAGCAGACATGGTATGTTTCCTTCCTCATGGACAGGAAGCCGTCTGCTGAGGATGGTGAGAAGCCGTACTGGGACGGCGCAGCATGGGTCGCGTTCAAAGATGGTAAGGTGATGCCCTCCAGCCGTCACAACAGCAATGCCGTGCGAATCATCCAGGACCTGCGTGTTGCTAGTCGCTAGCTGCTGTGACCCCTCGCTGGCACTGCCAGCCTGAAGGCACCAGAGATTTGGCTACCATATTACTGCTCACCACCGATCAACAGAAGCTGTCAGCTTTACAGACTGACCTGGGGCCTCTTGGATACGTGTGCTTGCATGCGGCCGACAGCAAGACGTTGACAAGGTCATTGACGAAGGAGCCCGAGATAGTGGTCCTTGATGGAACAGCGTTCTCCACCGATTCAGAAGTGTGGCAATGGCTCTCCACCTCCTCCGGCACAAAGTCGATTCCTGTCCTGATACTGGCACCTGAGAGAGCGCTACAGGATTGGGAGCTCAATCAAGAGATAGACGATTTCCTAATTGAGCCCTACCGGAAGGCCGAACTGGTCTCCAGGGTGAGGCGGTTGCTCCGAAAGGCAGGGAAGTCAAGTGAGGGGGAGGCCATAACGCGCGGAGCACTGACCGTAAATAGTGCGAACTACGAGGTCAGGGTTGGGGAGCGGCGGGTAGACCTTACCTACCGGGAGTACCGGTTGCTCGAATACCTGGCGCGTAACCCGGGCCGCGTTATCACCAGGGAGACGCTGTTGAACAAGGTTTGGGGGTTTGACTACTTCGGCGGCGACCGCACCGTGGATGTACATATCAGGAGGCTGCGCAGCAAACTGGAAGACGCTGAGCACATCTTCATAGACACGGTGAGAAACGTGGGATACCGCTTCCGGGAGCAGTGAGTTGTCTCTCAGGCTAGAGGTTCAGGTAACATTCTCGAAACATAAGCCATGTATCCTTCGCGCCAGAGCAGATAACTGGAAAGAACGACGAATTCAGGAGGACTATAGCAGTGGCACCCACTGACAGAGAACAGGCCAAGGAATATGTGCTGAAGAAAGCGAAGGAACTGGATGTCAAGTTCATTCGCCTCTGGTTCTCCGACATACTGGGGTTCCTCAAAAGCTTCGCCATCACGGTCGAGGAACTGGAGACAGCACTGGAACGTGGCATGGGGTTCGACGGGTCCTCGATCGAGGGGTTTGTCAGGATAGACGAGAGCGACATGGTGGCCCACCCCGACCCCACCACCTTCCAGATAGTTCCCTGGCGCCCTAGAGAACACCGCGCTGTGGCCAGGATGTTCTGCGATATCACCTGGCCAGGAGGGAAGCCTTTCGAGGGTGACCCCAGATTCGTTTTGAAGAGAAACCTCCAGCGGGCTGCAGAAATGGGCTACACTTTCTACATCGGCCCCGAGCTGGAGTTCTTCTACTTCCCCAATTCAAAGGAGCCCAAGTTCTTGGATAACAGCGGCTACTTCGACAACACCCCGGAAGATGTCGCTACCGACCTGAGGCGTGAGACCATCCTCATACTGGAGGAAATGGGTATCGGCGTTGAATACAGCCATCACGAGGTGGCTCCAAGTCAACACGAGATAGACCTGCGCTACACCGATGCGCTGACCATGGCCGACAACGTGATGACGCACCGGGCGGTGGTGAAGCAGGTAGCACAGAGGCATGGACTTTATGCTACCTTCATGCCGAAGCCGGTGTTTGGAGTCAACGGCAGCGGCATGCACTGCCACATGTCCCTGTTCAAGAGCAACAGGAACGCCTTCTTTAGCCCCAATGACCCCTACCATCTCTCTAGGGAAGCCAGGGCGTTCCTCGCCGGGCTGTTGAGGCACGCGCCAGAGATCACCGCCGTGACCAGTCAGTGGGTGAACTCCTACAAGCGTTTGGTTCCCGGCTATGAGGCACCGGTTTACATCACCTGGGCGAGACGCAACCGTGCCGACCTGATCAGGGTGCCGGAGTACCAGCCAGGCAGAGAAGATGCGACCAGGCTAGAGTACCGGTCGCCCGACCCCGCCTGCAACCCTTACCTTGCCTTTGCCGTGATGCTGGCAGCAGGACTTGAAGGGGTCGAAAAGGGGTACGAACCACCGCCACCGGTGGAGGAGAACGTGTACGAGATGAGCGAGGAGGAGCGCGAGAGGCGAGGTATTGACACGCTCCCAGGTAACCTCTATGAGGCGGTGTGCCTTGCTGAAGGAAGTCAGGTGGTACGCAAGGCCCTTGGAGAGCACGTGCTCACCTCCTTCATTGGCAACAAGAAAGTCGAGTGGAACAACTACCGCACCCACGTGACCGACTTCGAGATATCTAGGTACCTTCCTCTCCTATAGAGTTCAGGTATACCTGCAGCCCAACCCGGGGAGCCTCTGCCTATCAGGTGAGGCTCCCCGGCTGCTACTGCTCGCAACAACCCCGCGGCAGGCCTCTGTTTCGACATATGGCCACCTTGTGGTATATTCTAGTGCCATGAGACTATTGAGGGTGGGGCTGGCCCAGGTCAACTGCACTGTCGGCGACCTTCAGGGCAATGCCGAGAAGGTCTACCGGTATATTGACGAAGCCTGTGACCTCGGCGTTGACCTCTTAGCCTTTCCAGAACTGGCGACCACCGGGTACCCTCCTGAAGACCTCTTGCTCAAGCCGAGTCTCATCGCGGACAACCTGCGCCTGCTACACTCCATAGTGGAGCACACTCGCAACATCGCTGCGGTAATAGGATTCGTGGATGCGAAGGATGACCTGTTCAACGCGGCGGCTATAGCCAGCAACGGCAAGTTGGTTGGTATATACCATAAGATGTTCTTGCCTAACTATGGTGTTTTCGACGAGAACCGGTACTTCCGTGCTGGCACCCAGTGCCCGGTCTGGGTCATCAATGGCATACACATCGGCCTTAGCATCTGCGAGGACATCTGGTATCCGGATGGGCCTGCAACTCTTCAGGCCCGCATGGGTGCTGAGGTGGTGCTGAACATAAGCTCGTCCCCATACCACATGAGCAAACGCCTGGAACGACAGAGGATGCTCGCGACGCGTGCCACTGACACGGGTACTGTAGTCTGTTATGTCAACATGGTCGGCGGTCAAGATGAGCTCATCTTCGACGGTGATAGCCTTGTGGTTGACGCCCAAGGAAAGGTGCTGGCCGAGGGGAAGCAGTTTGAGGAGGAGTTGGTGGTAGTGGACCTCGACGTGGAGGAGACGTTCCGCTCACGCCTGCATGACCCTCGACGCAGAAAAAGGGGCAAATGGCCTGATGAGGAGCACACCACACCAACGATAATGGTATCTCCTGCCTCTGAAAGTCGTGAACGACCCCTGTTGCCACAAAGACGGACCAAGGCCCTCTCGCCTGTGGCCGAGGTTTATGCTGCGCTGGTGCTGGGCACCAGAGACTACGTACACAAGAACGGCTTCAGCAAGGTCGTACTGGGCCTGTCCGGTGGCATTGATTCCAGCCTGGTGGCCGCTATAGCTGTGGATGCCCTGGGGCCAGAGAATGTGGTAGGCGTACTGATGCCCTCGCGGTTTACTCCCGAGATAAGTATTACCGATGCCAGGACACTGGCGGAGAACCTCGGGATCGCATACCGCACACTTCCGATCGAAAACACCTTTCGTGCCTACCTGGAGGAGCTAACCCCCCACTTTGCCGGGACACCCTTTGGGGTAGCTGAGGAGAATATCCAGGCCAGGATCCGCGGCAATTTCCTCATGGCATTGTCCAACAAGTTCGGCTGGCTGGTGCTCACCACTGGCAACAAGAGCGAGGTCGCCACCGGGTATTGCACCCTGTACGGGGACATGGCTGGGGGGTTTGCCTTGATCAAAGACGTGCCGAAGACACTGGTGTACCAGTTGGCACGCTATCACAACGAAGTAGCTGGTAAGGACATTATTCCGCGCAGGGCCATTGAGCGGGAGCCCTCGGCAGAACTGCGCGCCGGACAGAAGGACACCGATACCCTGCCGCCCTATGACGTCCTCGACCCCATCCTCCAGGCGTATGTCGAGGAGGACAAGAGCCTGCAGCAGATCACGGCCATGGGCTTCGACCGTGAGCTGGTACGGAAGGTAGTGGCCATGGTGGACAGGAACGAATATAAGCGACGCCAAGCAGCACCGGGGATCAAAATAACCCCTCGCGCATTCGGCAAAGACCGCCGCCTCCCCATTACCAACCGTTATCAGGACATCCCAGGGTAGCGACCTAACCCGCCTGCGCCTTCTCCCCGGCAAACTCCAGGAAATTGGCCAGCAGCATCAGTCCTTGCTTTCCGCTCTTTTCCGGGTGGAACTGCGTGGCCACGAGGTTGTTCTTTACCAGCAGGCTACAGAAGGTCACCCCATACTCCGTGTCTCCAGCGACTGTGCTCTGGTCATGAGGAGAGACATAGTAGCTGTGCACGAAGTAGAAGTCCGAGTTGTCGGGGATGCCACAGAACACCTGGTGTTGCCTTCTCTGATGCACCTGGTTCCATCCCATGTGTGGGACCTTCAATCCTTCAGGTAGCCGTCGTACCTCTCCCGGGACTACATCCAGGCATGGTTGGCCCCCGCTTTCCTCCGACGTGGTCAGGAGTATCTGAAGACCCAGGCAGATGCCCAGGAAAGGTACACCCCTGGCGATTGCTTCCACAATGGCACTTTTCAAGCCAATGGCCTCGAGCGCTGCCATGGCATGGCCAGCGGCGCCAACCCCAGGAAGAACCAGTGTCCGGGCCCTCTCGATAGCACTACGTTCTGAGGTCACCACCGGGGCACATCCCAGCTTGGTCAGAGCCTTGACCACGCTGGAGAGGTTACCTGCGCCATAGTCAATGACAGCGATCATCGAAGTCTCGCCGCTATCCCCCGCCCTTTCCCTTTCTGGTGCTACCGGTAACCGAGACCTCGATGACCTTGCCACAGTTCGGGCACGTCACCTGCAAGGTTAGGGTCTGCCGCATCACCCTCTCTACAAGGGTGGTGACGACCGAATCAATGTTGTCCAGCCGCTGGTCGAGCATCTCCAGGCGTTCAGCAATGCGCTTCTGGTCCAACCCCTCAGTGCTCTCCGTAGCCAAGTGCACCCTCCTTATACCGTGTCACCAGAAACACCAGGCCTGCGGCAAGAACGAAAAAGGGGGAGGCACTCACCATCGAGAGTAGCTGGCACCTCTCCCTTGTCGTTCGCAGACGATGGGCTGCCGCCTATAGAGACTTCTCCTGGACTCCCAGGGCCTCTAACTCTGCCTTGTCCGACTTTATCTTGTCCTCTATCAACTGTGAGACGATGCGCTGCATATGTTCTCGCGCCGCCTCCCTTGCTGCCGGTGATGACCTCACTGCCTCCTTGGCCGCTTTCCATTCTTGGTCTGTAAGTTCAGCCAGCCTCCTCTGGTCAAGGGGCATCCCCTCTTCAAGAGCCTTCTCGGCAGCCTCCACCACCCGGCTCGTCACCGCCCGCTTCATCCTGTCAAAGGAGATTACCTCCTCTACTGCGTATGGACGACTGGCCATCTCCTGTCTCCTCCCATTCATGATTGCCACTATGATACGACCGGCCGATGCTCCTGTCAAGGGGGTATGCTATATGTTGCGGTTGCGGCTGCGAAATGCCCACTATCTTGTCCCCAGACATGCGCTGCGTTTGACACTCACACTGTCGGGTACCAGGGCATCTTGACATCAGCGCAATAACTGTTTATACTGAGGCGGTAAACGGTTGCCGATGACCTAGAGGTGTACCATGGTCTATGTTCAATTGAACGAGCAGGTGTGTATCAGCTGTGGGCTGTGCCGCGTTCATTGTGCGGTACAGCACTCGCGCTCGCGGGATCTGCTGAAGGCGTTCAAGTCAGAAACGCCGCGCCCTTCGGCACGCCTGAGATTGGATGCGAGCGGGCCTGTTTCCTTGGCAATACCGTGCCGTCACTGCATCGAGCCATGGTGTGTCTATAGCTGCCTCACAGGGGCGCTCTCCCGCGATGTTGCCACGGGGAACGTGAGCCACGACCCGAAGAAGTGCATCGGGTGCTGGACCTGTGTGCTCTCTTGCCCCTATGGTGCCATCTTCCCCGACCCGGCAACGGGGAAGGTCATGAAGTGCGACCTCTGTCCAGGTCGTGAAACGCCGGCGTGTGTCGAGAACTGTCCCAACGAGGCCCTGTCATACCACATCTTAGAGGCAGGAAATGGGCTCTGAGCACCCCGAATACCGTTACGTGATAGTGGGCAACTCCGCAGGGGGTATCGGTGCTGCAGAGGCCATTCGCGAGGCGGACAGTGACGGCAGCATGCTCATAGTATCTGATGAGCCCTATCCTGCCTACTCTCGCCCCATGATATCCGAGTACCTTGCTGGCGAGAAGGAGATTGATGACATCCTGTTTCGCCCTCGGGGGTTCTACGCTGAGAAGAGAATCGAGACCCTGCTGAGTAAGAAGGCCAGCGCACTCGATGTTGCGCGCCGGATACTGGTGATGGAGGACGGCACTGCCCTCTGCTGGGAGCATATCTTGCTCGCATGCGGCGGCTCACCGATATTCCCCAGGATGACCGGGAGTGAGAAGATGGGCGTCTTTACCTTCACTACACTGAGGGATGCCGACAGGATGTCCGCTTACTTGCACCGCGTGCGGAGCGCCGTGGTCATTGGTGGTGGACTCATCGGTGTGAGTGTTGCCGAGGCATTGGTCAAACACAGCGTACAGGTCACCATTGTGGAGATGAGAGACCATGTCCTGAGCCTGATGCTGGATGAGGAGACTTCAGAGATGGAGGCAGCCGCCATTCGCAACAAGGGTGTATCCATCGTCACAGGACATACTGTCGTTGCTATCAACGGTCTGCCCGGGGACAGTGACCATGTCGGCGGCGTGGTCCTCGATGATGGGACTGAGCTGACCTGCGACATGGTGGTCGTGGCTATAGGGGTGTCGCCGAGGCTTGAGCTGGCGAAGAGTGCCGGGATAAGGGTCAACCGGGGCATCTTGGTCGGCCATGACATGCAGACCAGCCACAATGGCGTGTACGCCTGCGGAGACGTAGCAGAGGCCTACGACTTCGCCTATGGTACTGAGCGCCTGACACCGATATGGCCGAATGCATATCTCGGAGGCAAGGTTGCCGGGTACAACATGGCAGGTCAGAAAGCATCCTACCCCGGCGGCACAGCCATGAACTCGCTCAAGTACTTCCACCTACCCATCGTCTCCGCTGGCCTGGTGTCCCCTGTCGAGGGTGATTACGAGGTGTTATCACGGACGCAGGACAGTGTGCATCGCAAGGTGGTGCTGAAGGACGGACGAATAGTGGGAATGGTATTCGTCTTGGCGATCGAGAATGCTGGAATAGTCTACGGCCTGATGAGGGACGGTGTGATTGTGTCCGACTTCAAGCAGAAATTGCTGGATGATGACTTCGGACTGGCCTCGCTGCCATATGAGTTGCGTCAGGAACGGCTGAAGGCATCAACTGTCAGAAAGATAAGGTCATATTACGAACCCTTGGCCACCGGTGCAGCGGGCTGAGAGTCAGTCACTATGGGAAAAGGTGGACGGCTAAGATGAAGAACATAGAGCAGTGGAACAACCCTTACAATGAAGACAAAGTGATCGCCGCATGTGGTCTGTTCGGAATAATGGACACCAGCGGCCGGGCGTTCAGCGGCCAGGATGTGGTCAAGGGAATAACCAACATGCATGACCGCTCCAACGGCCTAGGTGGTGGTTTTGCCGCTTACGGTATATACCCAGACTGCTCCGACCACTATGCCTTTCACGTGATGTACCTTACGCCCCGGGCACGAGAGGAGACGGAAGCCTTTTTTACCACCAGCTTCCGCCTGGCTAGCTCACAGGAACTGCCGACGCGCAAGACAAAGAACATCGTAGACCCTCCGCTGATGGTCAGGTACTTCATTCCACCCGACGGCGCTCGCAACATGGACTTCGTTGACGATGACTGTGTGACCAGGACGGTGATGCACATAAACTACTGCATAGAGGGTGCCTTCGTGTTTTCCAGCGGGAAGAACATGGGTGTGTTCAAGGGTGTCGGCTACCCCGAGGACATCGCCAACTTCTTCAGGCTGGATGAGTACTGCGGCTACATGTGGGTAGCGCACGGCAGGTTCCCCACCAATACCCCGGGGTGGTGGGGAGGCGCCCACCCCTTTAACATCCTTGATTGGACCGTAGTACACAATGGAGAGATCTCCTCCTATGGCATCAATCGGCGCTTCCTGGAGATGTATGGATACCGATGCACGATGCAGACTGATACTGAGGTGGTGGCTTACGCGGTCGACCTGCTGGTAAGGAAGCACCACCTGCCCATCGAAGTCGCGGCCAGGGTCATGGCACCGCCATTCTGGGAGGAGATGCAGCGTCAGTCAGACAAAGAACGGGCCTTGAATATGGCATTGCGACAGACCTATGGAAGCCTGCTGATGAACGGCCCGTTCACGGTCATCGTCGCCCATCAGGGCGAGATGATGGGGCTCGGAGACCGTATCAGGCTGCGCCCTCTGACCGCTGCTACCAAGGATGACCTCGTCTTCCTCTCCTCCGAGGAGTCAGCCATCCGCCTGGTATGTCCGGAGTTGGACAGGGTCTGGACTCCTATGGGTGGTGAGCCGGTCATAGCCAGGTTGAAAGAGAAACGAGAACAGGAGGCAATGGCAGCAGTACGCAGCACTGCCTGAACGAAGAGTGGCGTGAAAACATACCTGGCGCCAAAGTTCTCGGTAGGACGAGACGAGACTCGTTGCATCGGCTGTAAGGCCTGTGTGAGCCAGTGCAGCTTCAAGGTGCATGCCTACGACGAGCATGACGACCGAGTGTGTTCTGCCTCGGAGAACTGCGTTGGTTGTCATCGCTGTGCTACGTTCTGCCCCACTGGCGCTATCAGCATTCGCCACAACCCCCTTGAGTACCGTAACAACGAGTACTGGAAGGCCGAGGCTATCGAGGACATCATCAAGCAGGCCGAGACCGGGGGCATGCTACTCACCGGTATGGGCAATGACAAGCCCTATCCCATCTACTGGGACCATCTGGTGCTCAACGCCAGCCAGGTGACCAACCCCTCGATTGACCCTTTGAGGGAACCCATGGAGCTGCGGACTTTCCTCGGTGCCAAGCCCGACATGCTGCAGGTGGACCCTCAGGCGGTGGAACTCAAGACCCTACTGGCGCCGCAAGTGCCGATAGAGGTCCCTGTCCTTTTCAGCGCCCTGTCGTACGGGGCTGTCAGTCTCAATGTACATGAGTCTCTGGCCAGGGCAGCCTCTGAAACAGGAACCTTGTTCAACACCGGGGAAGGTGGGCTGCACCGCAAGCTGTACAAGTATGGACCCAACACCATCGTCCAGGTGGCTTCAGGACGCTTCGGTGTACATCCCGAGTACCTCGACGTGGGACGGGTGATAGAAATCAAGATCGGCCAGGGGGCCAAGCCAGGCATCGGTGGGCACCTACCTGGCGAGAAGGTAAGTGCGGATGTCGCCGCCACTCGCATGATACCTAAGGGCACCGATGCTCTGTCCCCGGCTCCCCACCATGACATCTACTCCATTGAGGACCTGGCACAGCTCATCTACGCGCTGAAGGAGGCGACGAACTACACAAAGCCGGTCAGTGTCAAGATAGCGGCTGTCCACAACTCAGCGGCCATCGCCAGCGGCATCGCCCGTGCCGGTGCAGACATCATAGCTCTGGACGGCCTGCGCGGCTCCACTGGAGCGGCACCAAAGGTCATCAGGGACAATGTAGGCATCCCCATTGAACTGGCGCTGGCTTCCGTGGATACAAGGCTGAGACAGGAAGGCATCCGCAACCGCGTATCACTTGTTGCTGCAGGCGGCATCAGGAGTAGCTCAGACGTGGTCAAGGCGATAGCGCTGGGTGCCGATGCAGTGTACATCGCCACTGCAGCATTGGTCGCACTGGGTTGCAGGGTGTGCCAGCAATGCCACACCGGAAAGTGCGCCTGGGGGATCTGCACCACAGACCCCATCCTGAGCAAACGGGTCAACCCCGATATTGGCACCAGACGTCTTGTCAACCTGCTGCGGGCATGGAGCCTGGAGATCAAAGACATGCTCGGAGGCATGGGAATAAACGCCCTGGAGAGCCTGAGGGGCAACCGTCTTCATCTCCGTGGCGTTGGCCTGACAGACACCGAGTTGGCGGTACTCGGCGTCAGGATGGCAGGCGATTAGTCATCCCGGAAGGACCGCGTTATTCGGGAGAAGGCGACCACCATGGTTCCACGATCAGCACATCAGGACCCAAACGCAGACCAGGTTGTCCAACTGGATGCCGCAGGGCTCCACTACAGGCAGTTGAACGAGTTGGTGCGTGCCACAGTGGCCGGTGGAATGCGGAAGATAAAACTCCTCAATGTGCACGGCCAGAGGTACATCGGTACTGGCCTTGACCTCGCCGTAGACATCGAGGTCTTTGGAACGCCGGGCAATGACCTGGGTGCCTTCATGAGGGGTTCCCGCATCCTCGTCCACGGCAATGTACAGGATGGATGCGGGAACACCATGGATGATGGCTACATCACAGTTGAGGGAAGGGCAGGAGACATCCTGGGACTGGCAGCCCGTGGTGGGAAGATATTCGTCAGGGACAATGTGGGGTATCGTACCGGCATTCATATGAAGGAATACCAGGAGAAATGTCCCATTGTGGTTATTGGCGGCACAGCCCAGGACTTCCTCGGGGAATACATGGCCGGAGGCATCATAGTCCTCCTCGGGCTGAACCTGGACAGCGGCGAATTTCACCAGTGTCGCTTCGTGGGCACTGGCATGCACGGCGGCGCCGTCTACATTCGGGGCCAGATGAGGGAAACGCAGTTGGGCAAAGAGGTGGGCGTGCAAGAGCTGAGCCCAGAGGACAAGGAGTTGCTGCGAGGCTTGATTATGGAATTCTCTGGACATTTTGGCTATAATGGTGACGAAATCCTATCCGGCACGTTTATCAAACTCATTCCCCGTCACCTGCGCCCTTATGGCAGGTTGTACGCGTACTAGGTTGGCGTAGCTGTGACTGTGATCGGTTGTAGTTATGATCGTCCAAAGCGCTCGCGAAGTTGAACGGAAGGTCATCTCCATCCTCAGGGTTCTCAACGATAACCCTCGGCCTGTTGGCGCCAGGATCATCTCCAGGGAACTTAAGCATCACGGAGTAGACCTCACGGAACGGGCTGTGAGGTATCACCTCAAGTTCATGGATGAGCGAGGACTAACCCGGCCTTCTGGCAACGATGGCAGAACTATCACGGAGCGAGGAGCGGAAGAGCTCCGAAATGCACTGGTCACTGACAAGGTCGGCTTCGTCATCAACCACATAGAGATCCTGGCCTACCGTACCACATTCGACCCTAACACCACCTCCGGCGACATCGTCATCAACGTGTCTTTCTTCCCGCGTGCACGGTTCAAGGATGCCCTGAGGGCGATGCGCCCTGCTTTCAAAGCAGGTTTGTGTGTCAGCGAGCTGGTAGCGGTGACAGGTGAAGGAGAGAGGCTGGGACAGGCGCTGGTGCCACATGGCAAGGTCGGGTTTGCCACCGTTTGCAGCATCACCACAAACGGAGTGCTGCTCAAGGCTGGCATTCCCATGGGTTCACGGTTCGGCGGCATACTGGAGATTCGCGACTCGCGGCCGCACCGCTTCGCTGAGCTGATTAACTACGAGGGCTCTACACTTGACCCTTCCGAGATATTCATCAGCGGCAGGATGACCTCGGTGGCGCGGGCAGCAACAAGCGGCGAGGGCAAGGTGCTGGCCAATTTCCGTGAGATACCGGCGCAGTGCCGTGAGACCGCCCAATCAGCCATTGCGGCACTGGAGAAGGCCGGAATTCGAGGGCCGATAGCAATGAGTGGCGTGAGCGAACCGGTGTGTGAGATTCCGGTGGGACTCAACCGGATCGGCATAGTACTGCTTGGCGGACTGAACCCGGTGGCTGCAGCCGAGGAGTCTGGTGTGGGTGCGAGCAGCACAGCCATGGCCGGCGTGATGGAGTACAAGAAGCTCGTCAGTTTCTGGGAACTGTGATAGCTCATCGAAGGAACAAACGGCCAGAGAGAAGCGACCGATAGTCAATCGCAACTAAGGAGGTGTGTTGTGCCTGAAGTGGAGATTGGTGCAGTAAGCGATTTCTTCCATAGGGTGATGGCAGCCGGTATTCAACTCACAGGTACGCTGTGTGTTGGCGACAAGATTCACATCAAGGGGCATACTACGGACATGGAGTTGGTGGTCTCCTCGATGCAGATACAGAACAAGGACGTGAAAGAGGGCAAGCCGGGTGAGGCAGTGGGCGTCAAGGTACCCGATAGGGTGAGGCGAGGAGACAAGGTATTCAAGGTAACAGCCTGAGAGTCCAGGGCTGCTCAGACTTTCCTCTCACCAGCCGATGTCCTCTCGGCTGATGCTCATAGCCGAGTGTGCTCAGGGCAGGCTCTTCAGCAGGTTGACCATCTCGATTGCAGACACAGCCGCAGCAAAGCCCCTGTTGCCCTCTTTGGTACCAGCACGTTCGATAGCCTGTTCCAGTGTATCTGCGGTGATGACCCCATAAATGACTGGTACCCCGGACTCGAGACCTACTCTGGCAACCCCTCTGCTTACCTCGGCAGCGACGTACTCAAAGTGCGGTGTCGCACCACGAATGACGGCCCCGAGGCAGATGACTGCCTGGTACTTGCCGGATTGAGCCAGCTTACGCGCAACCAGCGGTATCTCGAAACAACCCGGCGTCCGGGCGATGTCTACATCCTCGTCCTTCACACCATGCCGGGACAGTGCGTCCTTTGCTCCTTCCAAGAGGCGGGTGGTGATAAATTCATTGAAGCGGGCTACCACGATGCCAAACCTCAGTCCCGCACCCAACAGTGTGCCTTCAAACTGTTTGCCCATTTCTAACTCTCCCTTCCCTTTTCGGACGATTCCGCGCACTCCAGCACATGCCCAAGCTTCTTCTGCTTCGTTTCTAGGTAGTGTCGGTTGTGAGGGTTGGGACGAGCTCTGATGGGCATGGTCTCGACAACACGGAGCCCATAGCCTTCCAGTCCCACCACCTTCTTCGGGTTATTTGTCAGCAGCCTTACCTGCCTCAGACCCAGGTCCGCCAGGATCTGCGCCCCGATGCCGTAGTCCCTCAGGTCGGGAGCGAACCCCAGTGATATGTTCGCCTCCACGGTATCCATGCCCTTGTCCTGGAGGGCATAGGCACGGAGCTTGTTGTGAATCCCGATACCACGTCCCTCCTGACGCATGTAGAGAAAGACGCCGCGTCCCTCTTCTGCTATGGCCCGCATGGCCAGTTCCACCTGCTCACCGCAGTCGCAGCGCAAGCTGCCAAACACGTCGCCAGTAAGGCATTCGCTATGGACGCGCACCAGTACCGGCTCATCGCTTGAGATGTCCCCTCTCACCAGGGCCACATGTTCGTCCGGGTCAATCGTGCTCCGGTAGGCGATGGCCACGAACTCGCCATACCTGCTGGGGAGCTTCGCCTCAGCAACCCGTTGCACCAGCTTCTCGGTGCGTCGCCGATAGGCGATCAGGTCGGCCACGCTTACGACCTTTAAACCAAATCTGTCCGCCATGGCCTCGAGCTGCGGCAGGCGCGCCATGGTGCCATCCTCATTCAGTATCTCGCATATGACACCGGCTGGGTACAGCCCGGCCAGCCTCGCCAGGTCGACGATGGCCTCGGTGTGACCGGCACGTACCAGCACCCCACCTTCGCGCGCCCTTAATGGGAACATGTGTCCCGGACGCGCGATATCCTCTGGCTTGGTTGTCGGGTCCAGAACAGCCTTTACCGTGGTCGCTCGGTCGCGGGCCGATATGCCAGTGGTAGTCGCATTCCTGGCCTCGACGGATACGGTGAACGCCGTGCAAAACGGGGAGGTGTTTTCTTGTACCATAAGCGGTATCTTTAGCTCATCCAGCCTCTGCCCGACAACGGGCATGCAGATCAGACCCCGGCCATGTTTGGCCATGAAGTTTATTGCCTCTGCGGTTACTTTCTCTGCCGCGAGCGCCAGGTCACCTTCGTTCTCGCGGGACTCATCATCCACAATGATGATGAACCTACCGGCCTTCAGTTCTTCTATTGCCTCTCGGATACTCGATAGAGCCATTGCCTCTCGTTTCAACCTGCTTGAAGAATGTTTACGGGACGACATACCCATGCTCAGCGAGGAAACCCATGGTTATGCCGGACCCCCCTGTCCTGACGAAATGCTCCACATATTTGGCCACGATGTCAACTTCAAGGTTGACCAACTGGCCCGGTTTCTTCCCTCCGAGGGTCGTGTTGTGCATAGTATACTCAACCAGAGAGACGGTGAAGCTGGAACTATCTGTTCTGGCTATGGTGAGGCTGGCACCGTCAACAGCGATGAACGCCTTCTCTACCAGATAGCGCATCACGTTCTCCGGAGCTGATATCCGAAACAAGACGGCTTTCCCCTCCGTCACCAGCGACATGACCCTGCCCGTCGCATCCACGTGCCCTTGCACCAGATGGCCCCCTACTCGACCACCGAGCACCGCTGCCCTTTCCAAATTCACCCGCTCGCCCTGCACCAGGCTGCCCAGATTGGAGCGACGCAGGGTCTCTGGCATCACGTCAACGCTGAAACCATGGCCGGTGACGGCAGTGACGGTGAGACAAGCACCATTGATGGCCATGCTATCGCCGGGCTTAAGTCCACCCGGGGTCTTGGTCGCCGTCACCAGGAGTCTCGTACCAGCATTGGACTCGACTATGCCTACCTCTTCCACTATCCCGGTAAACATATCTCGACTAGGTGGCTCCCGGCCTGGCAACATACCCGGTAATCATCACGTCGTCTCCAAACCTCTTCACCGCCATACGCCGCAGCGTCAACGCCTCTGACACTTTGTCCACGCCGTTGCCCGCCACAGCAGGTCGAGCATCCGCGCCGCCAACGATCATCGGAGCAATGAAGACCACCAGCTTGTCCACCAGGCAGGCGTCCAGCAACGAGCCCATGAGCGCTCCACCGCCTTCCACCAGCACGTGGCAGACCTCCCGTCTTCCCATCTCCTTCAGGAGTTGCTCCAGGTCAACCAGGTCTTCCCGTGACCCCTGTGACGGAAGCTGCAGCACTTCAGCACCCAGCCTCGCATAGGCCCGGGCATGGTCGGGGTCAACCAGTCGGGTAACGGCGACCAGGGTATTGCCCGGCTCCTTGAATATCTGGGCAGAGGCCGGTGTCCGGCCCTTGCCGTCAATGATTACCCGTAGCGGTTGCACCTTGGCTTTCCCACCCTTGCCCGAACTGAACCTCGCCGTCAGATGGGGGTCGTCACAGATAACGGTGTTGACTCCCACCATTACCGCGTCCACCGCATGCCTCAGCATGTGGACGAACTTCCTGGCATCTTCGCCGCTGATCCACTTCGAGTCCCCGGTCTTGGTAGCTATCCTGCCGTCCAGGCTCATGGCCAGCTTCGCGGTGACAAAGGGCATGCCGGTCGTTATGTATTTGATGTAGGCCTCATTCACTTCCCGGGCCTCTTCTTCGAGCTCCCCCATGATGACCCTGACGCCCGCCTTTTTCAGGGCAGCAATGCCTTTGCCAGATACCACCGGGTTCGGGTCCATCACGGCGATGTGTACTTCTTCGATACCAGCCGAGATCACAGCCTCGACACAGGGTGGGGTCCTGCCGTAGTGACAACATGGCTCAAGTGTCACGTACATGGTTGCACCGTAGGCCTTAGGGCCGGCCTGGTGCAGGGCCATGACCTCAGCGTGCCAGGCCCCTGGTGGCTGCGTGTGACCCATCCCCACCACCACACCGTTCTTCACTACCACCGCTCCGACAGCGGGGTTAGGGCTGGTGTGACCCAATGCCAGCCTCGCGAGCGACAGAGCGCCGCGCATGTAGTCTGTGGGGCGTCCCCACACCTCATCCGGCTGCTGATGGACCATCTGCATGTACAGGCAGGGTGACTGCGGACAATCCCTTTGCTACCCTGCCGCTGTATCCCTATCAGATACTGAGGTACATTCTATCATAGAGGCCACGGCCTAACAAAAAGGCGATGCTGGAGGGAGTTGGATGGTGATATCCGGCACAGAAATGGGGGGGCAGGAAACAGCCGAAGGTCCATTCCCTGCCCTGGAGGACGTGTTGAGGGGGCTGGAGCTAGTCTATGGCATATGCGGCCTGGACTGTGGCCTGGACGCTTATCTCGCCTGGGCTTATCGGTGTCTGGCCGCCGGCGGCAGCCTCTCTGACGATGACCGGAGTGGGCGATGGCGTATATGCGCTTACTTGAGCATAGGTGAGCTTACCCAACCTCACCCCCATCGTATCGGCGATTGCTCGTGCCTTCTCCTTGGCGTCCTTGAGTGCGAGCTCTTGAGCCTGTGCCTGGAGGGCCTTGGGGTCATCCACGGTGAAGGAGATGCTTTCGATACGCGTCAGGTCGCCACCGGCCTCAGCGACGGCATCTATGACTATCCCGGCATCGTCCACCTGCCTGACCTTGGCTACGACCATGTTACTCACACGGTAGCCGATGGTCTCCGGCTTGTCCTCCTTCTCATCCCATCTGGTCACAGGGGTGATGCTGAAACGTTGCGTCTGGATGTCCTTGTCCTTGACTCCATTGGCCTTAAGCGCTGACATCACGCTGTTCATGGCTCCCTGTGCCTGCTTCTGAGCCTCCGTCACCGAGGCAGCCTGGGCCTCGATCCCGAGGGTAAGCACAGCTATGTCGGGTGTGGTCGTCACCTTCCCCTCACCGGTGACCCATATTCCGGTCTGCTGAGGGTTCGTGACCACGATGCTGGTCGGTGAGTTGCCTCCGGCTACGGTCTCCGCGGCGCATCCCACAACAAGCAGGGAAACCAGTACCACCGCGGTGCCCAGCACCAGTAGGGGCCAACTTCGCTTCTTCATGCCATCTCCTTTCAGAACCCTTGCATTATCTGAGGTCCACAGTCAGTTGCGCGAGGGTATTCAACTCTAATTATAAAACGACAGAAGGCGGCGGGGGTTAGGGGTCACAGCACCATCCCTATGCGCCCCCGAACCACCAGCCCAGCTAGCGATGTGGCAGACAGTCTTTGGCCCGCGTATAATAGCTTGCCGACCGTCAGGAGGCCAACCACACGACATCATGAAATCTATAGTCCGCGAAGTCCTATGGACCCTTCTCTTCGCTGTATTGGTCTTCGTGCTGTTACGGGTCAGCGTACAGACCTTCAGGGTCGAAATGCCGAGCATGAAGCCCACGATAGAGCCGGGGTGGTGGCTAGTGCTGGACAAGGTCAGCTACCGCTTCGGACAGCCGCGCCGTGGCGACATCGTCGTGTTCCATGCACCCACCGAACCCGGGCACGACTTCATCAAGAGAGTGATAGCCATTCCCGGCGACACGGTGGAGGTGAAGGACGGCAAGGTCTATCTGAACGGCCAACCTGTCGAGGAGCCTTATCTGGCCAATCCTCCGCATTACACCATGGCATTGTGGGAAATACCTCCCAACGAGTACTTCGTACTGGGAGACAACCGCGATACGAGCGTGGATTCCCACTATGGCTGGCTTGTGCCTCGAGCCAACCTGGTGGGCAGGGCCTGGCTCATCGTCTGGCCGTTCAGCAAATGGGGCCTGGCCCCAAACCATGCGCTCTCAGCAGGCCAGGTGAGTCCGGGTATGGTATCTGATGTAGCATCATCAGGGCCAACCCTTGTCTTTGACCAAGGTGAGCCATGAGCATGGATGTGGAAAAGACCTTCGAAGAGTCAGGAGCCGTGCTACGCGGGCATTTCCTGCTTACCTCAGGAAGGCACTCTCCCGTTTACTGGGAGAAGTTCCGGGTGCTTCAGTCGCCGCGCCATACGGTTGAGCTATGCCGCCTGGTGGCAGAGCGGTTCCGCAATGATGGCGTCCAGGTTGTCGCGGGACCAACACTGGGCGGCGTGATTCTCGCCTTCGAGGTCGCCCGTCAGCTTCAGGTGCGGAGCGCCTATGCGGAAAAAGACGACTCCGGGAGGACATTCCGACGCGGTCTCAGCATCAAGCCGGGTGAGCGGGTGCTCATCGTAGATGATGTCCTCACCACCGGAACATCCGTCAAGGATGTAATACAGGCGGTACAGCGAAGCGGAGGCCACATAGTTGGCATCGGGGTGCTGGTGGACCGGAGCGAAGAGACGGTGGACCTGGGCCTCCCGCTATTCTCCTGCCTGCGCAGCCCGGCGGTGAGCTATCCTCCGGACAACTGTCCCCTCTGTCAGCAGGGGTTACCCCTGACCAGGCCGGGCGGCCTCTGAGCCGGTTTTTTTCTTGACACCTCCGAATCTGAGCGACTACAATAGCCCCGCTGTCTTGCCGGCTTCTACGGCCCGCAGCCGCGTATGGATGCCGAGGTAGCTCAGTTGGTAGAGCAGCGGACTGAAAATCCGCGTGTCCCCAGTTCGACTCTGGGCCTCGGCACCACTCATTTTTGAAGGTACGAGGGAGGGGCAGGCCCATCCTTGATATGGTACAATAGCAAGCAAGGGGGTGGAGATATGGCACCAGGATCAGAGATAGTAGAATGCCCTACGTGCAAGGGTGAGGGCATGATACGCCACTGCGGGCAGGCTGTTGTTTGCTGGAGATGCAAGGGTTTGGGCGAGCTGGACAGGGACGAGGCGGCCAAGCCGGCGACGGCCTGAGCTCAGCACCCAGGTTGTGTCCGAGGGCCGTGCCGAAGTGGCGGAACTGGTAGACGCGACAGTCTCAAAAACTGTTGAGGGGCAACTCTCGTGTCGGTTCGAGCCCGACCTTCGGCACCACACTTTGTCCGAGACCCTGCCTCATGTTGCCGAGTTGTGTAGTGGTAGCACGGGGGACTTTGGATCCCCTAGCCCAGGTTCGAATCCTGGCTCGGCAGCCACACACCCCACTCATTCCCCGATAGCTCAGCGGTAGAGCGGGCGGCTGTTAACCGCTAGGTCGTAGGTTCGAATCCTACTCGGGGAGCCAAGTTTATCAATAGACAGAACCTCCTTTTTTAAGCAAGATGGGA
>JBFMDE010000002.1:0-61446 GCA_040754215.1 Chloroflexota bacterium
CCCTTGACGAGAGGGGGTCGGGGGTGACCTTGCTAGCCTGTCAAGAGGTGGTCCATGATCTTGTTCCTCAGGTCGTTTGAGGCTACAACACGGTAGTGGTATTCCATCTTCTCATCTTCGGAGAGGTTGCTCAACTTGATGGCCTTGTAGGCGTTGAATACCACCTCGCTCTGTTCCATCAGGCCGCGGTAAACGAGGTTCACGTCCCACCATGGCCTCTTGCTGGCCCACCAGAACTGGTCGCTGTGCATTGCCCGGTCCAGGAGCGCTCTGGCGATGTCAGCATAACCCTTCGCCGGGTCAGTGATGGCCGCCTCCTCTGCCTTTATGGTCATCTCAGTGGCTATTTTCATGTGTTGCCACTGTAACTGGTGGATGGGGTTGTCCCTGGATTTCCAGAGGGGGTAGGGATTGTCAGCATAGATGTCCTCGAGGGACGTGCTCCAGGACGAAGGCCTTGGCTCTACGGGTTGACCGCTGGGTATGAGCCGCAGGAGCTTGCTCAAGGTGACCACCCGTATATCAACCGTCTCGGCCAGCTCGACGGTACGCAGCATCTCGCCGTGTTCCTGTACCATGGTGCCAGGTCTGGGCGTGCTTCTCGCACCGTTGCCCTCGCCCTGCAGGTCGCTTCGATAGACCCAGGGGTCCTCTGCGGGGGCCTCGGGGTTCAGCGCCTGGTAGACCTCCGAGAGGAACAGCTCCTCCCAGTTCCGAATGTGGTGGCCAAAGGTCTCCGCGTCCATGGCCGTCACCACGTAGCTGTTCCTTCCTCTGCCGTTGTTGTGCACAAGGCTTCTGATCTGGTCAATGAAGCCTCTGGCGTCGGTTTGCCTGAAGCTTATGCGGTTGCTCAGTATATCGTCGCGGAAAAATACGGCCAGTCCCTGGCCGTTGGAGGATACCTGGTATATGACGTCGGTGGGCCAGGCCGTGGGGCAGGCGACCCCGGACAGGATCAGCCAGCGGTGCCCCGTGTCCATCACAGGCTTGAGGATGTTGCGGCCGTAGCACATCTCGGGCGGGAAGAATCCCTGAGGGGAGTAGACCTCGCCGAAGAACCTCCGGTTGGCCTGGTGGTTATGTACTATCTGCCGCAGCATCTCCTGCTGAGAGGTAAGAGGTAAGATGGCGTGGTATTTTGCCGAGCCGGTGAACTCCAGGCGTCCGGTCTCGGCAAGCCCCCTCAGCCCGGCAATCACGTCGGACATCCCGTGTTCGGCCAGCATCTCGGTGAGCACCGCGTTGATATTCACGGTGACCTCGGCGTGGGAGCGTTGCTGGAGCACCTTCAACAGCGGCCGGTAGGACTCGTCGCACACCTTCCTCAACACCCAGTGGAGCTGGGTTGGTGGCTGATAGAAGTGCAGGAGCGGAGCCCAGTAGATCATGTTATTCCCGGCTACCTCCAGAGCTGGTCATGCTGTTGTTCTCGCCCCTTCTTCTCCAGTCTGGGAAGCCTGTGACTGCCTGCGCCGACCTTTCCAGCCCAGTATCCTGAGGAAATCTCCGATGGCCGTGTCCTGATGTATTGTGTGACGCAATGGCAGGTCGGGATTGATGCGGTAGCGGATGCGCCGGCCCTCTCTCTTCTTCTTAATGTATCCGGCGTCGTCGAGGTCGGCGATGATCTTGCGGGTAGCCCTCTCGGTGATCCCTATGGCCAGGGATACCTCACGGGCCGTGATCCGTGGGTGCCTGGCAAGGAAGCCCAGCACCAGGGCGTGATTGGTAAGAAAAGTCCACTCCGGCATGGCACGTTACTCCTGAGAAAATCTCGGCACGGTTGCCGGAAAACCCCTTGACAATAGCAGAGAGTGGTGGTAAGGTATTCATGATGTCAAGTTCACTATACTGATGTCATGACTGAGAGTTCACAGTTGCCCCTTGTTTTATAGCATAAGCGGAGGGGGGATTGCAACCCTCCGCTTGTTCATAGGAGGGACGAGCAGGAGCACAAGATGTCAGAACAGGGGGGGAGCCATCACAAGAGTCACAGGCCCGGCTCTCAGCGCTGGTGCAGGGAGGCCCCGCTGGCAGCGGAGGTTGTCCCCTCAAATATTCTCAGCCAGCCCCTTCAAGACCCTCTTGACTACTGGTTGTGTTAGTGGTATATCATTACACAACGGGATGTGTTTGTCAGGCACGGAGCTTGGGTGCAAAAGTAAAGGAGAAGTAAGCGGGAGATGAGAGTGATAGCAGGAAGCAAAGGGCAAGGAGTTGGTGTGGTAGAAGAAGAGCCTCCCTCGGGGGCTGGGCTGGTGGTGAGAGAGGTAGAGGAAGAACCTCCGAGTACTGGCGCCACTTCCGTGAGGGGGAGGTGGTTTGGTGGGGTGAGTGATGTGGAGTGGTGTGACTGGAAGTGGCAATTTCGCAATCGGATCATGACGGTAGAAGGGCTAGCGAAGTACATACCTCTTAGTGTCAAGGAACAGACACGGCTGAAGCTGGTAACCTCCAAGTATCCCCTTTCGGTGACCCCCTATTATCTATCCCTCATAGATGCATCTGACCCTGAGGACCCGATAAGGAAGCAGGCGGTACCCTCGTTTGCTGAGGTAGGGCTTTCTGGCGTAGGGCTGGAGGACCCGCTGGATGAGGAGAGAGAGTCGGTGGTACCGGGGCTGGTGCATCGGTATCCAGACCGGGTGTTGATGGTACTGACAGACATCTGTCCGGTATTGTGCCGGCACTGCACCCGGAAGAGAGAGTGGAGGAAGGGAAGGTGGATGAGGAACGAAGAAGAGGTAGAGACGATGCTGGCGTACATACGGGAGCATCGAGAGGTGAGGGATGCGATCATCTCTGGCGGAGACCCGTTGACGCTGTCGACGAGGCGGTTGGAGGGGGTAATAAAGGGGTTGAGGGGGATAGGGCATGTGGAGGTGATACGGATAGGGACCCGCTATCCGGTGGTGATGCCGCAGCGAGTGGATGACGAGCTATGCGGGATGCTCTCGAAGTACGGGCCGATATGGGTGAACACGCATTTCAATCACCCACGGGAGGTGACGGAGGAGGCTGCTGAGGCCTGTGAGCGGTTGTTGCGGGCGGGGGTGCCGGTGAACAATCAGTCTGTGCTGCTCCGTGGGGTAAACGACAGTGTTGGGGTGATGAGGGAACTCTGTCACCGTTTGCTCAAGGCGAGGGTGAGGCCGTACTATCTGTTTCAGTGTGATGAGGTGAGGGGCACGGAACATTTGAGGACGCCGGTAGAGGTGGGGATAAAGATAATAGAAGGAATGAGGGGGCACACTTCAGGGTTGGCGGTACCGGCGTTTGTGGTGGACCTGCCTCGTGGTGGTGGGAAGGTCTCGTTACAGCCGGAGTATGTGGTATCGTGGAGTGAGAGTGAGGTGGTGTTGAGGAACTATGAGGGACGGCTATTCCGCTACCGGAATCCTCGTGGTGCCGGCGTGTCTAGGAACGGGCATCGCAATGGGAATGGGAATGGGAATGGGAATGGTATGGTAAGCCACAGGACTCAGGAGCATCGGGAACCACAGCTTCACCTCAGACATGAAGATAGGGCTGGCGTACGACCTTAAGGGAGAGGTGCCCCTGGGCGAGGGCCAGCCCGACGATGCTCTGGAGGAGTATGACTCACTGGAGACAGTGGATGGCTTGGCGATGGCCATTGAGGCCAGGGGTCATTCTGTGGTCAAGCTGGGGGGTGGCAAGGCCTTCCTCGTCAATATCCTGAAGGAAAGGGTAGACCTGGTATTCAATGTGGCCGAGGGCTGGGGGAGCTACCGCAGCAGAGAAGCCCAGGTGCCATCTGTCCTTGAGATGCTGGGGATACCGTATTCTGGGTCCGACCCCCAGTGTTTGACGGTGTGTCTGGATAAGTCCCTTACCAAGAAGCTGGTAAGTCTGACCGGTGTATGCACACCGCGTTGGGAGGTGGTGAGGAGTCTTGGGGACCTGCAAGAGATATGCTGGGACAGTTTTCCGTTCCCGGCCTTCGTGAAACCGGCATGTGAGGGGTCGAGCAAGGGCATTCGCGCTGGCTCCCGTGTGGAGAACCGGGAGAGAATGGCCGATGTAGTTGGGGGGCTGTTGGATGTTTATCGGGAGTCGGTGATGGTTGAGGAGTTCATCGCTGGTGACGAGGTCACGGTAGGGATTGTGGGCAACTCACCACCCAGGGTCCTGGGAATAATGCGTGTGCTGCCCAAGGGTTGTGCTGGCAACTTTGTCTATTCTCTGGAGGTTAAGCGGGATTGGGAGAACCTGGTCGAGTATGAGTGTCCTGCACAGCTCGAACCAGGAGTGCTGCGGAGAATCGTTGAATCGAGCCTGAAGGCCTTCGAAGCACTGGGGTGCAGGGACTTTGCGCGTTTGGACTTCAGGGTGAATGCTGAGGGCATTCCCTATTTTCTGGAGATAAACCCGCTGGCCGGGTTGAACCCGAGGAGCAGCGACCTGCCTATCATGGCACGTAAGCTGGGCTTGAGCTATGGGGACCTGGTCGCGGCCATACTTGATTCTGCCGTGGAGAGATATCCCGCATGCGCCCCAGGGTAGCCACCATCTACAATCATCCAGAACCTGACCGCTATGGCGACATGGGCGAGGCCGAGGCGGTTCTTGGCATTATGGAGACGGTGGAGGCAGTGGGTGGGGCATTGTCTGGCCTTGGCTACCCGGTGACACGAGTCCCATTGCAGCCACCGCTGGAGCACGCCCTGGGAGCGCTGAACTTCCTGAGCACTGATGTGGTCTTCAACCTCTTCGAGGGTTTCGACGGCCGTCCGGAGACGGAAGCCGTCGTGGCCGATGCCCTTTCGAGCCTGGGATTGACCTTCACCGGCTGTCCCGGTAATGCACTGGCCCTGGCGCTGGACAAAGCTAGGGCCAAGTCACTGCTGAAGGCAGCAGGGATTAGTACACCCGCGTACTGTGTCCTCAGCCCTGGAGCTATCTCCAGATTCAATCTGAACTATCCGTGTATCGTCAAGCCTCTGCGGGAAGACGCCAGCCATGGCCTCTCCGAAGAGAATGTGGTCCGCGACCAGGTCTCACTGGAGAGACAGGTGGCCAGGGTGAGCGAGTTCTTCGGTGGTGAGGCGCTGGTAGAGGAGTTCGTCGGGGGGCGGGAGTTTAACGTTACTGTGCTCGGTGACCGCGAGCTTTCTGTCCTCCCGGTCTCGGAGATAGTCTACTCGCTGCCGCCCGAGATGCCGCGCGTCCTCACTTTCGCTGCCAAGTGGGAACCAGGGAGCCTCTACTTTCGTCGTACCAAGCCCGTCTGCCCTGCGAGGATAGGTGCTGAAGAGAGGGAACGCATCGGCTCTATTGCCCGGGCGGCATTCACGCTGTTCGGTTGCCGTGGCTATGCCAGGATGGACATGAGGTTGGACCGGAATGGCGTGCTCAACGTCCTGGAGGTAAATCCCAACCCGGACATATCGCCCGGGACCGGAGCGGCCCGACAGGCCGAGGCGTCCGGGCTGACCTATGCTCAATTTATGGAGAAGATACTGCTCCTAGCCTTGGAGAAAGATTTAGTTATGGCGGTATGACAGTAGTGGTACGGGCTATGACGGCGGAGGACAAGCCAGCAGTGATGCGCATCCTGCGGGCTATACCTGAGTTTCTGTCCGTCGAGGTTGCGGTGGCCGAGGAGGTCATTGACTGCTATCTGGGTGACCCATCTGGGTCTGGTTACCTCGCGCTGGTAGCAGAGGCAGCCCTTGGGGTCGTGGGCTATGTTTGCTACGGCCCGACTCCATTGACCCAAGGCACCTGGGATATTTACTGGATTGCGGTGGCTCGAGAGCAGCAGGGGTATGGCATAGGGAAGAAGATGCTGGCGGTCGCTGAAGAAAGGATGAGCGAGGCTGACGCTCGGCTCCTCCTCGTCGAGACATCTTCGAAGCCGGAGTATGAGAAGACGTGGGGCTTCTACCGCTCTCAGGGCTACGAGGTTATCTGTCGTATCCCCGATTTCTATGCCCCGGGTGATGCCATGCTGGTCTTCCATAAGAGGCTGAGGTGATCCCGGCATGGGGAACATGGGCCTAGTCTGGTGGGCCGGATTATGCGCCTCTGACGTGGCCTTGCGGGTCAAGGTTTCGGAGTAACATCAGCTCCCTGGGAGTGGGTGGGGGGACGAGGGCGAGTGCGGGGGCGGCCCTCGGTTGCCAGCCACAGTTCTTCCTTATCCGTGCTAGGGCTGCTGTAGCATCGGCCTGTCCGTGGCCGGTGAAGTAGCGCACAAGCATGAACTCGGCGCCGCTGCCGTGCTTCTCGAAGATGCCCATGTCGGATACCAGGGTCTGTACCCTGACTCCCGGGGTGGTGATGTAAGGAAGGCGTTCCACGAAGCGTTCGGCGGACTGTGGTATGACCACCAGCACATCCGGGGCATTGGCGGCGTCGTTGGCGCCACCCGAGCCCACCAGCAGGGCACCCTCTGCGGTCAGGGAGGAGTTGAGGTTGCCGAACCTGTCCACCTGAGCTGCATTCAGGACTGTGAGGCACCTGCTGTTCCGTCCGCCCACGAACACGCCCTGACAGTCCACGATGTCAGTGACCATCTTGGAGGTGGCGAGGTTGGACATGCTGAGTGGCAGTGTGTCGCCGGGCCGTGGAGCAAAGCCGACGAACCCGGTCCCGGTCATGAGGTCTATGTCTATGCCCTTGTTTCGGAGTTGATAGTATGCCAGCCAGGAGACAAGGGACGGCAGCCCCAAGCCGCTGATTATCAAAGCGTACCCTCGCTCCATGACCAGCCTCTCGACCTCTCTGGCCGCTGCAACCAGCATCATCTCCGTGTCATTCCACCCCTCCTGGCGTGGTATCTGGGCCAGCGCGACTGAGCCCTGTGCCTGTCTTTGCAGTGCGGATATCCTCTCTGCTCCCAGTTTGCGAATGTAGTTTTCATGTGGACAGTCCAGGACCCACTCTCTTAACCAGGCATCCAGTGACCGGGGGTTGAGGCTCGCATTACGGCAGTCACGCAGGAATTCGAAGTCATGCTCATAGGCCCTGAGCCCCTCCACACCTACCCGGACCATGGCTTCAGGATGAGCCCCCATGCTTGCTTCGCATACTGCTGCCACCATGTGTCCAGGAATGGTCACCAGTGGTGCGTGTCTCCGTATGAAATCAGTGGATACCACCTTTTCTACGCTCACCACCGCACCGCCCTTGCTGGCCTTTGTGCCCCAGAGACAGTCACCACTCTCTATTGCTGGCGCGGTGATGGTGAAGCCATAGTGGTCGGCGGCCCAACCGTGTACTAGGGCGATGTCAGGATTCAATGCTTTCACCGCCCCCACCTCTATCCCGCTGCCGAAGGGGTCTTCTATCAGTGAGAAAGACCTCTGGTTCTCCTCAGCCATGCTGCTGCCCTGCAGGGAGCGGGTGGGCAAGAATGGCAGACCCAGTGCCCCGGCCATCAGCCTCTGTGTCAGGGAGAGAAGGCTCCAACTCTCGAGTTCTACCTTGCCCTTGCGATTGAGCTCCTGTATGACCGGGCTGGGCCCGGTGGTGGGGTAGTATCCGGCCCCATAGTATGCGGTGACTATCCTCTTGACCAGTCCGGCATGCAGCAAGTGGATGGCGGAGAGGGAGAGTGCTGGCATCACCAGAGTGAATTCCGGCTTGGTGCCATGAAACTGTCGCAGCAGGGCACGCAGAGCGGCGTTGGCACCACTGCCGATATACAGGACCATCCCGGGCTTCACTGTCTGCCTGATTGCCCTGTCCAGAGCGTTGACCTTGCTCCGCCCTTCGTGCTCCGGCAGCTGGAAGTCCTGTGTGCGCCAGGGCTTGGGCCTACGGCGTTCCAATCTGACCTCCGTACTAGTAGGGGAGATAGTCGCGCCCCAGTAGCTCGCGGGTGATGACTACCTTCTGTATCTGGGCTGTACCATCTGCCAGTTCATGGCCGACCACATCGCGCAGGCGTTGCTCCAGTCCGAATTCCTCGCTGTAGCCCGTGTGGCCGCAGACCAGGATACAATGGTGGATGATCCTGCCGGCGACCTGGGGTACCCACCACTTGGCCATCGCAGTCTCCTTGGAGTGACGCCTTCCCTGGTCACGCAGCCACAGCGGGCGGTAGGACATCATGCGTGCGGCTTCCAGTAACGTGGCTGCTTCGGCGAGCTGGAAGGATACCCCCTCCCAGCGTGCTATGGGCTGTCCGAAGGCCCTGCGCTGTTTGGCATACTCGATGGCCTCCTCCAGGCTGACTGCGGCCGCGCCGAGGGTCATCAGGCACAGTATCACACGGGCGAAGTCGAAGAATTCCATGGCCAAGTAGAATGCCTGTCCTTCCTGTCCCAGCCGGTACCTTTCGTGAAGTCGCACGTTGTCCAGGATGAGGGAGGCTGAGCCGTACGACTTGCACCCGGAATAGGGGATGTGTGACCTCACCACCCCTGGCATGTCGGCAGGCACCAGGAAAGCGGTTATTGTCTTCGGGCTCCTGCCGG
This sequence comes from Chloroflexota bacterium, assembly GCA_040754215.1. Lineage (GTDB taxonomy): Bacteria > Chloroflexota > Dehalococcoidia > JACPPY01 > JACPPY01 > JBFMDE01. The sequence continues at coordinate 8,448 of JBFMDE010000002.1, forward strand.
TGGCAGTCTTGGCAGTTATGTAGAACGCCTTGGCCTGCATCCCCATGGTGACGGCGGTCTTTTCACCTTTGATCAGGTAGTGGTCGCCCTCTCGCACTGCTTTTGTCTCTATGGCTGCCGCGTCAGAGCCGCAGCCGGGCTCGGTGTTGCCGAAGGCGATTATGGTCTCTCCCCGGCAGACGGGCGTCAGCCACTCGTGAACGAAGTCTCCGGGGTTGGTCTTGATGGCAGCATGCAGCAGCGTGGGGTATGTGAAGAGGATGGACTCGCTCATGTTTCCGCGGGCTACCTCTTCGGCTGCTATGCCCGCTGATAGAGAGTCACCGGGCTGTCCCCCGTATTCCTCCGGCATGTTGATGCCCAGTAGGCCCATCTCTCCCAGCCTTCTCACTACCCACGGCTCCACGAAGTCCTGCTTGGCACGCTTCCTGGCTGTGGCAAGCAACTCGCGACGGACAAACTGCCTCACGTTGTCGCGGAGCATCAGGTGCGCTTCGGAGAGGCCAAACTCTGCTGTTCTCTCGGTCATGCAGTCCGTTCCTTCCCTTCATTGGGTGTATGCCATGGCTAGCGAGACCCCTCACATCTGCAGGTTGCCGTGCTTTTTCTCTGGCCTGTGGTCCTGCTTATTCTGCAGTACCTCCAGAGTCGCGATCAGCCTGGCGCGCGTCTCCTCTGGCTCGATGACATCGTCAATGTAGCCCCGTTCGGCGGCTACATATGGATTGACGTAATACTCAGCATACTCGGCTATTCTTCTTGCTTTGACCTCCTCCGGGTTGGCCGCGGCGGCGATCTCCTTGGCGTAGAGCACGCTGGCGGCGGTAGCGGGGCCAACCAGGGCTATCTCTGCGGTGGGCCAGGCGAACATGAGGTCTGCCCCGATAGGCTTGTTGCACATGGAGAGCTGTGCCCCGGCATAGGAATGGCGGACCACCAGTGTAACCTTTGGCACCGTGGCCTCGGTGTAGGCGTAGAGCATCTTGGAGCCGTGGCGTATGATCCCTTTGTACTCCTCGTCCCTCCCTATCATCACTGCTGGCGAGTCCTGGAACTGGACCAACGGAACGTTGAAGGAGTCGCAAATACGGACGAACCTGGCCAGCTTGTCCGAAGCGTCAACATCTATGACGCCGCCTTTCACCGTTGACTGGTTGGCCACGATACCCACAGAATGCCCGCCGAGGCGGGCGAACCCGGTGATCATGTTGGGGGCGAAGTCGCGTTTGACCTGCAGCATGTGGCCGTTGTCCACGACCTGGAGGATGAGCTTGCACATATCGAAAGGCGCACGTGAGTCGTCAGGCAGCAGCCCAAGGATGCCCTTGTTAGCACGTGGGGCTGTATCTCCTGTGTCCAGCCATTGGGGCCTCTCGCCGCTGTGTGAGGGCAGATAGGAGAGCAGTTCCTTAGTGAGTTCCATGGCATGGGCATCGTCCTCCGCCACCAGGTCGGCCAGCCCCGTGATCCTGCTGTGCACCTCAGCGCCACCCAGTTCATCGGCGGTGGCCTCGTAGCCGAGCATTGTTTTGACAAAAGCAGGCCCGCCCATATACATAAAAGCTGTCCTCCTGGCCATGATGATGAAGTCGGTAAGCGCTGGCCCATAGGCTGCTCCACCACCACAGTGCCCTAGCAGCAGTGAGACCTGCGGGATCACCCCGTTGCATAGCGTATGACGCCGGAAGAGCAGGGCGTACCATTCGCTGGAGTCCTGTCCTTCCTGGAGTCTGGCGCCGCCGGAATCGATCATCATGATGAAGGGACATCGGGCGGCGAGGGCGAGGTCAATCGCCTTACATGCCTTCTTACCGTGCATCTCTCCGTATGTGCCGGCGGCTACGGTGAAGTCCTCCGCAGCGACGAATACAGGCCGTCCCGACACCTTGCCATATCCAGTGACGATGGCATCTGCTGGTAGTTCCTTCCCCTCCATGCCGAAGGCCGAACACCGATGCTTCACCAGGGGGTCAATCTCCTGGAATGTCCCGGAATCCAGGAGCCTATCTATGCGCTCACGCGCGGTCAACTTTCCCATGGAGTGCTGTTGTTCAGTCTGTCTGGCTCCGCCCATCTGGAGTATCCGAGACTTCCGTCTTCTCAGCTCCTCCAGCTTTCGTAGATTTGAGTCCACCAGTTGTCTCCTCTCCTTACCGGGATTTGATATCCTTACTTTGAGGGCAACCCCAGTCCCCTGAGTGCCACGATGTTGCGGAGGATTTCCGACGTCCCTCCGCCGATGGTCTGCATTACGGACCTCAGGTAGCAGGTAGCCGGTAGGCCATGGAACAGCCTGTGTTTCGACGAGGGTAGTAACTGCCCGTGAAGGCCAAGAATCCGGGTCGCTGTATTGGCCAGACGCTGCTGGAACTCCGCTCCGTATGTCTTGGCCATAGCCGCCTCGTAGGTGGGCACCTTTCCCTCCGTGAGTATCCATGCGACCCGGTAGATCAACAAGCGTCCAACCTCCATCTCCACCGCAAGCTCCGACAGCTTGGCCCTGACAACTGCGTCCGCCACCGGCTGCTCCCGTTTGCCATGCGTTTTCAGGACATAGGCCATCACGTCGCCGAACAAGAGGTAGTTGCCCATCAGGCGTTCGATTCCGGCACGCTCGTAGTCGAGTTGTTTCACTATCTGGTTCCAGCCCTGGTTCCGCTGTCCCAGCAGCGTGCTGCCGGGAAGCCGCACGTTATCCAGGTACACTTCGTTGAAGTCGTGACCGCCGGCCATGTCTAACAGCGGACGGACGGTGATCCCTGGCAGTCCAAGTTCTACGATGAACTCGCTGAGGCCGCGGTGTTTTGGCACACTCGGGTCGGTGCGGGCCACCAGGTACATGAATGAGGCGCGGTGCGCGTTGGTGATGTACGTCTTCTGACCGTTGACTATGTAGCCGCTGCCATCCCATTGTGCGCGTGTGGTGAGTGAAGCCAGGTCCGAGCCTGCCCCTGGTTCGCTCATGCCGATGCAGAAGCTGACCTCTGCCTGACTTATGCGCGGCAGGAACCATTGTTTCTGGTCTTCGCTCCCATGGGCCAGGATGGCTGGGCCCACCTGACGGTCGGCATGCCAGTGGTATGCCACCGGGGCGCCCGCACGCATCATCTCCTCTGTCAGGACCAGCCGGTCTAGGTATGTACGTCCCTGTCCCCCGTACTGCGCCGGCCAGGTCATGCCGATCCAGCCTCTTGCAGCAAGCTTGTGTGAGAGTTCCGGCGACCATCCTATTAGCCAGCCATCGTACAATGGCGTGAAGGAGCCACGAGCGTGCTCGGCGCTGAGGAACCGCCTTGCTTCGTCGCGGAAGGTTTCTTGCTCGGGCGTGAGACCGAACCTCACGTTTACATGCTCCCCTTCCGGCTTGCTAGCTGTACACATGTTGCCCCCGGCTCGCAGGGTGAGTGCCCCTGCTCTCCGAAAGGCAAGGTTGATTCCCCCTGTTGATACCTGTTACACTGTGCGCCATGAATAAGTCAAAATTCGACGCATTAGATTGGGCCATAGCCTCCCAGTTGTCGGAAAACGCGAGGTTGTCCACGAGGAAGATTGCCGCTAAGTTGCCGCTCAGCGAGGCGACGGTGCGCAGAAGGTTGAAGCGCCTGGTAGATGCCGATGCTATCTGCCTGCGGGCCTTGATCGACCCGGTGTTCTTGGGTTTTAACATCTGTGCGCTGGTTGGACTGAGCGTGCGCATGGACAATGTAAGCAAAGTCGTCGAGTTCCTGCGCCGGTGTGACAACGTAGTCTATGTGGCCATCGTCTCTGGCCGCTTCGATGTTATGCTCATGGGTGTGTTCCAGTCGGTGGATGACCTGCTCAAGTTCATGGAGACCGAGGTCGGGACTCTGGATGGAGTCAAGGGGACTGAGACTCTCATATCCCTCCGCATTGAGAAAGGAAAGCACATATACTTGGGCGCCCAGGCAAAGCGGCGCGCTCACCACCAGCCCGATTCCAAGGCCTGATTCGCTCATGGAGCTCCTATTATGGTGACGCCGGCGACGAACTTGCCGGGGTGTCCACCCTGGTTGTGCGCCAGTCCCAGGCGGGGGTTCTTGAGCTGTCTTGATGGTTTCTCCGCCTTTCCCTGGTATTGCTTGTAGAACTCGTACACCTCCCGGCAGCCGCTGGCCCCTAGCGGATGGCCGAAGGACTTGAGGCCACCACTGATGTTGATCGGTATTTCTCCCTCCTGTGTCCAGGCCCCGGACTCAATGTCCTCCCGGCCGTGGCCCTTCTCGCAGATTCCCAGAGACTCCACGGCGATGACCTCGGCGATGGAGAAGCAGTCGTGTACCTCAGCCAGGTCCAGTTCTTTGCGGGGGTCCCTTATCCCGGCCTCCCGGTAGGCGTACCTGGCGGCATACTCTGTCTCCGGCCAGGAGGTGTAGTCGTAGTCAGTCCTCTCTTTGCCCCAGCCGGGCCCGGCGGCGATGCCGAGGCCTTTGATGGTGATGTAGTCCTTGCGGAAGCTCTTGGCCTCTGAGGCGCGACAGAGCACGGCGGCGGCGGCGCCATCGGTGACGCCGCAGCAGTCGAACAGGCCTAGGGGCCAGGCGATGATGGGGGCACTCATGGCCTGCTCAACGGTTATCTCCCTCTGTAGGTGCGCACGCGGGTTCCTGGCGCCATTGTGGTGGCTTTTCACCGAGACCATGGCGAGCATCTTCTTCCCTTGCTCTGCGCTGAGGCCGTAGCGGGCGAAGTACCTTGTGGCTGCCATGGCATAGCGACCGGGTGCGGTGCCTCCCATGCCGTACACCGGGCTGTAGCGCCCGGGCTGGATGACGCCCAGGCCACCGAACCCGACGTCCTTGAGCTTCTCCACGCCGATGACCAGCACTACGTCATAGGCCCCGGCCCCGATGGCGTAGGCAGCGCCCCTGATGGACTCGGCGCCGGTGCCACAGGCGTTCTCCACCCTGGTCACCGGCAAGTACTGAAGGGAGAGTGCCGCGGAGGCCAGGCTACCGGTGACGATGCCTCCGCCCTCTGCCGACTGGCTACCCCAGACCGACCCCAGCCATACCGCCTGGATGTCCTTGATGTCGGCCCCGGCATCCTCCAGGGCTTCAAAGGTCGCCTCATAGATGAGGTCGTTGATGTCCTTGTCCCAGTGCTCCCCGAACCTGGTGCAGCCCATGCCCACGATAGCTACTTTATCTTTTGTGCTCTCGGCCATCTTCTGCTCCTTTCTCACTGTTCCCGGCAGGGGCGCAGCTTCCAGAAGTAGTTGTGGATGCCCAGGGCATCGTGTATCCTGCGGAAGGTGGGCTCCATACGCATGCCCACCTTTATCTTCGCCGGGTCACGGTCGGTGACCTGACCATAGAGCCTGCCCCCTCCATCCAGGTCCACTGCCGCCAGTACGTTGGGCGGGTCTGGCACCGGCGTCCGCTCGTCCAGGCTGAAGGTGAACAGAGAGCCCTTCTTATCTGAGAGCCTGACCTCGTCGAAGTCCTTTCTCGCCTGGCAGTAGATACACACGTTCTGCATCGGGAACTGGATATTGCCGCACTGGCGACACCTGTGCCCTCTCAGACGGTACACCATCTTGCGGTCCCGCCACAGTAGCGGCAGCGAGGTGCGAAAGCGGTACTCCAAGCTGGGTTCGGGCTCCATCAGGTTGCGGAAGCGGATGTACTTGCCGTAGTTGGTGAGGAGGTCTTTAGATGATAGATGACGCTTCACGCCACGGCGGTCGCGCACCGCTTCGACCTTCCCTGTAGTGCGGAAGGAGAAGGCAGCGGCCCCGTCCCCGTAGGTGCCGAAGAGCACCCTGTCCCCGGCCCTGGCCTCCTCCAGGGCGGCCACCAGAAGCATCGGGGCGAAGGCGGCCCCTGTGTTGCCCAGGACATCGAATAGGGGGTTCTGCACCTGTTTATTCGCATCCAGATTCAGCGTGCGGGCCATTGCGGTGTGCGTACGGGCGTCGGGCGCGTAGAAGACGGCTTTGGCGAAGTCTTGTGGACTGGCATTGAGCTTCTTCAGCAGGCCGGACACGGCCGCGGGCAGTAACCTGTTGTAGCCTTCCTCAATGATGAACCGTTCCTCCCAGGTGCGCGGGCCGGCATCGGTGTCCAACCGCCACACGTCTAGGAACTCACTGGAGAGGGCATGGCTGCCCTCGACCTCGGCTATGACGCCGTCCTTACCGACGATGAAAGCGGCGGCGCCGTCGCCGAAGAGGAGCTCCGATGCCGAGCCGGGGTGTGGCAGTCGCGAATCGGAGGCCACCACCAGCACCTGGCGTGCCGACCCCGCGGTGACGGCGTCTAGGGCTGCCTGCAGCGCGCTGGCTGCGGCGCGCAGGGAACTGGTGAAGTCCGCGCTGTGAAGGTCATCGCGCAGGTCGCAGGCAGCAGCCACTATGCTGGCGGAGAGCTTCTCCTTATAGGGCAGCGTGGTGGAGGCGAGGTAGAGGGCATCTATCTGAGTGCGGTCAATGCCGTTCAGGCAGTCGAGGGCTGCCTCCACCGCCATGGTGATGCTGTCCTCGTCTACGTTGGCCACCGCCCGCTCGCCCTTGCCCCTGCTGCCCCAGACCCGTGACAGCACCTCACCGCTGAGTCGGTATATCGGGACGTAGGCCCCGTAGCTGACTATGCCTGACATTGTGATGCCTCCTTTTGTTAGGTTCAGTTGGCCTTCAGTTTGAACACCTTGAGGGCGTTCTCCCGCAAGACCTTCCTCTTGGTCTCGTCCTTGATGGGCAGCTCGAGGAACTCCTTCTTGCACCGCGTCAGGCCGAACCCGTTGCTGGCCCAGAGTACCTTGTCCTGGCCGCGGACGCTGTCCATGAACCGCACCTGTGCGGGGTCGAGGGAAGACGGATAGTAGGCGCCGATGTTGCCGTAGACATTGGGGTGCTTCCAGACCATTGACATCCACTCCTCGACCCAGGGCCAGCCGGTATGGGTGAGCACCAGGGTTAGCTCGGGAAAGTCCAGTGCAACCTCGTCTGCATACATGGGGCGCCCCGGTTCACTGGGCAGAGGCTCTGCCGACTGTCCCGACTGGTAGCAGCACGGTATCCCGAGTTCGATGCACTTGGCGTAGAGCGGGTACATCTGCTTGTCGTTGGGCCTCAGGCCGAAGGTTATCGGATGAGCCCACACATACTTGAACCCATAGTCCTTGACCGCCCGTTCTACGGCCTCCAGGCTCTCCTTGATTCGGAACGGGTTGTACCCGGCACCTCCGACCACCCTGCCTTTCGTTTCCCTGCTTATCTCGGCTAGGGTTTCGATGGTGTAGTTGCCCCATAGCCTGTGTTCACGGCGTGACCAGCCAATCATCTGGTCCATGAACACATACTCCACCCCGATGGCGTCCATCTCCTTGAGCATCTCCTGTACTGAGCCCTTGCCCATTGCGGCCAGCACCTTCCATTCCTCGCCAGGACCCGCACCGATGCGCTTCAGCACCCCGCCGAAGGTGCTCACCGCCATGACCTGAAACTCATAGAAGTGGAACAGCTCCTTGGTCTTTTCCGGGGGCAGGCAGTAGAATGGGCGGCACATCGAGTCAATGGCCTTGATTTCACCTAGCTCCATGGTCGCACCTCCATACTTCGTGTTGACATCTGCTGGACAGCCTCGCGCTATGTCCCTTGTGGGCAGTGCACTCTACCTACCGGCTTCGTCCCGCAGCAGGCCCGACTTCTTGGGGTGGGGGTAGGGATGGCGCCATTTGGGAGCAGCGTAGAGGTCTTGCAGCCTGCGGATACTTCTCTTGTATGCTCTGATGAGCCGGTCCTCAGCCTCGTAGTCGAATGGGTCCCTGAGCCGCTGTTCTATCTCGCCACCGCGCTCCGGTTGGTTTTCAAGGTACCACTGGACTGTGCGCCTCAGCGCTTCTGCTGCGGGCACGATGTCCCTGTACCCCAGTTCCCTCTTGACCTTGGTGAGGTCCATGACGCGATGGTTTAGCGCGCCGGACTCGGTTATGCCGGGTCGGGCGAACATGGCGTAGGGGACAGCAGGCCGGGCCAGTATTGCCGGCATGCTGACCAACTCCCAGTCATGCCCCATGGCACGGGATATGAGCTGGACCCACTGCCTCACGCTGTGGGCCTGTTCGTCGGCTATGTTGTATATTTGGCCCGCTGACCGCGTTGGCTGTTCTACGCAGAGCAGCACTGCATGGGCCAGGTTCTCCGCGTAGCCCCTGCTCTCCATCACCAGGCCGCCATCAGGGATGATGATGTGTTTTCTGCCATCCAGGATGCGTCGCAGGATGCTCCACTCGCCAGGGATAAGCTGCCGCCCGCCATAGACCATGGGGAAGCGGAGTACGGTGGCGTTGTAGTGGCCTTCTTTGTGTCCCTCCATCACCGCCTGCTCTGCCTGGACCATGAGGCAGGCAAAGCTATCCATGGCGGGGTCGGTTACCAGTGGCGCATCCTCCGGGATGGAGTAAGGTAGGCCCTCGGGAGAATGATTCGGGGCAAACCAGTTCTGGTATACGGCGACTCCACCGGCGCCGATGAACCTCCTGGTCCTGCCACGCAAGGCCTCTGCCACGTGCCGCAGACGCCCGTACATGGCTATCGCCAGGTCGAAGGTGTGAGAGCCCAGGGCTTCAGCGAGCGTTTCTGGGAAGTGGGCATCACCGTGGATGTGTGCTACCTCGGTGGGCAGGTCTATTTCATGCGTTCCACGGTGGAGGATCGTCACATGGTAGCCACGTTCAAGTAGCCCCCGGATGAGGAACGGACCGGTGGGACCGGTGCCACCGATCACCAGTGCCTTCACTTCTCTTCCCTTTTTCTAGAGCAGGCGATGGGCATTATGAAGGGGTGGGTGTCGGACAACCTCGCCTCCCACCCCTCGTTTGTCACATTCGCCGTGGTTGTGCAGAAGCCCCGGGTCGCCCTACCGTTTCAGGGAAAGGGTGAACCTGGCGTCCTGCTTCTGGCCGTCGCCCATCACATAGGCCGTCCCGGATACGTTCCAGGTTACACCCGCCGGGACCTCGTCCCACACCGGTTTCAGCGCGTCGGCGGGGAGCACTCCCCCCATCTTCTTCCAGTAGGGCAGTACCGCTTTGGTGGCATCTCCTGAGGTCATCCCCTTGCCCATCAACAGCTCGGCGACCATGTTGGAGAAGGGGACCACGGTGACTCCGGAGACAGCTATCTCACCCCCTGCCGGGATGTAGTAGTCGTTCGGGTTCTGCACATAGCCCACGTTCTTGTCTTCGCAGGCCAGGGTGAACTCGAACGAGTCCAGCTTTACCTCGACATTGCTCGGGTTCTTGATGGTGAAGTCTGCCTGGATAGTCGTGCTCTCCTTGCCGCCGAAGACAGCATAGACCTCAGAGAGGGCTACCTGGGGGGCTTTGACCTCTACCGGTGTCGTGCCCCCGGCACATGCGGCCAGGACCAGTGTGGAAAGGGACAGTACCGCCATGGCTATCATGATGGCTCTTCGCATCTCTGTACCTCCTCCAGTGAGTTACTACTAAAGACTCTTGCCACCGGCATGGTGCTGTATCGGACCAGCTTGCTCTACCGGTCTCTTGGGCGACCATGTCGCTACTTCACGAACCTGAGCATGGCCTTGGAGACCTCGATCCAGTCACTGACAGGCTGTACCACACCTCCCTTGATAGTGCCTACCTTCACGTACCCAGAGCTTACCGGGTACGCCGTGGTTGTGGTGATTGGCTTTGTCAGCCCCATGGGGTCGAAGTTAGTTAGACTGTGCAAGGCGTCGTTCACCGCGCTCGGCGTCAGCGCCTCTGCCCCCACCTTCCCTAGAGCCTGCCTGATGCCCTCGACTGCCACCATGGAGGTCAGGACACCCTGCACGTTGGTGGCGCTGGCCTTTCGAGCGTAGTACTTCTGCATGGCGTCGTGGGCCAGCTTGATCCCCGGGATCGTGGCCTCGGACGGATAGGACCAGCACAGTGCGCCATACAGCCCCTCGCTGAGGTCTCCTAGTACCGGGATGAGGTCCTCGCCGAAGACGTAGGTGATTGTGGCGAGGCGGGTCTTGGGCGTTATCCCCAACCTCTGTGCGTCCTTCGCGATGGTGCTAACGCCGCTGGTGACGTTAGCGATGTATATCCAGTCCGGGTTGCCAGCTTTAAGCCTGGTCATCTCTATGCTCGAGTCGGTTACCCCGGCGGGGACCCATTCCACTCCCACGAGCTCGCCGCCGAACTCCTTGACCAGCTCTGCTGATAGTCCACCACCGCCGCCCGATGCCCTGTGGGTGGGAAGGTCCATCAGTATGAAGCCGACCTTGGGTGGCGTTGCCTGCTGTTGGCTGGTCCACTTCACGAAGGTGAGCATCTGGTCCAGGTAGCTGCCGTAAAGGACGGTTATGTACCTGGGTTCGGGCTTTATCGAGGTCTCGGTGATGTTGCCCACGGACATGATGGGCACCTGGCTTCTGCTGGCGGTATCAGCGATCACGTCAGGGCTCATCACCAGTACCTGGAGCAGCATGCCCCAGTCCTTCTGTCTCTTGTAGATGGAGAGCGTCTTGGCCGCGCTGTAGGCGTTGTCCTCCCAGGCTATGTCCAGCAAGGCCTTTTCCGTCTTGCCGGTCTTGGGGTCACGGTATTCTATCCCCCCCTGGTCATTCACCCACTTCATGTAGGCCAGTGCTCCCTGTGAGATGGGCGCCACCGTGGAGGCGAGGGAGCCGGTGAGCCCGAGAGAAAGGCCGACCTTGACCTTTACTGCACCGGCTACCGGGCTCTGGGCTGCCGGGGCACATGCTGTGACAGCGCTCAGAGCCAAGAGCAACGATAAGATGCCGCAAATGATACGTACTGAGACCTTGACCTTCATCCGCAGTTCCTCCCTTCTTCTTAATTGGTGGTCAAGACGACTGTGGTCGGGCATGTTGGCTCTGCTGTACCGTGGCTATGTGTAGCTGCCGTGTACTCGGCCACGGCTGGCTTTGCGGGTATTGGATAGCACCACTGCTCACTGGCCGCCGCCCACCAACTGAGATTATACGTTGGGACGGTGGAAAGTCAATAGCCTGTCGTACCTCTGAGCATCATGTTGACGGATGGAGTCGCTGTCTTGGCGCTGTTGGTCAAAACTAACACGTCTCAGGACGCATTTGGCAAGCGCTGAGTGTGCTGTCTTTTGAGGTTGTGTCAGGAGGAAGTGGACAGCTGCTGTAACGGTGTGGCATGGTGGAGCCAGCGGTCGGATTCGAACCGACGGCCGGCGGTTTACGAAACCGCTGCTCTACCCCTGAGCTACGCTGGCCTGGCGCCATATTGTAGCGCACTTCCCCCGACGCCTGCCAGCTTGTGAAAGGTGTGTCCTGGGAGCTGCAGACTTGATGACTAGGCAGCGACCTCCGATGGTACCAGATAGTGGACGATGTGCACTATCTCCTCTGCAGCCATCTCCTGGAAGTTAGTCAGCGCGCCGGGCAACCTCAGTGTCTTTATCAGGTCGACCACAATGCTGGGCGTCGTCCGGTTGACTATCTCTGCCACCCCGGGCTTGGCCAGAACCTTTACCAGTTCAACGAGCTGCGAGGAGGGCACGTCTTTCACGGAGGCGAGCACTCCAGGCTTGGCCAGTGCGGAGATGAGGGCATGAGTACCTGGAGAGAACCTCAGCAGCCCGGAGCGGGCCACCAGCCTCAGTACCGGTTCGGCGGCCGGGCGCAAGGGGCCTTTCACTAATGTCAGTAAGCCGGTGCTGGACATCATGCTGAATAGCTTCACGACCAGATTGGGGACCCCTGGAGCGCGTTGCTGGATAGACATAGCTACCCCCCCCGCTACTTACTTATAGAAATGCCTTCTGCCCCTCTCGTGGGCGATTATGGTCATCAGTTCGTCCCAGTCAACCGGTGGTTCCTTGACCTTGGACTCTGCCTTGCGCCTCATCAGGATGGCACCGCTGGAGCATGCGGTGGCACAGAGGCCACAGCCGATGCACTTGGTGCCATCCATTTTGGCCTTCCCCTGGACGAGCGAGAGGGCATGCATGGTGCAGGCCTTGACGCAGTCGGGGCATCCGTTGCAGGACTCCTTGTTGATGACGGGGACGTAGTTGGAGTGCTGGATGGCTGTTGACTGGCCGAACTCCACCATGCCTCTCATTATGCCGCAGCAGCAGGAGCAGCACTGACACATGAAAAGGTGGTTCTGCCTGACGTTGGTGGCAAGACGTACCAGCCCTGCTTGTTCTGCCTGGTCAATGGCCTTGAGGGCCTCGTCAACGGTTGCCGCCTTGGCGATCCCTCTCTCGACGTAGAGCTCTGCCCAGGGACTGAAGATGAGGCATATCTCGTCCTTGGGCCTGTCGCAGACACGGCCTATGAGCTTCCTCTCCTTGCGGCAAATACACTCCGCGAGGGCGACCTTCTTGGTTCCCTTTACGATCTCGGAGGCCCTCTCGTAGGGGGCGACTTCTGTACTTACCGGCAGTGACCTCTCTGCGGGGATGACCCAGGCCCATGGCGGCTTGGTGCCGAAGAGCTCGGGTGCGTATTCGGGTAGGAAGACCTCGAAGAGGCGTGCCACGACCTCGTTATATATCCCGACCTGGAACTCGTACACACCAGGGACGAACAGCTCAATGGAATACACCTTCTCGCCATCCTTCTCCCTGCGTAGTATCAGGCCCTTGCGCACCATGGTCTCAAGCAGTTCGAGGACTTCCTTCTCGCTCCTTCCCAGCTTGCGGGCCACCTCTTGTGGGGCCTGTCCTTGGGGTGTCATGTGCAGGGCCGCGTGTGCCTCCTCTTCGGTGAACAGCACGTTGAGGAAGGCACGTTCCAGCCGGCTGGGCACCTCCGGCAGCCCTATGGGCAGCATGTTATAGTGTTGCCGCAGAGCGTTGAGGGTATGCTCGTGCATCCTGCCTCACCTCCTCCGTTGTTTCTCAGCACGAATCCCGAGGGGTACTGAGAACGAACGCTCGTTCGTTGGCTGCAGTATAGGGCCAGTGGGGGCACTTGTCAAGGCGCTGGTTTTGGCAACTGCTCGGTTGCGGTCTCCGCGAGAGGGACTTCAGGTGGAGATCGTCTTATGGGGCCTGTGGGGCTGGTGGTAGGGAGGAGTGGTCAACCATCCCGGGCTGTATTCGGAGTCCAGGCCCTGTCGGTCGAGGTCGGCGGTGAGGATGCGCTCAGCCGGGATATTGGAGAGTCCTTCGGTCTGGCGCAGGTCAATGGCCTTCACATAGTTTCGGCAGACGTCGCAGACGTATAGGCGGTATCGCTGAGAATCGTCGGTGAAGTAGGAAAGAGACTTGGGGTCCTGGTTCTCACAGAAGGGGCATTTGAGTCGCAGGAATAGCCACTGGCCATCGCATCTGGAGCACACCAGCCAGCGGTTGCCCACCTCCTTCTCAAGGAAGGCGAAATCTGCCCTGCCGCCACAGACCGGACAATAGTTGCGGCGCCATTTCTCCTGGACTATGAGTGGGGACAGTACCCCGGCCCAGGCATTGAGAAAGGGGTGCATGCTGATGCCGATGACGTCGGCCAGCACCTCTGAGGCGACCTTGCTGACCCTTGGAGTACTGGGCAATGAACCGCGTTCGTACCATCGTTTGGCATATCGGCGTAGGACGTTGATATTCCCGGCGATGGTGGCGAGAGTCGTTTCGGCACGGGGTGGCAGGATGGAGTACCTGTGGAGAATGGCAACGGATTTCTGTGACAGGTTGGAGAACAGTGGCCAGTCTGTCCCTATGTAGGAGAATAACACCAGCAGCGGAACGCCTCTGCTGAGGCGTTCCGCTGCTACCTTGGCATCTATGGTGCTCGTTGCGGGGTGGAAACCGGCTCCTGCCTCGGACTGAGCGGTCAGCAGTTCCTCATGGAACTGGATGAACTTAGAAGGGCCTGCCTTCTCTTCCCAGCGGCGAAGCTCTTGAATGGTGTCAGCATACTTGCTTGCTATCTCAGCGCTCCCCTTATTTTCCGCCCGAGGGTTTCTCCTCTTTCGCCTTCTCCTCATACCACTTGGCGTAGTGGGCCTGGGCGAACTCCTTCGTTACCTTGCCGTTCGTCATCGAGCTGAACACGCCGGACATCAGTGGATGCAGTACCGAGAGGTAGATGTGCACGAAGAAGAAGCAGACGGTGGCGATGAAGGAGACATCGTGAGCGAAGACGCTCCACTGGAACACTGCACTGGGCAGCGTGTCCTGGAAGAACCACATCAGTATGCCTGTGATCACGAACACAGGACCCGTCAACATGAGTAGCAGGAACCAGAGTTTCTGTCCGGAGTTTACGCGCCCCTGTGGCGGCATTGCCGCCTCATCGCCGAGGAAGTAGTATCGTGGGGCCGCAGCTACCCAACCGAAGTCCTCCTTACCCCAGGTAAGGCCTTCCTTAATCGTTTCGATGGCGCTGCGCGGCCGGACCAGGAAGAACAGTATGGGCATGCCCATGAAGAGCACTGCCCCGATACGGTGTATCACCCTGGTCCAGGAGTCTTGAGCAACGGCGCCTATCCAGGGTACATACAGGAAGATGCCGGTAACCACCAGAGTGATGAAGGCGGTGACGTGTACCCAGTGGAAGACACGTGCCATCACGCTATAGCGTTCTACTCTTTCTGTTTTCTTCATTTCCAGTTCGCCCTCCTGAAGCCTTCTGGCGGACTATCCTTTGCCATGGCTCTTGACGTTGGCCCGAGCAACAAGGTAGTTCAGACCCAGTCCCAGCACGGTGAGGCCTGCCAGGACGTAGCCCGCGGGTTGCAGGATGCCCTGCCATACGGTGGTGCTGGCGGGCAGCCTCGGGTCTGCTGGCAGGCCATGGACCGTGGGCTTGTGCGGGAGCACATACATCACGTGCAGGCCTCCCAGCTCATCCTCCCCGTAGAGGTAGGCGTCCGGGTACTTGGCCTTGAGTTCCTTCACGCGTTGTCTGCCTAGAAGGAGCATCTGGTCCTGGTCGCCGAACTGAAGCGCGTGTGGGGGACAGGTCTTGACGCAGGCGGGTATCAGGTTATTGGTCACCCTGTCGGCGCAGAAGAGACACTTGGATGCCTTGCGGATGCCGGTGATGCTGCTGCCGCTCATCCTCGGCACCTGGAAGGGACAGAACTGGGAGCAGTAGCCGCAGCCGGAACAGAGGTCTTCGTTGTAGTCAATGAAGCCGAGGGGATGGTGTGACAGGGCCCCTGTGGGGCACACCTCCACGCAGGCCGCGTTCGTGCAGTGCATGCAAGACCGCCTGGTGAATAGCCATTCCAGAGACTTGTCGTACTCCAACTCCTTGAAGCGCATCTTGATGTAGGTGTTGGGCGAGAGGTCGGGGGGGTTCTCGTAGCTGCCAAGGTTGACAGTTGGCACAGCCTCGAGCTCGTTCCACTGCTTGCAGGCGACCTGACAGCCGCGGCAGGCGGTACACTTTGTTGGGTCGAAGAGGATCGCTTTTTCAGCCATTAGTTACCTCCATTCTTGCTGTGCCATCGGACTATGCCTTACGCACGTTGCACAGGAACGCCTTGTACTCGGGAATCATGGTGTTGGCATCGCCTATGTTTGGTGTCAGGACATTCGCACTGTCGCCGGTCGAGAGCCCGATGTAGCCCCAGTGCCAGGGCATGCCTATCTCGTGTATCACCTTGCCGTTCATGCGGAACGGCTTGAACCTCTTGGTGACCAATGCCTTGGCGGTCACCTTGCCGCGGGCCGTCTCGACCACTACCATGTCTTCGTTGGCGATGCCCTTCTCTGCCGCCAGCTCCTCGCTGAGCTCGATGAACATCTCGGGCATCAGCTCCACGGACCAGGGCAGGTTCCTGGTCATCTGCCCTGCCTGCCAGTGCTCCACGATGCGGTAGGTGGTACAGACGATGGGGTATTTGTCGGAGTCACCCTTGAAGTCCATTTCGCCTGCCCAGAGCTTGATGCACGGGTCGTTCTGGGTACCGGAGAGGGGGTTCTTCACCGGGCTCTCCCAGGGCTCGTAGTGCTCGGGGAATGTGCCGTCCGCCATGCCCTTCGCAAGTAGTGGGCCGTTGGGGAGGGCCGCCGTGAAGAGGCGTGCCACGCCCTCCGCGGTCATGATGAAGGGGTACTTCCCGGCGTCGGCCGCCATGGGCGGATATCCGCCGTCAGCGATGTCGCCCAGCCATTTCGCACCCGCGGCATCCCACTTGATCACCGGGTGTTCGCTATCCCAGGGGTTGCCGTTGGGGTCAACGGAGGCGCGGTTGTACACGATGCGCCTGTTGACCGGCCAGGACCAGGCCCACTTGGAGTACAGGCCGACGTTGAACGGGCTGTCGTCCAGGTCGCGGCGCGCCATCATGTTTCCGGCCTCAGTATAGGAGCCACTGAATAACCAGTTGCCGCAGGAGGTTGTGCCGTCACTCTTGAGTGCGGCGAAGCTGACCATGAGCTTGCCCGTCGCCAGGTCGTAGCCGTTTATCTCCCTGGCCACCTTGTGCGGGTCGGCATGCGTGCCGTAGTCCCAGGTAAGCCTGGTGATTGCATCGCGGTTGGGAGCGGCAGCATCGGCGTCGTAGAGTTTCTTTATCCTTATCATGAGGTCGTTTATGATGTCCAGGTCCGGTTTCGCCACACCGGGGGCGTCCGCGCCCTTATACCGCCACTGCGCCCAGCGACTGCTATTGGTGACGCTGCCCTCCTTCTCGAAGGAGGCAGCTGCCGGCAGCGCGAAGACCTCGGTCTTGATGTCGGCGGGGTTCACCCTGGGGCGTTTCCAGAAGTTGCCAGTCTCGGTATGCCAGAGGTCCACCGAGACCAGCCAGTCCAGCTTTTCCAGGGCCTTGCGCGTCATGTTGGCGTTGGGGCCGCCGACGGCGGGGTTCATGCCCCAGACCATCAGACCCTTGATGATACCGTCGTACATGGCGTGGAACAGGGAGATGAAGGAGTAGTTATCGCTCCCCTTCGGCAGATACTGGTAGCCGAACTCGTTGTCCTTCGTGGCAGCGTCGCCGTACCATGCCTTGAGCATGCTCACCAGATATTTGGGAAGGTTCTGCACCCAGTTCGCGCTTTTGGGGTCTGTCCACTTGGGCGTAGAGCGGTCCAGGTATTTCTGAAGCGTCTCGTCGGTGTTGAGTGGCCTCTCGAGGTAGCCGGGGAGAAGGTGGAAAAGCAGGGCGTGGTCGGTGGCGCCCTGGACATTGGACTCACCCCGCGCTGCGTTCACGCCGCCGCCGCAGACGCCGATGTTGGCCAGCAACAGCTGCAAGACGCAATATGAACTGCACACCTGCGAGCCGTTAGTGTGCTGTGTGGTGCCCATGGCGTAGAGGATAGTCCCGGCCTTGCCCGGTGCGCCGGTGTCAGCGAAGGCGCGGCAGACCTCGAGGAACTTGTCTTTAGGTGTGCCGCACGTCTCCGACACCTTGTCAGCCGTGTAGCGGGCATACTGCTTCTTCAGCAACTGGAAGACGCAGTTGGGGTCGCTGAGGGTCATGTCCTTCTTGGGGATACCCTTGTCGTCTACCTGGTAGCTCCAGGTTGACTTGTCGTAGCTGCGCTTCGACGCGTCGTACCCCGAGAACAGGCCATCAAGGTCTGCCGGCCCTTTGAAGGCAGGGTTCACCAGATAAGAGGCGTTGGTGTACTCTTTGAGGTACACCATGTTGTAGTTCTGCGGATTGGCCAGCATGTCGTCAATGACGTATTTGATCATGCCACCAATGAAGGCGACATCGGTGCCCGACCTCATCGGGGCGTAGACGTCTGCCTTCGCGGCGCTGCGGCTGAACCGCGGGTCAACGACGATGAGCTTGCCGCCTCGCTCCTTCGCCTTCGTGATGTGTCCGAAGGCCGCCGGGTGGTTCTCTGCGGGGTTGCCCCCGATGATAAACACGCAGTCGCTGTTGGCGATGTCGTTCCAGTGGTTGGTCATCACTCCTCGACCAAAGTTGTTGCCCAGACCGGCAACAGTGGAGGAATGTCATATGCGGGCCTGGGTCTCGATGTACACCATGCCCAGGCTCCGCAGCATCTTTATCAGGAGGTAGCACTCCTCGTTGTCCAGTGCTGAGCTCCCGACTTCGGCGATGGCCTCAGTGCGGTTGACCGTGTAGTTGCCGTCCTTGGCCTTCCAGTTGGCGTCGCGGGTCTGCTTGATGAGCTGGGCGATGCGGTTCAGGGACCAGTCCCAGTCTTTCGCCTCCCAGTCGGCGGCCCCCGGCGCGCGGTATAGCACCTTGCTCAGCCGCCTCGGGTTGTCGGCGGATAGTTGCCGCATCGAGGCCCCCTTGGAGCAGGCTGCGCCGCGGTTGACTGGGTGGTCCGGGTCGCCCTCGATGTTGACCACCTTGCCGTTGACCGCGGCCACCAGAAAGCCGCATCCGCTGCCATCGTACGGGCATATCGTCGGCGACTCCCCGACTTTCTTATGCAGGGGTATCGTGCGGGGTGACGTGGCGCCGAGGGCGGCACCTCTGCTGGCAATACTGTACAGTAATGCGCCGCCGGCGCCGGCTCCAGATAGCTTGAGAAATTGCCTGCGATTCAGTTCCACAAGCTACCTCCTTTCTCTGACCCTGGACTGGTTATGATGGATGCTAAGCCCAAAGGCTATCACAACCAAGTTGTATTATTGAATAAAAAAGGGTATCAATCCGGTTGATGACGCGTGTCAGTTTGCGATGCAGATGCCATTCTGGGCTCGCGTGGCTTGTGGGGGTACAGGGCACGCCTGGCGGACTCAGGCAGGCGGTTTGGCAAAGCGGTAGCCGATGCCTCTCTCAGTAAGTATATGGATGGGATTGCTCGGGTCCTTCTCTATCTTCTGGCGCAGGCGGCGGATGTATACTTTCAGCGAAATGAGGTCTGCACTGCTCTCATGGCCCCACACCTTTGTTACTAGGGTGTTGTGTGGCAACACCCTACCGGCGTTGCGTACCAGGTGGAACAGCATGTTGTATTCAATTGGCGTGAGCTTGACCGGTTTCCCACCTACGGCGACCTCGCGCGTGGTGAAGTTCATTGAGAGGTCGCCGCTGATGAAGGAGGGGTATGCTGCTGGTGGTGGTGGCATCTCCGCGCGTCTCAGTATGGCTCGAATCCGTGCCATGAGTTCCAGTGAGCCGAAGGGCTTGGTGATGTAGTCGTCTGCGCCCATCTCCAGCGCCTTGACCTTGTCCATCTCCTCACTCTTGACCGTCAACATGAGTACCGGCACGTCCGATACCTCGCGAATCCGGCGCAGCACCTCATAACCGTCCATCTGTGGCATTGAGATGTCCAGAACCACGACATCCGGCGTCTCCCGATTGAAGATGGCGAGCCCTGTCTCGCCGTCTAGCGCCGTGAGCACCTCCCAGTTCTGCCATTGCAGGTTGAAGGCCAGTGCCAGCGCTTCTACTACATCGGGTTCGTCGTCAATGATGAGTACTTTCATCTACGTCTCCTTAGCTAGAGGAATGGTAAAAGTGAACTCGCTGCCATGTCCGGGCTTGCTCTTGACCGATATCGCTCCGCCGTGCAACTCCACCAGCGCTTTAGCTATGGAAAGCCCCAGGCCCATCCCGCCTTTGGTCCTCCCCCTGGAGGACCTGTAAAAGCGGTCGAAGATGCGCCCTAGTTCCTCTTCTGGTATTCCGATACCGGTGTCCACAACACTCACCTGCACCAGACTGCCATTGGACGCTGCCGCCACTCTTATCGAGCCACTGTTCGGGGTGAAGTTGACGGCGTTGGTGAGGAGGTTTATGAGCACCTGCACCAGGCGCCCGCGGTCGGCCCGGACGAAGAGGACATCGGCGGGTATCGACGTGCTGACAGTAAGCTGTTTGGCCTCGGCCAGCGGGCGCACGGTCTCAATGCTCTCCCGTATTGCCTCCTGAAGGAGTATCGGCTCAAGGCTCAGCTTCATGGCCCCTGTCTGCAGTTGGGATATGTCGAGCAGGTCGCCAACCAGCTTGTTGAGGCGCTCGGAGTTGCGACGGATGTTCTGTAGCAGCTTCGCCCTCGCTCCGTCTCCTCCGGTATCGGCGGTGAGAAGCGAGTCCGTTGATATCATGATCGAGGTCAGAGGGGTCCGCAGTTCATGGGAGATGTTAGAGAGGAACTCTGTCTTCACCCTGTCCATCTCGCGGAGGCTTTCCGCTTGCCTCGCTTCCTCGACCAGACGGTGGTGCTCGAGCATGGTGGCGGCGATGGCAGCGAAGGAGGAGATGAACTGGGCCTCATCCGCAGAGAATGCCGATGGTTGCTGATAGCTGCTGAGCACCAGGCTACCCAGTGTGGTCCCCTTGAGCTCCAGCGGGACACCTATCATGCTCAACGGGTTCTTGCCTCCCCTTGCCTCCAGCAGGGATAGCCTGTTTGCCTCGTTCAGGGTCTTGAGCATCGTGATGGCCTCGTCCTCGGTGTTGCAGATGATAGGCCTTCCTGTGGTGAAGACCATCCCTGCCAGGCCTTCGTTAGAGGCCAGCCTCACGTATGACAGCATCTCCCAGTCATATCCGATGGCAGACTTTGGCACCAGATGGCCAGAGTCCGGCTCGCGCAGGAACAGCACCCCGCTGTCAGCCTTCTCCAGTGTGTCCACGGCGGTAGCCACGACGCTGTTGAGCAGTTCCGTCAGGCCCAGCGTCGAGGTGAGGCTCTGCGAGGCCCGTACCAATGCTGCCAACTCGTGAGTTCTCTGACTGACCCTCCCTTGCAACTCCTGCCGCGACTGCTGGAGCTTCAGCCGCATCTCATCAAGGCTCTGGCTGAGGGCGCCTATCTCGCCATAGCCGGTCTGCGGGATGCCAGTCTCGAGGTCGCCGCGGGCAATCCTGCGAGAGGAGGCCTCGAGCGTCTGGAGTGGCTTGAGGATGCTCCTCAGGCCTACCCAGGAGAGAGGGACAGCGGTGACGAGCACGAGAAGGCCTGCCAGCAGCATTCTGGATTGGAGCTCCCGGAGCGGGGCTGTGGCCTCTTCCTCGGACTGGGCTATCATGATGCCCCAGCGTGCTGCGGAAAGTGGTGCGAAGGCCAACAACTCCTCGGTCCTGGCAGTTTCGCCTGCTCCCGAGACATGGCAGTCGTGGCACATGCCTTTCGTGGTCTGTCCTTGGGCGATGAGCACTGCGAAGCGTCCGCTGTGTGCACCTTTGGTGAACAGAGGTACGTCCTTCTTGGTGGCGGCCAGGATGACTCCGTTGCTGTCTACGACCTGCGCGTAGCCTGTCTCACCGAGGCGCAGGGGCTCGACGAACTCGGCTATATTGGTGGTACCCAGGTCAATCGTTGCCACGGCGAGTGCCTGGACAACTCCCTGCGCGTCTTTCATCGGGGCGCCTAAGTAGACTACGTAGCGGTCATAACCTACATCGCGCAGGACATCGCTCACAAATGGTTTCCCCGTCCTCAATGTGTAACCCAGTGACTCGATGGCAGACAGGTCTCTCCCCACCAGGTCTGGAGAATATGGGCTCGTCCACAGTATTTTCCCGTAGACGCTGACCAGTGAGACATATGCTGGCGCGATAGCCAATGTGCGGTAGATGGAGTCAATCAGACCCTTTCCAGCATCGGAGGGTTCTTCTGAAGGCGTGATGATAGGGCTCGGGGCAACCTGACCGAGCTGGAGCAGGGACTGGTTAATGGCGTCGTCCAGGTGTTCTCCTGCTAGCTGGCTCAGGATGACGCGC
Source organism: Chloroflexota bacterium (assembly GCA_040754215.1). Taxonomy (GTDB): domain Bacteria; phylum Chloroflexota; class Dehalococcoidia; order JACPPY01; family JACPPY01; genus JBFMDE01. The sequence goes on from JBFMDE010000002.1 coordinate 30,039, forward strand.
TCCTCCAGCATTCTCTCGGAATTCTGCCTTACCGTGGCTGTTGCCAGGAGGCTGAAGACACTTGCTAGGACGACGATGCCCACTGTGATGGCAAGGAAAAGCCTGAACTGGAGCGATGGTCTTCTCATACACCGCCGACCTGAAGCGGATTGGAGTATAGCACTGAGGAAGGAAAGTTACAAATGTGGTAAAAAGTGTAACCGACCTGCTGAAGGTCAGGGTAGTGCTCTATATCTCTATATGGGCGGTGTGGTTAACTAGGGATATAGGGCGTGTGCTTCGAGGGAGGTGGTCTCGGGGAACCCTAGCATGAGGTTCATGTTCTGCACTGCCTGTCCTGCTCCGCCCTTCACCAGGTTGTCCAGGCAACTGACCACCATGAGCGTGCCCGTTCGCACGTCTATGGTCGGGTAGATGAGACAGAGGTTGGTGCCCAGAGTGTATTTTGTCTGCGGTGGGTAGTCCACGACCTTCGTGAAGGGGGCTTCTCTGTAGAAGTCCTTGTAGAGTGTCCTTACCTCCTGCTCTGCTTTGCCGGACGAAGGCAAGGCGCCTTCCTTCAACCTGCCGTAGCATGAGCTCAGCAACCCCCGGGTCATGGGTATCAGGTGTGGCAGGAAAGTCACGGATATCCTGTCGCCTTTGCCAATAGCATTCAGTTCCTGCACCATCTCCGGGAGGTGTCGGTGCCCTTTGACAGAATAGGCTGAGACGTTTTCATTGGCTTCAGAGAAGTGCGTGGTAAGGCTTGGCGTCCTCCCTGCGCCAGATATCCCGGACTTGCTGTCAATGATGATATTGCCCTCGATGATGTGGCTCTTGACCGCCGGTGCTAAGGCCAGAATAGCAGAGGTGGCGTAGCAACCAGGGTTGGCGACCAGGCGTGCCCGTGGGATCAAAGTCCCGTGGAGCTCTGGAAGTCCGCATATCGCTTCGGTGAGCAATTCCGGCGCTGGGTGGGTGAACTCGTACCAGAGGGAGTATTCGGATGCGTCCTTGAGACGGAAGTCGGCGCTGGTATCCACGACCTTGATGCCACGGTCGAGCAGCGGCTTGACCGCCTCTGCACTTGCCTTGTGTGGGAGGGCGGAGAAGGCCAGGTCCACCTCTCCGAGGTCTGCCTCTATCTTTAGTGTCAAAGCAGAAAGGTGAGGGAACACCTCGCTCACCCTCTTCCCAACTGCGCCGCGTCCGGTGACTGACGTGATCTCCACCAGCGGATGTTGTAGCAGTATGCGGGCCAGCTCGGAGCCGACGTAGCCGGTCACATTGACAATGCCGACCTTTATTCGTGCCATCATGGCCCTTTCCCTTCGTGTGCAGGTTGCGGTGAGATGTTGATAAACGCGGTCGCATTATATACAATTTGCGCTGCGGTTTTAAAGGCCGCCTGGCGGTGTGGGTTCAGGAGGTGATGGTCGTACAGTGGGCCTTGTCCAGGGAAAGGGGTAAGGCTAGTCTCGCTAAGGAGGGAAGGTGATTGAATGCGCTAGGATATCATGTGCTTCTGGAACTGAAGGGCTGTAACAAGGAGACCCTGAATGACCTGCAGAAGTTGGAGGCCATACTGGTAGGGGCAGCAAAAGAGGCGGGAACGGCCGTGGTGGAGAAGGCATTCCATCAGTTCAATCCTCATGGCGTCAGTGGTGTGGTCATAATCGCTGAGTCGCACCTGTTCATCCACACCTGGCCTGAGCATGGCTATGCCGCGGTGGATATCTTCACCTGTGGTGACTCCATCAGGGCTGATAGGGCGGTCGAAAGGCTGGCAAGGGAACTGGAATCGCCTAACTTCTCCATGATAGAGCTGAGGAGAGGAGTGCTGCCCGGAATCTGATAAGGATGCCTCGTAAGGAGAAATGAAGCACCGCCGAGCTCATGAGTATAGAATCAGGCGACCCAGACAATCCAGACAAAGCCAACTGGTTCAGAGACGCGCTCAGTCCCGACCTGGTGCAGTTTCACCGCGTCAGGGGCAGGCTGTATTCTGGCCGGACCAGATTTCAGTCCGTTGACGTCATTGAGACCGGCGGCTTTGGCCGGTGTCTTGTCCTCGATGGACGGGTCCAGTCCACTGAGGGGGACGAGTTCATCTACCACGAGGCGCTGGTGCAGCCCGCGATGCTTGTGCACCCGGGACCTCGGTCTGTGCTCATCGCCGGTGGTGGTGAAGGAGCAACCCTGCGCCAGGTGCTTTTGCATTCGACAGTGACCAGGGCGGTCATGGTTGACATTGATGAGGAAGTGATCAGGGTCTCTCGTGAGTATCTCCCTAGTCTTCATGGTGGCTCATTCGATGACCCGCGGGCTGAACTGGTGATGGGCGATGCCAGGAAGTACATAGAGACAGGCAGGCGGAAGTTCGACGTGATTGTCCTTGACCTGCCGGAAGCGCTGGAGCAGGGGCCGGCTCGTCTTCTCTACACTCACGAGTTCTACAGCGTAGTGCAGAAGAGGCTGGAACCCGGTGGCATCCTAGCATTGCAGGCGGACAATGCTTCGTGGGGTTGTCTCAATGGTTTCCCGGCTATCATCAATACTCTGAAAAGCGTATTTCCTGTTGTCCGCCCTTATCAGGCACACATACCTTCCTTCGGGGGCTCATGGGGTTTTGCCACTGCGTCTCAGGGCCTCGACCCATTGACTCTGTCCGCGGAGCGGGTTGACCGAGTTATCGCCGAGAGGAGAGTCAATGGCCTGAGGTTCTACGACGGGCTCACACACGTTCACCTCTTCTCACTGCCCAAACACCTGCGCAACCGCCTTGACCAGGAGCAGCGGGCCATCTCCGATGCTGCCCCTCTGTCTGTAGCGTAGTAGCCGCTCCACTGCCTGTCTTCGCCCCACCATACCCGCTGGTGCTATAATCTTCTACACTCGCATGGATATTCTGTCAGGCCTCAATGTTGCCCAGAGAGAGGCCGTGGAGGCTATAGAGGGTCCTCTCCTGATCCTGGCAGGCCCCGGCAGTGGCAAGACCAGGGTCATCACACACCGCGTTGCCTATCTGGTAAAGGTCTGTGGCATTAAGCCGTACCGCATCATGGCTGTCACCTTCACCAATAAGGCAGCCAGGGAGATGTCGGAGCGACTGGAGCAACTGCTGGGCGGCTCGGCGGGTGAGTTGACCCTGGGCACCTTCCATGCTATTTGCGCCCGCATCCTGCGCCAACGGGGGCACGAGGTCGGTGTTGACCCACACTTCGTCATCTACGACGACGAGGATCAATTGAACTTGATGAAGCAGGCTGTGCTGGATGTGGGATTAGACCCGAGGCGGTACTCCCCACGCGTCTTCCTTGCTGCTGCTTCTGCCGCCAAGAGCCAGTTGACCACTGCCGCGCAATACGGGGAGCGGGCGCACAGCTATTTCGAGAAGCTGGTGCATCAGGCCTACGGAAGGTATGAACAGCTTCTCAGCTACAGTAAGGCCCTGGATTTCGATGACCTGCTGGTAAAGACGGTACAACTGTTCAATGAACGCCCTGAGACCCTCGCAAAGTACCAGTCCCGGTATATGCATCTGCTGGTGGACGAGTTTCAGGATACCAATGTGGCTCAATATGCTTTGACCAAGCAACTGGCCGGGCGGTATCGCAATATCTGTGTGGTCGGGGACCCTGACCAGTCCATATACACCTGGAGACAGGCTGACATCCGCAACATCCTCAGCTTTGAGAACGATTATCCTGATGCCAGGCTGGTGGTGCTTGAGCAGAGCTATCGCTCTACCAAGACCATTCTGGAGGCGGCACATCGGATTATCTCGGTCAATGTTCAGCGCAAGCCCAAGAACCTCTGGACCGAAAATGAGGTGGGCGTTCCCATCTCCGTGGTGCAATGTTACGATGAGGACGAGGAGGCACAGTTCGTCGTCGCTGAGGTAGAGCGGCTGGTGAAAGAGGGGGAGGTTTCCTTGAAGGACTGCGCAGTGATGTACAGGGTGAACGCGCAGTCGCGCCCGCTGGAAGAAGCCCTCCTTCGCTACGGGGTCCCATACCGACTGGTGGGTGGGACGCGCTTCTACCAGAGGCGAGAGGTCAAGGACATCATAGCCTATATGAGATTGGTCTATAATCCCTACGACGGGGTCAGCCTGCGCCGTGTGGTCAATGTTCCTCCCAGGGGCATCGGACCGCGGACTGTAGATGAGCTGTGGCAGTGGGCCAAGGGGAAGGATATAGCCGTTCTTGACGCGCTCGAGCTCATCGCTGGTAGGAAGGAGGGGGTGCCGTTTGCGGGGCGAAGCTGCCGGACTCTCGCTGACTTCTACTCCTTTGTGCAGCAACTCGTGGCCGAGGGCAGAGAGCTGAAGGCCAGTGATGTCATCGAGCTGGTGTTGGAACGTACGGGCTACCGAGACTACATCCTGGGTGATGAAGAGGGGGAAGAACGCTGGGAGAACATCCTGGAGTTACGCACGGTTGCCCGGCAGCACGACCACCTTGAGAAGCGCGAGAGCCTTTCTGCCTTCTTGGAGGGCGTGACGCTGGTCTCTGACGTGGACAACTACGATGAGAGGGCCGATGCCGTGACCCTGATCACACTGCACCAGGCGAAGGGCCTGGAGTTTCCCGTGGTCTTCATCGTTGGAATGGAGGAAAAGGTATTCCCCCATGCCAGGTCCTTTGACGACCCGTCAGAGATGGAGGAGGAGCGGCGGCTGTGCTATGTGGGGGTGACACGGGCGAAGAAACGGGTATATCTGATACGTGCACTGCGCCGGAGCTTTCTGGGGAGTACCAGTCACAACGAGGAGTCGCGTTTCCTCAGGGATATCCCGTACGACCTTGTGAGTCGCGTTGATGCCTCTTCCCGATACGGGAGTAGTGGTGTGGCGTGGGCTTCTCAGGCGCGGGACCTGCCGCTGCCTGCGCAGCTCGACATCGGGCCGGGGAGCCGTGTACGTCATGCCAGGTTTGGATACGGGGTTGTACTAGGGCTGTCGCCTGCGGGTACGGACCATGAGGTGACTGTGGCCTTCGCTGACGTAGGTCCGAGGAGGCTGCTTTTGAGCTATGCGCGACTGGAGAAGGTGGAGTAGGTGGTGGAGCTGTCCGGTAGTGGCGGCCGGCATCGTCTGTTCTCAGTGTGCCCGGAAGGGCTTCCCAATTTCACCTGGAGCGTATATAATTGTTGTTGGTCGCACACCCCGTTTTTCCCGCCGACAAGACTGTCTGAATGAGTCAACGGCGATACCGCTTGCAAACCACGAGACTGGGCCCCTCTATATGGCTTTTTTGTCTCCTCTTACGCTTACGTGAAGCGTGCTCTGGGCTTTGTGTTATGAGACGACTGCCGGGAACTGCCAGCAGTCGTTTTTCATATCTCAGGATTCCTATAGAGAGGTCGGGGCACTTCGCGAGAAGGAGGCGTTATGACGGATAGACCAGCACTCGACCAGTTGTCGAAAGAGAACAGGGAACATTGGGAGAAGGAGGAGGCGGTACTGCTGGCCCATCGGCAGGAGGCCTATGATATCGGGGGCCAAAAGCAGATAGAAAGGCTTGCCAAGCAGGGTAAAAAGCCCGTCCGCCAGCTCATCGCACAACTGGTAGACCCGGGAGCCGAATTCTTTGAGCTGGGGCTGGATGCCGGCTACCACATTGGATATGAAGAGCAGCCCCACATACCTGGGGGGGCGGTGGTCACCGGCGTGGGCAAGATACATGGCAAGGACTGCATGATCATAGCCAATGAGAGCAGGATGACCGCTGGTACGTACTATCCCATCACGCTGAAGAAGCACCTGCGCGCACAGACCATAGCCGATGAGTGTGGGTTGACCTGCGTCTACATAGCAGACTCGGGCGGTATCTTTCTCCCCATGCAGGCCCAGTGCTTCGCCGATGAAGGCATGTTCGGTTCGATGTTCTACAACATGTGCAACATGTCGGCCAAGGGCATGAAGCAGTACACCCTGAGCACAGGCGGCAACACCGCGGGCGGGGCGTACATCGTATACCTGGCTTGCGAGTCCATAATGATAGAGAAGCTGGCTTTCGCCTTCCTTGCTGGGCCTCCCATGGTCAAGGCAGCTATCGGTGAAGACGTGAGCATGGAGGACCTTGGTGGTGCCTATGTCCACACCAAACACTCCGGCGGCTGCGACCACTTCGTGAGGACACAGGAGGAGGGGATAAAGAAACTGAGGGAGTTGATCGAGTTCGACCCGCCTCAGAGATGTTACATAGAGCGCAGGGAGCCAAAGGAGCCGAAGGTCCCGCCGGAGAGACTTTACGAGGTCTTGCCCAGGGATACTTACAGGGGCATCAATGTTCGCGAGGTCATAAGGTGTATCGCTGACGATAGCTACTTCTCGGAGTACAAGAAGGAGTACGCCCCCGGAAGGGGAGAAACGATCGTGTGTGGCAAGATGTGGCTGAAGGGTATTCCGGTGGGCGTGGTCGCCTCTAATAGCAACGGGGTGATATTCATCGAGGCGGCAAGGAAGGCGGCGGAGTGGATGATCCGGTGCGGCACCAGCCATATTCCTCTGCTGTTCATTCAGAACGCGCCGGGTTATATGGTGGGTAAGAACGAAGAGTGGGGTGGGATTGGCAAGTACGGGTCGGACATGGTGCGGACGTGCAGCACAGTCAAGGTGCCGAAGGTACAGTGGGTCATCGGGCCCGACCACGGGGCAGCAAACTACGGGATGTGTGGCAGGGGCTACAAGCCCAGGTTCTGTTTCCAGACGATGAGGGCAAGGACCTCTGTGATGTCGGGGCGGACGGCTGCCTTCATCCTGACCAGCATTGAGCGCAGGAAGGCGCAGGATGCAGGAAAGGAGATGGATGAGGAGGCAGTCAAGAAGTTCGAACAGAAGATGGTGGAGAAATACGAGCACGAAGCACATCCATTCTACACCGGAGCGCGCTTGTTCCATGACGGCGTAATCACCTTCCGCGAGTCGCGGGATGCGCTGGCCAGGGCATTTGAACTGGCGTTACGCCAGCCGCTCGAGGACTCGGTGTTTGGGAACGTGAAGTTCTGAGGACTGCCGCGCCAGCTTGGCGTGTTACGACCGTTAGACAGCGATAAAGGAGGATATGCAAGATGACAGACGTATTGTTGACTGAACGCAAGGGCCATGTCCTGGTGCTGACACTGAACCGCCCCGAGGCCATGAACTGCTTCAACTTCGCGTTGCTGAATGCGCTCAGCAGTGCTGTCAAAGCAGCACATTTCGATGCAGAGGTCAGGGCGACGGTCATCACCGGGGCATCGGGGTCGTCGAAGCCGTCCTTCTGCACCGGGGCCGACCTCGCTGAGAGGAGGACGATGTCGGAGGACGACGTCCGCAGGTTCATATTCACCATAAGCTCGACGTTCGCGGAAGTGGAAAACCTCAGGATGCCCGTTATCTGTGCCATAAATGGTTTTGCCTTTGGCGGCGGCCTGGAGTTGGCCCTGGCCTGCGACATTCGTGTGGCGGCCTCCAACGCGGTGGTGGGTCTGACAGAGACAAGCCTGGCGGTCATTCCAGGTGCCGGCGGCACGCAGCGACTGCCTCGCATAATCGGGGTTGCCAGAGCCAAGGAGATGATATTCATGGCCAAGCGCATCTCGGCCCAGGAGGCGTTGTCCTATGGGCTGGTGAGCTATGTGGTAGAGCCAGACCAGTTGATGCCGACGTGTCTCGACATGGCGAACAAGATAGCCAGGAACGGCCCCGTCGCTGTTCAACAGGCGAAGTTCGCCATTAACAAGGGGGCCGAATGCAGCCTGGACATCGGGTTGAAACTGGAGTCAAATGCATACTTCTTGACGATACCCACTGAGGACAGGCTCGAGGGACTCAATGCCTTTAAGGAGAAGCGTGAGCCGGTCTACAAAGGTAAATAGTGGGCGTCTCGGATGAGCCCGCTGTCACGGAACGAGTGGTCAGGAAGCAAAACCTAGGAGGTAATAAGAAGGAATGGGTCTGAACTACCCGAAGAAGGTAAGACTGGCGGACATCACTGTAAGGGATGGCCTCCAACACGAGGAGAAGACCATCCACACGCGAGCAAAGTTGTGGATAGTGGAGCAGGCGGTACTGGCTGGCTTCAAGCGCATTGAGGTGACGAATCTGGGCAATCCAGTTGGGATGCCACAGTTCGCCGATGCCGACCAGGTGCTGAAGGGGATCAGGCAGAGCAAGACGTTGAAGGACAAGCTGGCTGGTGTGGAGATCACCGCAGTCACCATAAGGGAACGGGCCATCGAGCGAGCCATAGAGGCGAGGAAAGAGGGCTGGGGCCCAGACCGCATCCTGTTGATGGTCTCCACGAGCCCATCCCACCACAAGACCAACAGCGGCCTGACGCTGGAAGAGTACTGGGCTATGGCTGAGAAGTACATCCCGCTGGCCCATGATGCTGGCATGAAGGTCTGTGGCACGGTGAGCACCATCTGGGGATGCCCCATTGAGGGGCCCACGGAGCTGAAGAAGGCGGTGGAGTTCACCCAGCGCTGGCTGAAGATCGGAGCCGATGACATCGAACACGCCGACCACGACGGCTCCGCACCGCCCAACAAGGCCTATGAGTACTTCTCCATGGTCCTGGATGCGATGCCCAACACCGACCTGCACATCGCTCATTTCCATGTGAGCAGGGGCTGGGGTCTGGCCAACGTCCTGGCGGCGATGCATGCCGGCATAGACATCTTCGAGGGCACCTTCGGTGGTATTGGCGGGCAGCCGGCGAACTTCGTTGACGGGTATCCGGTGGCCGGCACCGGCAAGTACTACTACGAGGACCCCAACAGGGTGGGGCTGACGGCGTTGGAAGACATGGTGGTGATGATGGACGAGATGGGAATAGAGCTTGGCCTGGACGTAGACAGGGTGCTGGACATCGGCCGCATGGTGGAGAAGATCGTGGGTAGGCAGCTCCGCTCTGAGTCCGTCTACCAGGGACGTATCCCGAAGAAGCCGCGGCCACAGTTTGCCAAATAGCTTGAGCTGCAACGCGTATGAAGGGGGCAGCCCGCCGAGCGCGGGCTGCCCCCATTGACGTTCGGTGTATTGCTATGCCCCGCTCAATCCTTGTACCGCTCCTTCTACTTTGGTAACATACGAGAAAGGCGACATTTAACTCCGCTCGTCAGACATGTGAGGCAGGTCAATGCTGGGAAGGTCATTCAGGCTCTTCAGGCTCCTTGGGTTTGAGGTCAAGGTTGACCTGAGCTGGCTTGTCATCGCAGTGCTCGTCGCATGGTCTCTGGCCCAGGGCCTGTTCCCCTTATGGGCAAAAGGCCTTTCAACAGCCGCATACTGGTGGATGGGTGTGGCTGGAGCGCTGGGGCTTTTCGTCTCGATCGTCTTCCATGAGCTTGTCCACTCCCTTGTCGCCAGAAGGTATGGCATCCAGATGAAGGGGATCACCTTGTTCATCTTCGGTGGTGTTGCCGAGATGGGTGAAGAGCCCGCCAGCCCCAAGGCCGAGTTCATGATGGCTGTTGCCGGCCCGGTCTCGAGCGTGGCGCTCGGCCTCGTTTTTTGGGGATTCTATCTTATGGGTAGGGCAGTGGCCTGGCCGGTGCCGATAAACGGGGTGCTGGCATATCTTGGGATGCTCAATGGCCTCCTGGCCGGGTTCAACCTGCTCCCCGCCTTCCCTCTGGACGGCGGGCGTGTGCTGCGAGCTGGGCTCTGGAAGTGGAAGAAGGACCTGCTCTCGGCTACCCGCATCGCCTCCTGGGTGGGGTCGGGGTTCGGCATCGTGCTGGTCGGGCTGGGCGTTTTGAGTGTGATCCAGGGGGACTTTATCGGTGGCATATGGTGGTTCCTGATCGGGATGTTCCTGCGTGGCGCGGCACAGTCCTCCTACCAGCAGGTCGTGATGCGCCATGGTCTGGAGGGCTTAAAGGTCAGGCGGTTCATGGAGCCGAATGCAGTTGCAGTGCCACCGCATACTACGGTGGCCCAGTTGGTGGACAACTACATCTACAGACACCACTTCAAGATGTTCCCCGTGGTGGACGATGGCAGGCTCGTAGGCTGTGTCACCCTGCGACAGGTAAAGGATATACCCCGTGCGGAGTGGGACCTTCGCACTGTGGGGGAGCTTGCCAGGAGTTGCTCTCCGGATAACGCCATCAGTCCGGACGCCGATGCCATCCAGGCCTTGTCCATGATGAGCCGTTCGCAGTCCAGCAGGCTCATGGTAGTGGAGGGCGACCGCCTTGTCGGCATAATCGCCCTCAAGGATATGCTGGGCTTCCTGTCCTTGAAGAAGGAACTTGAAACGTAAGACGGTTGGAATGGCTCCGGCCTGTTTTTGATGTTCGTTAGGAGGTCTTCAGAATGACAACGGAGAAAGAGGATGTGAAGTGCCCTTGGTGCGGAACGGTTCAGCCAGTGGCTGAGTTCAAGGTCAACACCAAAGACCATGGACATGGGGCCATAACGGAGAGAAGGTGCGGCAGGTGCGGGAAGGTGATGGCGGCCTACCTGGAGTCAGAGGGAAGCTTCCTACCAAGATAAGGACGTTCTAGCGTTGAGAGGAGAGGCCATGCCTGATTACACAGACATCCAGGCGGCAAGGGTCGCTGAGAGTGTAATTGACGATAAGACGCTTGCCGAATGGCAAGAGAGGGTCGGGCTCGAGCTGCGGGTGAGCAATACCTGGAACCAGAACGTCTCGTATGAGTCGGTGAGGAGGTTCGCCGATGGCATTGGCGACGCCAACCCGTTGTACCGGGACGAGGCGTATGCCAGGGAGACGAGGTATGGGGCGCTGGTGGCATCGCCGGCGTGGACAGCCAGCGTGTTTCCCCACTGGGTGCTGCAGGGTCTGCCTGGCATTCATGCCGACCACTCGGCTTCAAACTGGGAGTTCCTCAGGCCGGTATACGTGAATGACAAGATCACGCCCAAGTGCTACTTCGTCGGCTTCGACGTCAAGACCAGCAGGTTCGCTGGCAAGACGGTGTTCGAATACCAGAGGTTTGAGTACTGGAACCAGCGAGACGAGTTGGTCAGCCGCGGACACAACCTCTTGGTGCGGTACGAGAGGCAGGCGGCTAGAGGCGCGTCAGACAAGGGTGCCGGCAAATATGACCACATCCAGTTGCCTCACCCCTGGACGGACGAGGAACTCGAAAAGGTAGACCGGGATACCCTGGCGGAGGAAATACGGGGTGCGAAGGAGCGTTACTGGGAGGATGTGAAGGTGGATGATGAACTCGTGCCTGTGGTGAAAGGACCGTACGGCATGACCGACATCATCGCCTACTGCGCCGGCGCCTCCCCGGTACAACTCGGGGCGCACGGCGTCCAGCTCCGGCTATACAAGAAACACCCAGCATGGGGCTTCCGCGACCCGGTGAGCCGTGCCTGGGAGCCCATCTATGGTGTCCACTACCTGCATTCGGCGGCCAGGGGGGTTGGCGCTCGATACGCTTATGATGTAGGCATCCAGAGGCACTGCTGGCTGGTCAACCTGCTCACCAACTGGGTTGGCGATGAGGGTTGGGTCAAGAAATGCTACGCGGAGTACCGCCAGTTCGTGTACCATTCGGACGTAGTGTGGCTCAAGGGCAAGGTAGTCCGCAAGTATGTGGACGAAGACGGAGAGCACTGCGTGGACATCGAGACGCACGGCATCAACCAGAGGGGAGATGACACCATGCCCGGCGAGGCTACAGTGGCTCTGCCTTCGAAGAAGGGTGATAGTCCGGTGCAGCGGAGGTTGCCTTCATCCGAGTACCGGGGCACGGGCAAGGGCGTGTACTTCCCATAGGGCCGATTGCCTGCCGACGAACGCATGCCGCGGGCATGAAGTTCAGTGAAGGCAATATCAGTCAACGGACTTTGAAGTGTCCGCTGCATGTCCTCGGTCTCCTCTTCACGACCTATGTCTGTCACCTGCGGTTTCATGAGGTTAATACCCCCTGTGGTCTTGGGACATCAAGACTTATGTCCAACAAGTATTGACGCGTCCCTCCTGGAGTGGTAGTCTGATATGGTCTGCATCGGCTGACGCCCCCACAGACCACCCGACAGTGACTCGGCAGGAGGTGGTTCGATGTCCAGGTGGTGTCCGCGGTGGTCGAAGTGTCTCTCTATCGTCCTGGTCTTAGCCCTGGTAGTCCAGCTCATCCCCTCTGTCGCAGGGGCATCTGTCGTATCCCGCGTTGCATCCTCGGTCCATTCCCTGCTGACCAGCGCCTCTGGAGATGGCCTCCAGCTTACCGACGGTCCTGCTAGCTCAGCCGGATTGGCGCGCCAGAGGCTACCCAAACCACCGAGCCCGCCAAAGCCACCGCAGCCAGCAATCCCGCCCGAACCCTCGGTCTCCGTGGAGGTGCTGCCCGACCAGCCCGCCGAGCTTGTCTCCACCACCGGACAGGTCAGGGTCTCCTTCCCCACCGGGGCGGTCGCCGAGAAAGTGACGGCTACATACACCCCCGTGCCATCCGAGTCCACGGCCGGCCCCGTACTCTTCAAGGTATTCAGGCTCGAGGCCATGTCGGCCAGCGGCGCCACCGCCGTCACCAGCTTCGGCAAGGAGCTGGAGATAAGCCTCAGCTACACCGACAAGGACATCGCCGGTCTCGACCCCAGGACGCTGATGCTCTACTACTTCGACGAGGTCAAGGCGGACTGGGTACAGCTGCCTTCCAAGGTAGACGCCTCGGCCCATAGGGTGACCGCCAGCACCGATCACTTCACCGTCTATGGCGGAGGCGCCATACCTGCCTACTCCATCCCCGGCACCATCATGGACTTCCAGGCCGACCTGCATTCGGGGACCGCGACGGCCAGATACCCCATCGAGCTTCCACCGGGCCCCGGCACCTTCCAGCCCGAGCTGACGCTCACCTACAACTCCGGCTCTGTGGACGAGATGAAGAGCAAGCGGGACGTCGGCTCCTGGGTGGGCATGGGCTGGACGCTGCACTGGAGCCGCGTGTTCTACAACGAGGACGAGGACAAGTACTTCCTGGAGTTCAACGGTGCCTCCTACGAGCTGATACTGGGCACGGACGGCATATACCGGATGCAGGGCCAGTTCTGGAAGATGACCAAGCCAAATGGCACCACCTTTGAGCTGTGGGACACCGACGGCACCTACTACCGCTTCGGCGGCACCACGGACTCCGTCCAGTACCGTGTTACCGATGGCAATACCGTCAACTATAGGTATGACCTGAGCCTGGCCGAGGACGTCCACGGCAACCAGATGACTGTCACCTACTCCCAGGACGTGTGGAACGGGGACGTGCGCTCGGCCTACCCCCTGGACATCCACTACGGCGTGGGCAGCGCGGTCAACGTGCACTTCAACTCCAGCTTCGACATCACCGGCGACCCCACCGACGGCAACCTGAGAGACGACAACCCCAGGAGCACCCCGGCCAACCCGGCGCCCGAGATAATGGAGAACAAGAAGCTGACCTCCATCGAGGTCAAGGTGAGCGGCAGCCAGGTGCGCAAGTACGAGTTCGCCTACAACACCACCGACAGCTACTACTCCGCCGACTACGGCGGCATTTACTATGCCGGCACGCACACTCTCTCCTCCATCACGCAGAAGGGCACCGGCGCCGAGTCCCTTCCCGCCATGACCTTCTCCTACCAGAACAAGTACATCCGCTACTACAACTCCTCGGGCAGCGTCACCGCTTCGCTGAGCTGGCCTCACCTCTATCAGGCCAACAGCGGCTTCGGCGCCACGGTCAGCTACACCTATGCCGAGAGGCCGAGCGCCCCTGCCTACAGCATCTGGACGCGGGAGGTGGTGACCCAGAGGCAGCTGAACCCCGGCATCGGCTCCACACAGATCACCGCCTATACCTACGTCGGCTACCCCAAGATATACCTCGACCCTGCCCTGCCCGACTACTCCAACATGGCATACCGTGGCTTCGACCAGGTGGAGGAGGCGGACGCCGCGGGCAACGTCACCAGGCACTTCTTCTACACCAACGGCTACTACTTGGTAAACAACCCCCTGGGCTGGCCGGAAGAGAAGTGGGCTTTCGACCTTCCAGGCCGGGAGTACCAGACCCACTGGCTGGAGAAGGGGCTGGTGGTGAGGACGTCCTTCCGCGACTGGACGACCGTCTGGGACGGCACTGTGGACCACCCCATCCTGCATGGCGTCGGAGAGGTCCAGGGAGACGAGGTGGCCTGGACCTACTACTGGTACGACGCCTATGGCAACGTCGTCCGGGAGCAGCGGTACGGCGACGCGGAGCAGAGCGGGGACGAGAGCACCGTCTTCCGCGTGTACTACCCCAACACCACCGACTGGGTCGTCAACAGGGTGGCCAGGGAGAGCATCTACAGCGGGGAGCTGTCCACCGAGCCGCCCGACGGCATCGGGCTGAAGCAGCGGACGTACTACTACTATGATGGCAACAACAGCGACCCGACCGTGCCGCCCACCAAGGGCGACCTCACCAGAGTCGCGCAGTGCCTCAGCGCCTCGATCCTGGGGCCCTCGTTCTACTATACCTACGACAGCTACGGGAACAGGACGAGCGAGCAGGACCCCAATGGCAACACCACCTCCTATACCATAGATACCACCTACTATACCTATGTCGCCAGGAAGACCTACCCCGCCGTGGGGGGCTCGCCGGCCATGTACGAGGACTACACCTGGGACTACGTGCTGGGCAGGCCGCTGAGCGTGACCGACGTCAACGGCCAGGTCACCTCCTACGAGTACGACACCCTGGGCCGGAGGACCAAGGAGATACGGCCGGGCGACAGCTCCGCCAGCGCCACCGTGAAGTACACCTACGTCTCCTGGGGCACCATCAACTCGCAGCACGTCAAGTCGGAGCAGAAGGTGGCGGAGGGCGACTACCTGTGGCAGAAGACCTACTTCGACGGGGCGGGCCGCGTGGTGCAGGTGCAGGCCCGAGCCGAGGACAACAAGAGCATAGTCTCCTCCACCACCGCCTACAGCAACCGCGGCCTGGTGGAGAAGAGCTACGCCCCCTGGATGCTGGCCTCGGAGCAGAGCCAGTACCAGGCGCCCGGGAGTTCCCAGCCCTACGACTCGTACGAGTACGATGCCCTGGGCAGGGCCGTCTCGACGGAGAAAGCGGACGGCACCATATCTGGCACCGACTACATGGGCCCCTGGGAACAGGCGGCCACCGACGAGAAGGGGGCCAGGAAGAGCTACAGCTACGACGCCTTCGGCCAACTGGCCCAGGTGAAGGAGTACGACCTGCCACCGACGTACCTCAGCCAGTTCGGCGGCCCGGCAGAGCTATCCGGCCCTCAAGGGATATCCGCGGTCAGGGGTGGGCTGACCTTCGTCGCCGACACCGGCAACCACCGCGTCCAGAAGTACTCCGGCGGCGTGCTCAAGGGGTCGGTGGGCAGCTATGGCAGTGGCGACGAGCAGTTCAAGTCACCCTACGATGTGGAGGTCACCGGCGACGGGCGGTACTTCTATGTCGCCGATACCACCAACAACCGGGTGGCCCAGTGGTCCAACGAGGTCTACGAGCTCCTCCAGTTCGGCAGCTACGGGGAGGCCTCCCGCCAGTTCAACACTCCCAGGGGCGTGGCGCTGAACTCGGCTGGGAATGTGGTGTTTGTTGCGGATACCTACAACAACCGCGTTGTCAGGTATAACTCCGCCGGCACCTACTACACCAAGTGGGGCAGCTCTGGCGAGGGCGACGGGCAGTTCAACTGGCCCTACGATGTCGCCGTGGACAGCTCCAGCTACGTGTACGTCGTTGACAACGGCAACAACCGCATCCAGAAGTTCAACGTCATAGGCGGCTTCATCGCCAAGTGGGGCGAGTACGGGAGCGGGGACGGCCAGTTCTGCTATCCCGAGGGCATCGCCTTCGGCAACAGCTACATCTACGTGGTCGACACTCAGAACTTCCGCGTGCAGTACTTCACCACCTCGGGCACGTATGTGGGCCAGTGGGGCAGCGAGGGCTATGGCGAGGGAGAGTTCGTATGGCCAACGGACGTCGCGGTGGCCCCCGACGGCTATGTGTACGTGGCCGACTGGTGGGGCATACAGAAGTTCACCTCCACGGGCGGCTTCGTCGCCAGGTGGCTCAACGACACCCCCATTGACGGCGAGTACTGGTACCCCCAGCACATCGCCGTGGACGGCAGCGGGAAGGTCTACGTGACGGACTACGGCAACCGGGCCCTGGTCTTCGACTCCAGCGGAAACTTCATCGAGAAATGGGGCAGGCCGGGCTACGACGAGGGCGAATTCAACAGGCCCCTTGGCATCGCCTACGACCGGACGAACGACAAGGTCTGGGTGGCCGACAGCAACAACCACCGGGTGCAGAAGTTCGAGGCCGCCACCAGGTTCGTCAGGAAGTGGGGCAGCTATGGCACAGGCAACGGCTATTTCAGGTCTCCCAAGGGTATCGGGGTAGACGATGCCGGCAACGTCTACATGGCCGATACCGACAACAACCGCATCCAGAAGTTCGATTCTGCGGGCACCTATGTCACCAAATGGGGCACCCTGGGCTCCGGCAACGGGCAGTTCAACAAGCCCTGGGACGTGGCCGTGGACTACAGCGGCTACGTGTACGCGGTGGACAAGGACAACAACCGGGTGCAGAAGTTCACCTCAACGGGGACCTTCATCACCAAATGGGACGTCACCAACCCTACCAGGCTCGCCATTGATGGCGCGGGCTACGTCTACGTGTCCAGCGCCTCGGCGAACCAGGTGCAGAAGTTCACCCCGGAAGGGGGCCTGCTATTAACATGGGGCACCGGTGGCACTGGCAACGGCGAGTTCAACAGCCCGCAGGGCATCACCCTGACCGGGGACAGCCTGAGCGAGCTCCAGGTGGTGGACAGCGGCAACAACCGCGTGCAGTGCTTCGACGGCATGGGTACGTCCTACTCCACAACGAGCTACTCCTACGATGTGCTGGGCAACCTCACCCAGGCGGTGGACAACGCCAGCAACACCACCACCATCAGCTACAACATGCTCTCCCGCAAGACGGGGATGTCAGACCCCGACATGGGGAGTTGGAGCTACGCCTACGATGACAACGGCAACCTCACCAGCCAGACCGATGCCAGGAGTCAGACGCTCACCTTCGAATACGATGCCCTGAACCGTTTGACAGCGAGGAAGAACGGTGCCAACACCCTGGCGAGCTACACCTATGACAGCACCACTGGCGGGAACATGGGCAAGGGTCGCCGCACCGGAATGACGGACGCCGGCGGCTCGGCCACCTACGTCTACGATGCACGCGGGCGCACGACCAAGGAGGACCGCGTCATAGATAGCGTCACCTACACCACGGAGTACGCCTACGACCCGGCGGACCGCGTCTCCACTATTACCTACCCCACCAACGAGGTGGTGACGCAGGCCTACAACGCCCGCGGGCTGCCCTACTCCCTGTCAGGCTCGGTGGCGGGGACGCTGGTGAGCGCCGCCTCCTACAACCAACTCGGCCAGACGGGCCAGGTAGACCTGGGCAACGGGCTGCGCACGGTGTTCAACTACCATGGGCTGGACACGCTGGACGGGGGCGACCCCTCCAGCTACTACGGCAAGCTCTACCGCATCAAGGCATACAAGGTCTCCGACAGCACCGAGCGCCTGCACCTCAAGTACTGGTGGGACGCCGCAGGGAACCTGACTTCGCGCAAGGACGTGATGGCCTCCGAGACAGAGGGCTTCTCCTACGACTTCCTCGACCGGCTCACCGGCGCCAGCGGGCCGTACACGGAGTCGTACGCCTACAACGCCATAGGGAACATGACGAGCAAGAACGGCGTGAGCTACACCTATGGCACAAAGCCCCACGCTGTGACCGGCGTGGGCAGCTACACGAATACCTATGATGCCAACGGCAACATGCTCACCCGCCAGAACGCCACCGGCAGTCAGGCGCTGACCTGGGACGTGGAGAGCCACCTCTCCCGGGTAGAGGGCACAGGCGGGGGCTACTCGGGCACCACCACCTTCGTCTACGACGGCGACGGCAACCGCATCAAGAAGACCGAGGGCGGCCAGACGGTGGTGTACGTCAACAGGTACTACGAGAAGAACACCACCACGGGCGAGGCCACCTCCCACTACTACCTGGGAGGCCAGGAGGTAGCGATAAAGAAGGGCGCCGTCCTCGAGTACCTGCACCAGGACCACCTGAGCAGCAACTCCCTGAGCACGGATACGGCCGGGGCGCAGGTGTCCACCCTGAAGTTTTATCCCTTCGGGGCCACGAGGTCATCGAGTGGCACCCTGGGCACCAACAAGATGTTCACCTCGCAGAGGCTGGACACGGGGGCCGACCTCTACTTCTACAACGCGAGGTACTACGACCAGGGGCTGGGGAGGTTCATCTCTGCGGACACCGTGATACCGGACTTCAGGAACCCCCAGGCCTTGAACCGCTACACATATGTGCTCAACAACCCCTTGAAGTACATTGACCCCACGGGGCACAAGTGGTTGGACGATGTTGATGAACCCACGCCGGTGTCTCCCGCGCCGCCTGCACCGCCCACCCCAGACCCCTTTACTGGTGCCCCCGATCCTACCCCACCCGGTGTGCCGGATGGCGGGGCTACTCAGCCATCGCCGATAGAGACGGTGCCGGGAGTGCCCGACGTTGGGGCTGGTGCTCCAGGTGGCCACCCGGTTGATGACCCGGGCTTGCCTGTCACGAACGCGCCGGATGCTGGCCAAGAAATAAACCTCGGCGTGGTCAGGATAACTCACGTGTCGGATCAAGCGGAGCTTTACTTAGACGCCGCCGCTGTCCTTGGCGATGTCGTATCTTTTATCCCGACTCCTTATACAGTTGTCGGAGGCTTTGTGGTGTCTCTCGTGAGCAGTTACGCTGGAATGATCCGTACAGGTGTTAAGTACGGCCGAGGGGAAGCCACTGCAGAAGACCTCGACATTTCCGTTGCAACTAATTTCACCGGAATGTTACCCTGGGTTGGTGTCATACCGGCTCTCATACAGTTGAACCATGACGCAAAGAATCAGGGGGTCAAAGTACAATGGTTCTGGAGTAGCGACTGATGAAAGTAGTGGGCATCATTTTTCTCGCAGCTTGGACCGTACTGGTGCTGTACCTGTCCCATGGTGCGTTCTTCAGGGATTTCGCGAGGAGGACCTATGAGATCGGCACTACCTACTTCCCCACCTTTCTCATATGGCCGAAAGGATTGCGGCTATTTTCGGTGGTGTACAAGGCACTGGTGCTGCTTTTCTTGCTGTCGACCGTCGCATTCTATGTGCTGATGCTCTTGGCAATCCTTTCATAAAAGGTGATAGACATGGGTTAACGGGGCCGTGGCACACCGACCTTTGGTGTCGAGTTGCTGTTCCTGTCAGGCAGGCCGCTGTGGTGGTCATCAACGTTTACGACGTTTGTGGCGGTTCCCAGCCCATTTCTAAGTCAGCTCGTGCTCCAGTTTGCTAGCTCCGCCGGCATGATCTCCGGTGAATCCGGCCAGACGGGAGCGGAACGGGAATCTGGCCACGCGGCTTCATAAACTCAACAGCTGCTTCAGCGGACTCGCCTTTTCACGCATCCACACCGATGGCTCTTGCTCGGATCGCTCCCATCTTGCCAGCGTGCCCGGGTCGATGCCTGCCAACCTCGCAGCCTGTTCCTGTGTGAAACCCTTCATAAATCTCGCCTTCCTCAACCTTGCCCCGAAGCCTCTGAGGTCGTGGACCGACGGATGGCATAACCTCGCCACCAAGTCCCCATAGTCAACCCCAAGAAGTTCGCAGAGGGACTTCACCTTGAAATAACCCCTCTTGGGGAGTCCTCCCAACTTCTCCCAGTTCACGACAGTCATCTCGTCCACTCCAATGGCCTTCGCCACATCCACCTACCTCAGCCCTTTCTCCAACCTTGCTTTCCTGATATACTCTCCGAAGGTAGAGGAAGGATAACGGGATGTGCTGAATGACAGTACAAGCGGTTTCACAAACGAATCTGGCTGGTGGTTGTGGATTGCGACTGCGTGGTTGCTCACTGTGTTTCCACAGCAGCCGGAACTCTGAGCGCTTGCCGACAGGAACGTTGACACCTGTCAGTCGGTTTGCCTAGAATGCGGCTGCTGGTGGCAGGAGGCCGTGCCACAGTAGTTATGTGCGGAGGACGGACTTTGAAGCACGAAAAGCACGACAGGGTCATCTATCAGGCAGGAGAACACATCGCGCATATCACCCTCAACTACCCGGAACGTCTGAACGTGTGGGACTTCCCCGGGCAGGGAGGGCTCACTGACCAGTTCTTTGCAGCGTTGAAGAAGGCCGAGGATGACGACGACGTCAAGGTGATAATAATCAAGGCGGCGGGGAGGGCCTTTTCCGCAGGCCATGACCTGAATACAGTGGGGTTCATCTACGGGATGGGGACGGGCAAGCCGGGGGAGCGCCGTGCCAGCGAACGGATTCGGTTACAGGTGGACAGGACGTGGATGGAGAACCAGAGGGGCCTTTTCCTTTGCCGTAAGATCACTATCGCACAGGTACATGGCTATGCTGTGGGTGAAGGATTCTACACCGCACAGCTCTGCGACCTGGCCTATGCCGCTGAGGACGCTCAACTGGGACATGCTGAGCAGAGGCTGGGGTTCTCCGGCAGCGGCATCCCATCCATCCCTGTGCTCATCATGACGGTAGGTTTGAAGAGGGCGCTTGACCTCCTCCTCACAGGGAGGCTTATAAGTGGGAAAGAGGCGGAGCAGATGGGTCTGGTAAACAAGGCGTTCCCTGCCGAGAAGCTGGAGGCGGAAGTAGAGAAGGTGGCCAAAGCTGCCACTCTGCTGCCCCGGGATGGCATAGCCATCGGCAAAGCGACGCGGCACCTCATCTACGATAGCCTGGGGCTGACCGCCGGCTTTGCCCAGGGCTACTACTCCCATACCATGTTCACCAACCTGCGATGGGAGGAGGACGAGTACAGTTTCTTCAAAGAGAGACGTGAAAAGGGCACCAAAGCCGGATTTCACGGTAGGGACGAGCGCTTCGCTGGCTTGGTGTAGTACAGGTCACGGCGTCCAGTGAGGCAACAGGGCGGGTACAGGAACGTACTCGCCCTGTTCTGTTGCTGTGTGGACGGCGTACCTATTCCTTGCTGCTAGCCTGCTGTCCCTTCTGCGCCAGGAAAGGCTTCAGGAGGTCTATGGGCAGAGGGAATACCACGACCGTGCTTCTTTCCGTGGCGATCTGGCTGATGGTCTGTAGATAGCGCAGTTGCAGGGCCTGCGGCTCGCCGGCGAGGACATGGGCAGCCTTGGTCAGCCGCTCTGAGGCCTGGAACTCGCCATCGGCGTGCACGATCTTCGCCCTGCGGTCCCTCTCTGCCTCAGCCTGTGCCGCCATGGCCCGCTGCATGGTCTCGGGCAGCTCCACGTCCTTGATCTCCACTAGGCTGACCTTGATGCCCCAGGGGTTGGTGCCCTCGTCAATGATCTGCTGGAGTTTCAGGTTCAGTTTCTCCCTCTGCGACAGCAGCTCGTCCAGGTCGGACTGTCCGAGCACGTTCCGCAGCGAAGTCTGAGCGAGAAGGGAGGTGGCCCTGATGAAGTCTAGCACCTTGATCACGGCGTCTTCGGCCTGCATCACGCGGAAGTACACGACCGCATTCACCTTCACCGTCACGTTGTCCCGGGTGATGGCTTCCTGAGCGGGCACGTCCATGGTGATGACTCTGAGGTCTACCTTGACCATGCGTTCTACGAAGGGGATGAGGAAGATAAACCCCGGTCCTCTCACACCCACGTAGCGCCCCAGGCGGAATACGACGCCTCTCTCATACTCCTGTACGATCCTGATAGCGGCGGCGGCAAGTATCAGCAGGATGACGACGATGACCACAATGGTATACAGCTCCATGCTTTCCTCCTACGACAGTTTTTGCTTCTTGGCTACGGTGACCTTCAGCCCTTTGACACCAGTGACTAGCACTTCTTCTCCCTGCTCGACCCCCTCCCCGATGGCTGTGGCTGCCCAGCGTTCCCCTTCGACCAACACTATCCCGTCGGGGTCCAGCCGTGTGACCGCCGTGCCTGTTTGCCCGACCATGCCCTCCCGTCCGGTCACCGCCCGGCGGCGCTGTGCCCTTACTACGGCTGCGATGACGAAGACAAAGAAGGCAGTTACGGCGATCACTACCCCTGCGATGAGCCCCCGGCTGACCTGGAGCGCTTGAGGATTGCCGCTGAAGAGTATGAGTGAGCCGATGCTGAGGGTGGCGACGCCTCCCACTGCGAGCAGTCCGTGGCTGGTAACGAAGAGCTCGGCGATGAAAAGCGCGAAGGCGAGTAGGATCAACAGCACCCCACCCCAGTAGGCGTTGAGCACGCCCAGCGAGTAGAAACCCAACAGGAGGCTCGTCCCTCCGATGACCCCCGGGAAGACTGTGCCCGGGTTGTAGAGCTCGGCGATGATCCCGATGCTGCCTATGGAGAGCAGTACGTATGCGATGTTAGGATTGCTGACCACCTGCAAGAACCGTTCCACCCGGCTCATGCCGGTGTCATGGAGCACGGCACCTGAGATGTTCAGTATGACCTCCTGTCCTCCGGCCGTTGTCACCTTTCGCCCGTTGACCTGGGAGAGGAGGTCTTCCATGGTTTCGGCACGGATGTCAATCAGGTTGGCCTGGAGGGCCTCGGCGTCGGAGAACGACCTGCTCTGGCGCACTGCCGACTCGGCGCGTTCAGGGTCCCGGCCGCGCAGTTGGGCTATGCTTCGTATGAAGGCAGCAGCATCCTCGGTCACCTTCTCTTCCTGGGCCGTGGTGAGTTCGCCCCCACCGGATACAGGGTGGGCGGCGCCGATGCGGCTGCCTGGAGCCATGGCAGCGACGTGTGCAGCGAGCGTTATGAATGTCCCTGCAGAGCCGGCCCAGCCACCGGCGGGGGATACGTATACGATGACCGGCACCCTGGCGTTGAGGATGCGCTCCACTATCCTCTGCGTGGTGTCGTACAGGCCTCCGGGGGTGCTCAGTTCAATGACCACTGCTGCGTCGTGCCGGGATTCGGCAGCGCTGATGCCGCGTTCTATGTAGTCGGCGACCACGGGCACGATCGCTCCCTCCACGCGGAGCAATGTGATGGGGGGCGAAGCGCCTCCAGCACTGGACACGGGCGCCAGTGCGGCCAGGACGAGCCCGGCAAAGAACGTCAACAGCTTGAGGAGCCGGAACATATGGTTCGTTTTGTCATTTATTCGCGAGACCTTGGGGAACGCTCGCTCGCAGCAGCCATTATAGTGGAGGCATACCCGGCAATCAAACCTCCCGTACTTGAGGGACAATAGAAAAGGATGTAGAATTGGCCATCTTTGAATATGGTGAAGGTATGAGTGATTCAGGACAGGACCAGGGTCGCAGGTGTCGGGGAATGCGTGACATGCTTCCCGCAGATATGGCCTTGTTCCGCCATGTAGAAGGGGTCTTCCGCGACTGTTGTCTGAAGTGGGGCTACCGAGAGGTCAAGACGCCCACCGTGGAGTACATGCACCTCTTTACCTCCACGGGCACGTTGACCCCCGGCATGCTGGGCAAAGTCTACTCCTTTCTCGACTGGGATGGGTGGAGTGGCGAGAGGGTCGTGCTTCGCCCTGATTGCACCATACCCGTGGCCCGGCTCTACATCGAAAGCAGCCAGGGCCGGAGCAGCCCTGCCAAGCTGTTCTACGTGACCAACGTGTTCGCCTTCGAGGAGACGGGGAGGGAGTCCCGGGAGAGGTGGCAGTGCGGTGCCGAGTTCTTGGGCGGCCGCGCGCCGGGCACAGACGCAGAGCTTGTGGCGCTGGCGCTGGAGGTCGCCCGTCTCCTGGGACTGTATGGAGCGGAGGTACGCCTGTCCCATGTGGGTGTGCTACGTGCCCTGCTCCGTCAACTGGCATTGACGGAAGAAGAGGAGAGCGAGGTGCTGGACCGGGTGCTGGACGGGAATGTGGAAGCCCTGTCGCGTCTCAGTTCCCAGAAGAGCGAGCTGGGCGGAGCACTCTCGTTGTTGCTTGGGCAGAGCGGTGGCTCCAGAGGGTCGCTGAAGAACCTGCGCTCCCTGTGTGGTGCGGGGATGAAGGAGTTGGCCCGTGAACTGGATGACTTCGTGGCACTGGTTGATGTCCTGGAGGCGGTGGGCTGTCCGTATCGGGTGGATATGGGTTCAGCGAGGGGTTTCGAGTACTACACCGGCGCCACCTTCCAGTTCATGTGCCGTGGCAGGAGGATAGGGGCTGGGGGCAGGTATGATGCCCTCGTCCCGATGATGGGCGGGGGCGATGTCTCGGCTTGCGGGTTTGCCCTATATCTGGACTGCCTCATGCCGCTGCTTCAAGCAGGGGTGGGACAGGTCCCCTCCTGGAAGGGCATTTACATAACGTTGGCGGGAGACCCCGCGTCGCTCAAGGCGGCGTTCGGCGTGGCCAGGGTGCTGCGCGAGGCCGGGTTCGTGGCGGACGTTGACCTCTCGGGTGGGGGCAAGACGGGGTGGGACTGGAGGCTCGACGTTCAACCCTCGTCCTTTACCTTGAAGAACTCCAAAGGCGAAAGCTTCAGCGTGGCCTCGGTGGCAGAACTTCTGCGACTCCTGGAGGCTCGATGAGGCGTCTGAGGCTGGCGTTGCCCAAGGGCAGGTTGCTCCGGCCGACCAGAGTGTTGCTGGAGAAAGCCGGGCTTGGCCTTGATGGCTACACCGAGGGCAGCCGGCAGTACCGGCTGGAGTCGCAGAGGATACCAGGCCTCTGCGCCAAGGTGTTTCAGGAGAGGGACATCCCGGTCCAGGTAGCTATCGGCAACTACGATATGGGTATATGCGGGCGGCAGTGGGTGGAGGAGCTACTGGTGCGGTACCCCCTCAGCGGGCTGGTGCTGGTGAGAGACCTGGGATATGCCAGAGGAAGGGTGGTCGCTGCAGTCGCCGGGTCCAGCGGCTTCAAGTCGGTGCGGGACCTGGCGCATGATAATGGCACACTGCGTATCGTCAGCGAGTACCCCAACCTGGCCGAGTCTCTGGCACTGGGGCTCCGGATAAGGAGGTTCAAGGTGTTCCCCGTGTGGGGCGCGGCGGAGGCCTACCCGCCGGAGAACTCCGAGGTTGCCGTCCTCTGGCGTGATTCGGAGCGGAACACTTTCTTTCCGGGCATCGTGCCGCTCAAGGTCGTCCTTGAGGGCGGTGCCTGCCTGGTGGCAAACAGGGAGAGCTGGGAAAGACTCGACATGGGGGAGGTGCTGGGACTGCTGTGCCAGGCGATTGGCCCTGGTGGGGAGGAAGTGGTCTCCACCATGCCCGAGCCCCCCGTGCAGACATCCTGTACGGTTGCCCCCTCGAAGTCCGGGGATGAGTGCGTCTGGCTGGCCCTGCCCGATGGGCACCAGCAGGCACATGTTGTGCGATTCCTCAGCAGGACGGGGGTCGCCGTTGAGGGCTACTCCGGCAGGGAGTCAGGCCGTTGTCCCAGCATCAGCCTGCCCGGTGTGAGGGTCAAGGTGGTCCGTCCGCAGGACATGCCGCAGCAGGTCGCCAGTGGCAACTTCGACCTGGCGGTCACGGGCCAAGACTGGCTGACCGACCACCTGTGTCGTTTCCCCTCGAGCCCGGTGGAGGAGGTGCTTGACCTGGGCTTCGGTCGGGTCAGGCTGGTGGCCGCGGTCAACGGTGATATGGGGGTTGAGAGCGTGTCACAACTGAAACAGTGGGGACGTAACAGGTCGGCACTGCGGATAGCCTCCGAGTATGTCAACCTCGCGGACAGGTTTGGCCGTGAGCATCACCTGGCGCCCTACAGGGTGGTCCCCACGTGGGGTGCTACTGAGGCCTTTCTCCCGGAGGACGCAGACCTGCTCATAGAGAACACGGAGACAGGACGCACCCTCGCGGAGCATAACCTGAAGGTCATTGATACCCTGGCGGTGTCAACGGCTTGCCTCATCGGCAACCGCCATGCCCTGGCCTCGCCGGCACGGCGGAAAAAGCTCCTGGCAGTAGCGGACGCGTTCAGGAAGGGGCTGGGCTAGGATGAAGCTGGTGCGTGGCATGGATGCAGCCCGTGCAGCCCTGGCGAGAGAGCCCGGGAGCGAGCCGCTCGAGGTGCCTCCCGGTATACGGGAGGGCATCAGGCGGGTTTTCGGCCAGGAGTTGACTGTTGAGCAGGTCGTGTTGCATGTCCTGGACGATGTCGGGCAGCGCGGAGATGCTGCCGTTATCGAGTACTGCAAGAAGTTCGACGGCGTGGACCTCACTTCACTGGAGGTAAGCGAAGTGGAGTTCGGGGCTGCACGCAGGGGAGTTTCGGATGAGTTGGTTGCAGCGCTCGAGTACGCCGCCAAACGCATCTACGATTTCCACCTGTCGCGCAAGGGCGAGGTGGGCCTTCGCCTGGATGCACAGGGGGTGGGTTATATGATACAGCCGCTGGGGCGGGTGGGGGTCTACGTCCCCGGTGGCCGTGCCTGCTATCCGTCCACGGTGCTCATGACCGCGCTCCCTGCGCATGCGGCAGGTGTGTCTGAAGTAGTCATGTGCACTCCGCCCGGCAGGGGTGGTCATGTTCCCGCCCCGACGCTGATGGCAGCCCGCATAGCCAGGGTGGACCGGGTCTTCAAGATAGGCGGTGCACAGGCCATCGCCGCCATGGCCTTCGGCACGGAGTCTGTACCGGGGGTGGACAAGGTCTGCGGCCCGGGCAACGTCTTCGTCACCCTGGCCAAGAAGGCTGTCTACGGCGTGGTGGATATTGATGGCCTTCAGGGGCCCAGTGAGCTGGTGGTGGTCGCTGACGACTCTGCCGAGCCGGCCTTCTGTGCCATTGACCTGTTGGCCCAGGGCGAGCACGACCCGATGGCCAGGGTGGTGCTGATAGCCACCTCTGAGGAGATGGCGCACCTGGTGGAAGGAGAGGTACGGCGGCAGATGAAGGCGGTGGGCCGCCACAGCATTCTCGCCAGGTCGGTGGTGCAGAATGGCATGGTGGTGGTCGTTGATGGGCCTGAGCAGGCCATCGAGCTGGTCAACCTGTATGCCCCGGAGCATGTCCTGCTCATGGTGCGTGATGCCGATACCTATTTGCCTCGTATCCGGAACGCCGGGTGCATCTATGTTGGTGCGGGGACACCCCCGGCGATTGGTGACTTCGTGGCTGGT
The DNA here is from genome assembly GCA_040754215.1 of Chloroflexota bacterium. GTDB lineage: Bacteria > Chloroflexota > Dehalococcoidia > JACPPY01 > JACPPY01 > JBFMDE01. Next base: position 57,142 of record JBFMDE010000002.1, read on the forward strand.
CCCAGCCATGTCCTGCCCACCGGCGGGACGGCCCGCTTCGGCTCGCCGCTGGGCACCAGCGCCTTTCTCAAGGTCACCAGCGTGGTGGCCATGTCCCAGGGTATTCCCCCGGAGATGGCCTCTGCGGCCCGTGCCGTTGCGGAGGCCGAGGGCTTTGAGGCGCACCGCCGCTCGGTGCAGTTGAGGACAGAGGGCCATGACAGGTAGGTGGTACATGGAGAAGCTCATACGTCCAGACTTGGCCCGTGCCGGGGCTTACACCCCTATCCGACCGCTGGATGTGCTCAGCGAGCGCAGCGGCGTGCCGCTGTCCGAGGTCATCAAGCTGAATGGGAACGAGAACCCCTATGGGTGTTCGCCCCGGGTGCAGCGTGCCCTGGCTGCGTATGGCTACTATCACATCTACCCGGACCCTGAACAGCAGGAGCTGAGGCTGGCGCTGCAGAAGTATGTCGGCGTTGATGCGGAGCACATAGTCGCCGGCGCTGGCTCCGATGAGCTGATCGACCTCATCCTGAGGCTGCTCCTGGACCCGGGGGACGAGGTGGTGAGTTGCCCGCCCACCTTTGGCATGTACCAGTTCAGCACCGGCGTGTGTGCAGGCAAGGTGATAGATGTGCCCCGTGGCGGGGGGTTCGCCGTGGACGTTGCTGCGGTGAAAAGGGCCGTCACCCCGCGGACCAAGGCCGTCTTTCTGGCCTCGCCCAACAACCCCACGGGGAACATCGTCCCTGAGGGCACGGTAAGGGAACTGCTGAGACTGGGCATAGCGGTGATAGTGGACGAGGCCTACTACGAGTTCAGCGGCGTGACGGTGGTGCCGCTGGTAGCGGAGCATGACAACCTCATGGTGCTGCGCACCTTCAGCAAGTGGGCGGGGCTGGCGGGACTGCGCGTCGGCTACGGCATCTTCCAGCCTCAGCTTGTGGCCTACCTCATGAAGATAAAGCAGCCGTACAATATCAGCTCGGCGGCGCAGGTCGCAGCCCTGGAGTCGCTGGCGGACCTCGATTATCTTCGGGGTACCGTCGGGGCGCTGGTACGGGAGCGGGAGCGGCTGCTCTCGCTTCTGCAGCGATTGGACTTCCTTTGTCCGTACCCTTCACAGGCCAACTTCATACTGTGTCGCGTGACCAACGGCAGGGCGAAGGAGATACACCAGGAGCTGCAGCGGCGGGGCATATTCCTGCGCTACTTCGACACGCCCTTGCTCCAGGACTGCATACGTATCAGCGTGGGCAGGCCGGAGCATACCGATGCCCTCATGCGCACGCTTGAGGAGATGGGATGATACGAGTGGTGAGATTGCCACGTTGCCCCGACCAGTCGGGGCTCCTCGCAATGACGAAAAGAATCGGATTGCTGGGCACCCCTAAGTGGTGTCGAGAACTCTTGTGGACTAAAGGAGAGTGACATGGCCGGAAGGATAGCCACGGTAAAGCGCGAGACCAAGGAGACCACCGTCAAGGCGGAGTGGAACCTGGACGGCAGCGGTGTTTTTGACATAAGTACTGGCATCAGGATGCTGGACCACCTGGTGTCGCAGCTTGCCCAGCACGGCGTGTTTGACATAAGACTGTCGGCCACCGGCAGTGACAGTCACCACGTGACGGAGGATGCGGCCATCTGCCTGGGGAAGGCCCTGAACCAGGCGCTGGGGGACAAGCGCGGGATAGCGCGCGCCGGACACTCGGTCGTCCCGATGGACGATGCCCTGGTGCTGGTGGCCGTGGACATCGGCGGCAGGCCGTACGCTGTGGTGGATGCCAGCTTCGGCGGCGCGGCCATCGGCGGCCTGCCGGTGGAGCTGTTGCGGCATTTCCTGGTCTCCCTGTCGAGTGAGGCCCGAATCAACCTCCAGGTGCGGGTGCTCGAGGGCGTTGACGACCATCACAAGGCGGAGGCGCTGTTCAAGGCCCTGGGCCGCGCCCTGGATGCCGCCACCCGCATTGACCCCCGGCTCTCCGGCCGTATCCCCAGCACCAAGGAGGTCATTGAGGGATAGGCAGCCTCAATCCGTGCGTGCAGGTTCAAAAGGCTCATCCTCGGGATAGACCTTCGCCCTCACTCTGGCCCTCTCCCATCAAGGGAGAGGGAATGGCGTTTCTCCCTCCCCTGGCGGGAGGGAGTCAGAGGGAGGGGGAGAAACACGGGTCGAGATGAAAGTGGGATAAGGTCTGTGGAGTTCAGGATAACCACCCTTAGCGAGAACACGGCGTCGTGGGGCCTCGTCGGCGAGTGGGGCCTGAGCATGCTGGTGGAGGCCGACGGCCTCAGGGTCTTGATGGACTGTGGCTTCAGCTTCTCCGCCGCCTACAATGCCAGGACTCTCGGCGTTGACCTCGCCTCCCTCGACCGCATCGTGCTCAGCCACGGACACGCGGACCATACGGGAGGCCTGGACGTGGTGCTGAAGAGTACCGGCCGGAGAGAGGTCGTCGGGCACCCGGACATATGGGAGAAGAAGTACGCGCGCACCCAGGACGGTGGTGAGCGCTACGTGGGCATGCCGTCGGTACGGGAGGGGCTCGAGGCGCTGGGCGCCGGGTTCGTCCTGACCAGGGAGCCGGTGAGGCTCTCCGACAGGGTGATGACCACCGGCGAGATACCGGTCACCGTGGACTACGAGGGTATCGAGCCGGAGCTGTACGTTCGTCGGGGCGCGGAGAGCATGCCGGACAGGCTTGCCGACGACCTGGCGCTGGTGATTGATGCCGACTTCGGCCTGGTGGTCGTTCTCGGCTGTGCCCACCGCGGCATCGTGAACACGCTCCATCACGCCCTCAGGCTGACAGGCGGGGAGTCAATCTACGCCGTGGTCGGCGGCGCCCACCTGTTCCGCGCCTCGGAGGAGCGCCTGGAGAGGACGGTAGCGGACCTCCGTGAGATGGGTATCCAGAAGCTGGCTCTGTGCCACTGCACCGGATTCAAGGCCCTGTCGCGGCTGGCCCAGGAGTTCGGCGACGGGTCTCTACAGAACAACGCCGGCACCCGAATCGTCCTGCCCTAGAGACCGCTCGGTCGTAATTTCCAGCGTGTTGGCCCTTCCCCGTCCCTCTCAGGGTGCCGGGTGAACTACATCTTGCCTTTCCGTTCATCGCTCACTATAATGAGCATATACTCAATCTTTGGAGCTATGTTTGAATGCTGGGTTCACATATTACTACGACCATCAGTCAGAAGGTTCTGAGCTTCCTTGCCAAGTTCTCGGACAAAGAATTCTACGAGCGGCAAGTTGCTCGCAGGCTTGGTATAGCTTACGGCTCGGCAAACCGGTCCTTGAATGAGCTGTATTCGACAGGCGCTATCACACGGAGGCGAGAAGGGAAGATGTACTTTTACTCCGTGAATGCTTCCAATGCAGCCATAGCAGAGTACAAGAAGCTGGTAAACCTGATACTCGTTGAGCCATTAGTAGAGAAGTTGAAGGGCATAGCGGACCGCATAATACTCTATGGAAGCTGTGCCCAGGGCACGGATACTTCCCAAAGTGACCTTGACTTGTTTATCGTCGCGGATAACAGAGAGGATGTGGCTGGTGTGGTCGGCGAATTCAGCCTGCCGAAAGGCTATGAAGACCTGCATATCCAACCGGTAATCAAAACCCCTGTTGAGCTTCTGCAGATTGGGGAATTGGAACGCGCCTTCATTGAAGAAGTGGAGCGCGGGATCGTTCTCTGGGAGAGGGCTGCCAGTGAATCAAGAGTTTAAGCAGTGTCTTGAGAGCAAGAAAATAATCCCTTTTGAACGGGGCAAAGGACTGATCAAGAAAGAACTCTCGACCGCTGAGAGCGACCTTTCCGATGCCAAAGCCGGCTATCAAGACAAACGCTTCAAGTGGTCAACCATCCAGGCCTACTATTCCATGTTCCACGCAGCCAGGGCGCTCATCTATTCCAGAGGCTATCGCGAGAAGAGTCACTATTGTCTTGCCGTCGCATTGAGAGCCTTGTATGTGGAGGAAGGCAAGTTGGATGCTCAGGCAGCGCGAGACTTCCTCAGTGCTATGAACCTACGAGAGGCAGCGGACTATGAGGCCAAGTTTTCTGATTCTGGAGATCGAGTAGTCATCGCTTCTGCCGAGAACTTCATAGGAAAAGCAAAGGTTGTCCTGGGTGTTGGCTGACTGTTAACCACAAGGCCGGGTCCCGCGCCTCGGCGTGGCTGGCCCGGGAGTTCGGCGACGGATTCCTCCAGAACAACGCAGGCACCCGCATGGTCCTGCCCTAAGGACTGCGGCACGCTCAGGTCTACCAGGCCGTGGCCCTGCTTGAACAAACCGTGAGCCTGTTTGGTAAACAGTGA
>JBFMDE010000003.1:0-9022 GCA_040754215.1 Chloroflexota bacterium
GGCTAAGGAGAGAAAAGGTCCTACATATAGGGGACTTTATGGAGTCAAGAAAGGATTGAAGTTATGGAAACATCCGACAAATCCACTATAGGTTGTATCTGTGTGAGTTAACGCGATAGGCATCTTCTCAGAATGCCGCCGGGCAGCCCCTTGCCCGCTGAGCTGGTGAAGACCATCGCCGATTGGATCATACAGGGGGCACCAGACAACTAATACAGGTTCTCCTGAGGAACCAGGGACCTTTCACCTAGGCAAGTCGTCGCCCAGCTTTGTGGAGCGGGTGATGGGATTCGAACCCACGACTCCTTGCTTGGGAAGCAAGCACTCTACCGCTGAGTTACACCCGCAGTCCTGGGGCTATTGTAGGAGCATTCTCCGGCACTGTCAAAAGGGGTGCTGAGGTCTTCAGTGCCTCCTTCCCTTGCCAGGCGGAGGGAGAGGGGGGACTAGTTGCTTATCGCGACCTCCACCACGTTCTGCCCGACGACGGCCGTGGCCGAGTTGCCCTCACCCACGTAGACGTGCATCAGCCCGAGCACCTCGTACTTCCCGTTCCGCAGCCTGGAGGTGTCCCAGGTCACCGGGAAGTTCCCCTGCTCATCATCGGACTCGCCGATCTTGACCCAACTCCGCGTGCCTTTCTTGCGGTAGTACCAGGGGTTGCTGACCCTGGTGACCTTGGTGGAAAGGCCGAGCGCCCCCAGCTCTTTCCTCAGCAGGTCCCGGTCAAGCTCCTCGCGTAGCTGGACGACCCCGGAGAGACTGGTGAGGGTCGGGGAGGGGACGATGTAGTGTGGCCCCCAGTCGTAGGACATTGGCACCTCCTTCCGCGTCGTTCGCAAACTATAATGGTAGAACAATATTGTTTCAGCCGTGTTACGCGGTCTTGGCTAGCCCTCCCGTCTATAGTATAATAGCCGCTTGTCCGGCAGTAGGCAATCAGTTTCCGATTGCCGCATATGCAGACAAAAAGGCGAGGAGTAGGACCGAATGAATCTGCAGCGACCGAACGCCAATGATGCCACAAGGACAGCCAATCGTTCCAGGAGCGTGGTGCCCAGCAGCGGCCTCTGTAGCCGATGTATTGACGGCTGTACAGGCAACTGCGAGGTGTTCAAGGCAAGCTTCCGTAGCCGTGAGCTGATATACCCCGGTCCCTTTGGCGAGATCACCGCGGGAGGAGACAAGGACTATCCGGTGGACTACTCCCACCTCAATATCCAAGGGTATGCTCTCGGCGCCAGCGGGTTGCCGGAGGGGGTAGAGGCGAGTCCTGATACTGCGAGGTTCCCTGTGGTGAACACCGAGACCGCCTACGGCTGGGATACAAAGGTGAAAATGAGGGTCCCGGTCTTCACCGGTGCGCTGGGCTCTACGGAGATAGCGCGTAAGAACTGGGAGCACTTCGCCGTCGGGGCAGCATTGAGTGGGGTCACCCTGATATGTGGCGAGAACGTCTGCGGCATAGACCCACAGTTAAAGCTCGACTCGCGCGGCAAGATCGTTTCCGCTCCCGACATGGACCGCAGGGTCGAGGTGTACAAGCGGTACCACAGGGGATACGGCGAGCTCCTCGTCCAGATGAATGTAGAGGACACCATGCTCGGGGTCGCGGAGTACATCAGGAAGAAGCATGGGCTGGAGGCCATCGAGCTGAAGTGGGGCCAGGGGGCGAAGTGCATTGGAGGGGAGATCAAGGTGAACAGCCTGGAGAGGGCCCTGGAACTGCAGAAACGCGGCTATATCGTGACCCCCGACCCCTCCAGTCCAGTGTCCCAGGCCGCGTTCAAGGACGGCGCGATCAAGGAGTTCGAGCGCCATAGCCGCCTCGGCTTCATAGACGAGCAGGGCTTCTATGAGGAGGTGCAGCGCCTGAGGGGCCTTGGGTTCAAGCGCGTGACCCTGAAGACCGGCGCGTATGGCCTGCGAGAGCTTGCCATGGCCATCAAGTGGGGCTCGAAGGCGAAGGTAGACCTGCTGACCATAGACGGCTCTTCGGGTGGCACCGGCATGAGCCCCTGGAGGATGATGGAGGAGTGGGGTATGCCGAGCCTCTATCTACACTCCGCCGCCTACGAGTTCTGCAACAGGCTGGCCAAGAAGGGAACCAAGGTGCCGGACATCGCCTTTGCCGGCGGTTTCAGCTCAGAGGACGGCATATTCAAGGCGCTTGCCCTCGGCGCCCCCTTCGCCAGAGCCGTGTGCATGGGCCGTGCCCTGATGATCCCGGGCATGGTGGGCAAGAACATCGGCAGGTGGCTGGAGGATGGGAAGCTGCCGAATACGGTCAGCCAGTTCGGCTCCACCGTCCAGGAGATATTCGTCTGCTATGAGGAGGTCAAGAACCTGGTCGGCGCCAAGGAGATGAAGCACGTCCCGCTCGGTGCGCTGGGCATTTACAGCTATGTCGAGAAGCTCAGGGTAGGCCTCCAGCAACTGATGGCGGGTGCGAGGTGTTTCAGTGTTCCTTCTATCTCCCGGTGCGACCTCATGTCCCTGACGGAGGAGTGCGCCAGGGTGACCGGCATCCCGTACCTGATGGACGCATACAGGGATGAGGCCATGGAGATACTGGATGCGGCCTGACCCCCTGAGCTAGACGTCGAAGATGACCCGCACCTGGTTCTTCTCCGCGTCCACCTTGAGCATGTGGTAGGTGGCTGCCTTGACCCCTCGCTTGAGGGTGTGGCGCGAGGGGTCGTACCTCTCACCGTAGCACAGCGCCGTCAGCCTGTGCCCGTCGAAGTCCGTGATGTCGAACCTCTTGAGCAGCAGCCTCTCCACGTCGAAGAGGTAAATGAGGTTGTTGAGCCACTCGACGAGCAGCATCTCGGTATCGGCCTCTTTCACTTCCAGCCTGTGGGACTCGACTTCTCTCACGGCGTCCAGTTCCGCGATGATGGAGAACAGGCCGTAGGCGGCGTTGGAGAAGGCCTCGGCCAGGGTAGCGCCGTAGGCCACCAGCCCCAGGTCGGCGGTGTGCTCGGTCAGCTCAAACCGCTTCAACCCGGCTGTATCAACCTCCTCCTAAAGGTAAGGCCCTCCCCAGCGGGAGGGCCATCCCCATATTCACTGTATATCTAGGGTAACGTCTGGACACCGGTGGCGGCCTCCTGGGCATCAACCAGGCCGTAGCCGTAGAGGTTATCCCAGCCCGTGTCGCCAAGGTCATCGGCCGTTGCTTGCAGGATAGCCCTCACTCCGCTCTGACCTGAGGCGATGACCAGGGCCGCCGTTCCCGCCACATGGGGGGAGGCCATGGAGGTACCGGAGAGGGTGGCGTAGCTATTGCCCTTGTAGGTCGAGAAGATGCTAATGCCTGGCGCAGCCAGCTCCACCTGGGGTCCCCGGCTGCTGAAGCTGGCCACAGTGTCGGCGCTATCCGTGGCGGACACAGCTATCACCTCGGCGTACTTCGCCGGGTACAGCACGGTGTTATCCGCAGGCCCGCTGTTGCCTGTGGCAGCCACCAGCACGATGCCTGCATTATAGGCGGCGATGAGGGCATCGTGGAAGGACTGCACATCGGAGGCTGTGCCGAAGCTCATGTTCACCACCTGCATCCCGTTGGCGATGCTCCATTGCACTCCCTCGATGATGTCGGAGGTGAACCCGGACCCCCGCCGGTTGAGCACTTTCACTGCATAGAGGGAGACCCCGGGGGCTACCCCAACCGCCCCTATCTCATTGTCCAGAGCGGCGATGATGCCGGCCACGTGGGTGCCGTGGCCATTATCGTCGTTGGCGCTCTTCAAGGGGTTGATGGTGTTTGTCCCGCCAGCCACAGAGAGGTCTAGGTGCTTGAGGTCAATGCCCGTATCCAGCACTGCCACCTTCACCCCCACTCCAGTGTTGCTGGCCCAGACCAGGTCGGCATCGATGCGGTCCACGCCCCAGGGCAGGGCTTCGGCGGGCGGCGTGGGCGGAGGTTTTGGCGGCTTTGCCTGGATATACACCAGGGCATCCTCATCAACCCGTAGCACCTCTGGCATCTGTTGCAGGGCCCTCTCGTTGCTGGGGCCGGCAAGCACCACTGCAGCATTGATCAGCGGAAGGTGCTTGAGCTTCACCGCGCCGGTGCGGTCGAGCAGGATGTCCTGGGCGGCCTGGTTCACTATCCAGTCCTGGAAGACCACTATCTTGCGGGCTGCGGGCTCTGTGGGGCGGTCGGCCGTTTTCCCAAGAGCGGGCCCTGCCAGGCTCAGGACCAGGGCCATTAGTACCAGAAGGGCGAAAACCGTTGCAGCCAATCTTCTTTTCATGCTATCTCCTCCCCCGTCGCTCCCCACCAGGTTGGATGCCTTGCTGAGCGTCGGTCCAATTCGCTGTTTATCTTATTGTAAACCCTGCCTCCTGTGGGCAGTCAATAGCCGGGGCGATGGGTTGCCTGGAGACCTCACCCCTGCGTCACCTCTGCCTGCGGGGTTGGTGGCGCTAGCACTGCCAGGGTGGGCGGGGGGCGCCCTTCTTGCCTGGCTCCTCCTTGGGCAGCTTCAGGGCGTCGGACTCCTTGATCTCGCCTTCGCCCTCGCACACGGCGCAGGGGGTGGTGATGCCGGCGACATCGGTGAGGAACCCTTCCCCATCGCAGTTGGTGCAGGGTACCAGCTTCTCTGTAGTCATGCCCGACCTCCTTTAAAGGTTCCTTCGGAGATATTGTATGGCAGGGGGCGCTGTGATGACAAGAGGTGAGCGGCGAGGGACTACGGGGCCATGCTCTCGGCTATCCTGATGAGCTCTTCCAGCGAGTGGGTCGTGGTGACGACGAAGTACCGCCTATCGCTCCACCAGCGCAACTGGTAGAGGGGTTCCCCGTTGACGTCGGCACCGACGATGAGCCGGCCCTGATGGCCTTTGACCAGGAAGGACTTGTCCTGGAGGACATCGAGGGGCGAGGGTATAGACTCTGCTGCCCTGGAGTCGTTCGAGAGTATCTGGTGAACCCACAGCGCCTCGCTCCCTGTGGCGCGCTGCGCGAAGGAGAGATGTATGGTGAAATACGGCTGACGCTCTGCCATGATGGCTTTCGGGGGCCAGGAGAAGTAGTCGGGGAAATACGCTGGTACTATGATGTCAACCCCCAGCTTCCTCTCTGCCTCCTCGATGGAGTTGAAGTGCTCCACGGTCGGTCCCTGTATGCGCGTCGGTACCGTGTTCAGAAGGCGCAGTCCGGCGGCGGTCACGGCCAGGAGCACCAACGGCGGAAGGGCTGTCATCGCCAGTCTCAGGAGCCAGTCAGTAGCCTTTGACCTCATCGTCACACCACGAAGAAGAGCAGGGTGGCGAGCAGGGCGGTGGTCGTCCACAGGCGTGCCGTGCCCCATGCGCCGTCGTTGTTTCTCTCTGGACGCAGCAACCTGCCTGCCCTTTCCTCTATCTGCGCCCGGCTCGCCCGGCGCTCGAGAGAGTCGGCACGCTCCCATGCCCACCTATGCCATCTGGGAGAGGGGCCGGAATCAAGCTCCGGTCCTTCGGCTGGTGTAGCGGCCTTGGTCAGGGAGGAGGCCAGCGGCCTCGAGTCTCCGATACGTGAGGCGGCGATGTCGTCGCAAGCCTTTTCGTTCTCCTGCCACAGCAGGCGTGAGATGAACCAGGCCACCGGGTTGTAGAAAGCCAGGCTGCGCAGGAGCACCAGGGCCCAGCCGGTCCAGTGGTCACGCCGGACCAGGTGGGCTACCTCGTGGCAGAGCATGGCTTTTAGCTCCTCCGGTTCTGCCGTGTCCAACAGGTCTGGCGAGATGGCGATGACCGGACGAGCAGTACCCACGGTATAGATGGCCGGGCCGGCCTCGGGTGACGACATCACCTGGGGCACAGAGCGTCCCATCAGGCGGGACACATCGCCGATAGTCATGTTCAGTGCGGGTAGAGTGTCTGGCGAGAGTGCCTTCAGGGAGCGATGTAGCGAGCGACGGCGTATCCAGGGGATGGACTCCTGAACCAGAAAGAGCCCGGTGGTGAGGGCGAGCAGGACGGATGCAAGGTGCCACAGTGTTACCTGGTGCCAGACCCTCAGGTTGAACCACTGGTTGAGGTCAATGAGCGCGGTGTGCTCGCGGAAGTACAACCCGCTGCGCTGGGGGTAGGCCAGGTAGAACAGCGGTGGCAGCACCACTGGCAGCAGGAGGGCGAGGAGGTAGAACTGGAACCGCAGCCGAGGCTCCGTTATTCGCCATATCTTCAGCAGCAGGTGGACGGTCAGGACCGTTACCAGCGAGTAAGAGACGCTCTGTACTATGTATTGGCCGGGGAAGGAAGACAGGAAGTCCATGTTCTCAATCGGCTACGATGCCTTGGCCGTGTGGTCTTCTCTGGGTGCTATGCCCTGTTCACCGGGCTCCCGGGCCAGCCGCTGGTACTCCAGGGGGTGCTCCTCCATCATACGTTCCTTGGAGATACTGCCGGTGAAGATGCTCATGTCTGCGGGGAAGATGCCGGGCCGCAGGTGGGCGCTGTAGAAGTGCCAGACCACAATGGTGAGCAGGGCCAGCATGGCCTCGTTGCTGTGGAACTCCTTGGCAGCAGGGACAAAGCCGCCGGGGAGGAAGCGGGTCACGAATATCGGGAACATGAGAGCCGCGCCGCTGAGTATCATTATCAGGCCACCGAAGAATATGCCCCAGTATTCGAACTTCTGGCGGAAGTCGTAGCGGTCGCACTGTGGTGGACTGGGAGCAAGGCCAAGGCAGTAACGCAGGTACGTGATGGTGTCCCGGGCATCCTTCACCGTGGGCAACAATGAGGCAGGTCCACGGCGCACCAGGAGATGGTATACCAGGAAACCCAGGTGGTACACGGCGACGCCGACGAAGGCGAAGGCGAAGATGCGGTGGATGAAGCGTGTGCCGTCTATGCCGCCGAGGTGGTAGATGACCCACTGCGCCCAGCCGGCCTGGAAATACTTCTCGGCCAGTCCGGTCAACGAGAGCATGATGAAGGAAACCATGAGCACCAGGTGCTCGATGCGCGTGCTGACCCCGAACCTGACGTACGTCGTCCTCGCGGTGGGCTCACTGTCCTCGGTTCGCATCGCGCTTGCGGTTGTCATTGGTGTCCTCTTCTATCTGTTGGTGACCACTCGCCAGAGGTCTAGCAGGATGTGGACCGCCAGGCCTCCTATTATGAAGGGTATGAGGATGCGATAGAACCAGCGAATGAGGAACACTGCCGGAGCCTTCTGCAAGCTGGGTTCGTAGTGCCCGCCCCACGAGCTGGGGAAATTTGGCGTGGCATCGGTGTGGCACTTGGCGCAGGTCTGTGCCAGGTTCGCCTTAATGACTGGAGAGGTGGGGCTGGAGACTGGCTCGATGTCGTGCACACCGTGGCAGTCGGTGCACACCGGTTCGCTGATGGTACGGCGCTCACCGTGCTCTCCGGAGAGGAAGACGCTCATGCCGTGGAAGCTCCTGAGGTATGTTGACGTCACGTTCGTGGAGATGCCGTACTTGTCCATCACCTGCCTGTCGCTGTGACACCTGGAGCATAGCTGGACGGACTGGACGTGGAACTCCGCAGTCAAGGGGTCCTGTATGTTGTGCACCCGATGGCAGTCGGTGCATACTGGGACATCGGGGTTGCTCTCTGCCAGCAGGGCCGCTCCATGGACACTCCCGGCATAGGCGCTGTAGACGGCGGTGTGGCAGTGGGAGCAGGTCTGTGAGACCAAGGAGCGGGGTACGTCCGGGCGCGTGACGTTGTGAGCGCCGTGGCAGTCGGTGCATATCGGGGTCTTCAGGTCGCCCTGGGATAGCCTCTCGTAGTGCACGCTGTCCAGGGTCTTGGTGTAGTTGGCGAAGTGACACCTTTTGCACAGCTCGTACTGAGCGACGGAGTATTCCCTCAGGCTCCGGAATTCCCGCTTCGGGTGTGGGTACGACGTCGAGTCGCGGTGGCAATCTGAACAGATGAGCCTACCGCTGTGCACGGAAGTGGACAGCGAGCCTTGGTCTATGTAGAGGTTGAGCCTCTCGCCGCTGGGCAGTGTCACGCTGAGTTCCTTGATGCCGTGGCAGGCAAGACACTCAGCGTCAGGGCCGTTGGTGATGGCGTTGATAGGTGGAGCCTGGGTGTGAGCGGCGAAAACGGGTGGCTCCGTGCCGATCGCGGCCGCCACAGCCACTACTGCTGCCAGGACGATGACCCCAGGTGCTACCAGGCTTAGCCGCTTCATGAGTGCCACTTCCTAGTGGGGTAGCTGGGCTTTTCGGCTGTTGTGCGTGGCTATTTGGCGCCTATTGTCCTACGAAGTGTGGTTGGTGTCAAACCATCGGGAAGGGATTGTCTAGAAAAGGCGAGAGCCGACCCCGTTGGAGCCGGCTCTCTGGTTGAACGGGCGAAGCTGCTTGACACCCTGCCTCGCCCGTCTCTCGACTTCTAGGTTCGCTTGCTCTTGGTCTCCTGGCGGGTGCGGCGCCTGCGGGCGAAGAAGGACATGCCGGGCTGCCATTCCGCCGTGGTGAGCTGCATCGCCCTGTGCCCCAGGGCCCGGGCACCCTGGGCTATCTGATGTGCTGCGAACCAGGCTATGGTCGCAATCCCGATGAACGGCAGGAAAATCCAGTAAGCTAGTCCAACTAGAGGTCCGAGGGCAGCCACAACCAGCATCGGTACCTTCACATAGCTGACGGTACTCTGGCCAGGCAAGATACCACCTTTATCTGCTACGTTGACAACCTCGCCGCTGCGGAGGCTGACGTATACGCCTTCTTGAGCCCACTGCCCGCCGGTCCTCTTTTCCATCTCCGCACGCCCTCGTTTACAGCAGCGCGCTTTTCGGATGACTTCGCCCCCTTCTAATTATCAGTTATGTTGACTGGACTGGTAACGGCAATTCGCCCTGTTTTCAAGTAAAGGAAACACGTAGAAATGCCCAGGTAGAAACACTTACCCTCTTCAAAGCTCCTTCTGACAAAGGGCAGGGACCGGGCATCAAAGTCAGGGGGGGGGGGGGGGGGGGGGGGGGGCCCCCCCCGCGCCGGCACCCCACACCCCCCACCAAAAGGGGGGGGGGGGGGAGGGGTTG
>JBFMDE010000003.1:9032-57690 GCA_040754215.1 Chloroflexota bacterium
GGGGGCTCCCCCCGCCCCCCCCCCCCCCCCTGGGACTTCGCACCATCACACCCGTCTATCTTGTGGCTAGTGCTCCTGCTTCTTTTCGGCGATTTCCTTCTTGGTTTCCTCTACGGAGGCCTCCGTCTTGCGCTCACGGGCTTGGCGTCTGCGGGCGAAGAAGGACATGCCGGGCTGCCATTCCGCCGTGGTGAGCTGCATCGCCCTGTACCCCAGGGCCCTGGTACCCCGGGCCAACTGGCGAGCGGCGAACCAGACCACGGTCACGATGCCGATGAGGGGGAGGAAGATGACGTAGGCCAGCCCGACGAATGGTCCGAGAACCGCAGCCACCAGCGTCGGGGTCCTGACGTAGGTGATGGAGGCCTCGCCAGGTAATGCTCCGCCACCCGAAGGAACGGTGATAAGCTCACCGGTGCAGAGACTGACGTACACGCCTCTCTCTGTCTGTTGCCCACCGAACTTCTTCTCCATCTAGCCTACCTCCTCTCTTTATCTTCCAGTAACATTATCGGTGATGTCTACTCTTGGCGTCATCGGCTGTAGGCAGTATTCGGATAGGCTTGAGACCCTAGAACGGGGCAGAAAACACCCTATTCCAATAACTGGAGGTTAGCCGGGGAAAACACCTTGTTGGTGTAGGTCAATGGAAAGAATGAGTGCCCTCACCGGGGCATGGTGATGAGGCCTTTGCGGATGGCGTACTTGATGAGCTCGGTGCGGTTGTGGATATTCAGCTTCTCCATGATGCTGGCGCGGTGGGCCATGACTGTCTTGACGCTGATGACGAGGGCGTCGGCTATCTGTCTTGAGGTGTACCCTTCGGCTATGAGCTTGAGCACCTGTTTCTCGCGGTCGGTCAGCTCTTCGTAGGCCGACTCCACTCCGGCGTCGCCCTTGACATAGCCCTCGATGACCGTGGGCGCTATGGAGGGGTCGAGGAATGAGCCACCCTCGTGTACCGACTGAATGGCGCTGACCAGTTCCTTTCCTGCGGCGGACTTGAGTATGTAGCCGCTGGCGCCGGCCTTAAGGAAGCGGAAGACGTACTCCTTGTTGTCATACTGGCTGAGGACGAGGATACGTGTCCTGGGGTACAGCTTGCGGACCTCAAGCGTGGCCTCCAGTCCTCCCAGCCCTGGCATGGCCACGTCCATGAGCACTATGTCCGGAGCAAGCTCCCGTGTGCGTTCGATGGCCTGCAGGCCATCAGCGGCCTCTCCCACCACCTCAATGCTGGGTTGGGCGGCGAGTATCATGCGGATGCCTTCCCTGACCATAGCATGGTCGTCAGCTATGAGCACGCGTATCCTAGACATTGTGGGCCTCCTTTGGCGGGAGCGGTATCGAGACTGTGATGCGGGTCCCGCTGCCGGGGTGGGAGTCTACTCTCATCTCCCCTCCAAGCAGGGAGACCCTTTCCTGCATGCCCAACAGTCCGAAGGTGCGGTCGGCTGCGTCTCTCGCCCTGCCCGTGTCGAACCCTTTGCCATCGTCCTCCACCTCGACCGTCACGGTGGAGTCCTGGAAGTCCACGGCTATCACGGCGTTTTCCGCCTCGGCGTGCCGGGCGATGTTGGTCACTGCCTCCTGTATGATGCGGAACAACGTGGTCTCCAACTGGCTGGGCAGCCGCTTATCATAGTCGTTGGTCTCCAGGCGGACCTTTACGCCCCGCTCTCCCAGACGTGCCTCGGCATACCAGCGCAGTGCTGGCACGAGCCCCAGGTCGTCAAGGATGGAGGGGCGCAGGTCGAGCATTATCTGCCTTACGCTATCCAGCGCCTTCTTTGCCGCCGCCCTGATGTCCTCGACCTTGGCCCTGACCTGTTCGTCTCCCCGGGGTGGAGAAGCGATGCAGGTGTCAAGCGCCATGACCATAGCTGCCAGCGCCTGACTTGTGTCATCGTGAAGGTCGCGGGCAAGCCGCTTACGTTCTTCCTCTTGCGCGGTGATCACCTTGCGCAGTAGCTCTTCCCGTGCCGACTCCTTGGCTTGAAGCTGTTGATATAGCGCCTCGAGTTCCCTGGTCCTCTCACCGACCTTGCTCTCCAGGGTTAGATTCCACCGCTTGATCTCCTCCAGAGAAGCGCTGAGCTTGGCTCTCATGTCTTCGAGGGCGTGGCCCAGGGTGCCGACCTCGTCGCTACCGGCGGAGGGTATCGGGCTCAAGAGATTGCCCGCGGACAACTTGCGTGCCGCACTGGTGAGCGAGATTATCGGCCTGCTGACGCTCTGGGCCATGCCCCAGGCCAGCACCACTGAGAGCAGTAGTGCGGGGATGCTCACCAGAATGATGCCCCGCAGCAGGTTGCGGGAGGGGGCCATCGCCTCGGCCTCCGACTGCCTGATGGTCACACCCCAGGAAACTGACTGTAGCGATAGCGGTGCGAAAGCCATTACCTCGGTCTGTCTGCCGTCTTTAGTGGTTCCCTGGTCCTGGTGGCACCCGGCATGGCAGGTCCCGCTGGTGGTCTCGCGGCGGTCTATGAACCCGGCCAGTATTTTGCCGTGGTCGCTTGTCTCCAGCAAGCGCTGGGGACGGCTGCTGGCGACGACGGTGCCGTTATAGTCCACCACCTCCACGTAGCCTGTTTGTCCCAGTCGCACAGGCTGGAGGGCGTGACTCAGCGTTAGGCCGGTCGGGTCTATGTCACCTACCACCGCGCCCACTGTGGCGCCACCCCTCTTCAGGGGCACCACTGCGGATATCACCATCTGGCCGGCCGGCCTGGAGTACGCGTTGGAGATGACCGGCTTACCTATGAGGAGGGCCTCCCTCAGGGGTGGTGTGGTCAGGGCGCTCGCCTCGTAGCCAGGAGGCCGTTCCGGTTCCGCCACCAGCACTTTCCCTGAGAGGTCGGCGATGTATACTCCGTCGTCGAATATGGAAGTGACGAAAACGTCGTGCAGGGCCTCCTTTTCCGGGCCGTTGTCGCCATCGGTGGTGTCAACGCCCGGAGCAAAGGCTACCTGTCCCAGCAAGGAGAGGTTCTGGCTCAGCACGTATCCCAGATGCTCGGCGCTGGCCTCTGCCAGGGCCAGGCGCTCCTGGAGGGAGCGCTGCATGCTCTCGCGTACCGCCAGCCATCCGGCGGTGCCCAGGCCTACAGCCATCAGCACCACGGCCACGACCACCGCCAGCATCAGCCTGGCCTGTATGCTCGACGTGAAGCGTCTGTGGGCCACAGTCCCCCCATGCTACTCTACGAGCAGGATCGTTGCAATCAGTCTATATCGGTGTCTCGACCGTCAGTGTGGTGCCTCTGCCGGGCTCGGAATTGACTTTCACTGTGCCGCCCAACAGGCGCACTCGTTCCTCGATCCCGGCGAGGCCGAGCTTGCCGGAACGAGGCAGGTCCGAAAGGCTCTGCGAAACGTCGAACCCCTTGCCGTTGTCGCTGACGGAGAATACAGTCTTGTCTGGTTTGAATTCCACCGTTACGCTCGCCTTTGAGGCATGGGAATGCCTTTCGATGTTCCTGAGTGCTTCTTGGACAATGCGGAACACGGTCAACTCGACCTCTGGGTGGAAACGCCGCTCCGTCCCCAGTACCTCCAGTCTTGCTTCTATTCCCGACTGTCTACCCAGTTCGTCGAGCAGCCAGCGCAGGGTTGCCAGCAGGCCCAGGTCATCCAGCATGGGTGGACGCAGTGCCTGGCTGGTACGACGGACACCGCGCAAGACCTCATTGATCTGGTTTTCCAGGCTCTTCAGGAACGAGACGTGGTCGGGCGCGAGGCTCGCGCTGCTCCTGGTGAAGTTGTCCACCTGGCGCGTAAGTGCGTAGAGGGCCTGGGCCGTTTCATCATGGAACTCTCGGGCGATGCGCTTGCGTTCTTCTTCTTGAGCTCGAGTAATCTGCTGCAGATAGTAGCGCAGGTTGTCCTGCATGCGTTTTTCTTCAGTGACATCCCGGGCGATGTGCTGGAAGCCTGTGGGTCGGCCATCGGTGGTGACCAAGCTGCTCGTAAGCTTGAGGATGGCCATGGTGCCATCCTTCTTTATCAGTTGCTGGTCATAGGGTTGCCCTATGGGCTCTCCAAGCATCAGCCTTCGCCTTGCCTCACGGGCGATGCTCTTGGCATCATCTGAGAGGAAGCCAGCGGCGTTCATCTTGAGGAGCTCAGCTATATCATAACCTGTGAGCCTTGCCGCTGCCTTGTTGGCTGTGGTGATGTTGCCCTGCAAGTCGTGTACCCAGATAGCATCATTGGCGTTCTCGAAAAGCCCGCGGTAGTCTCTCTCCGAGCGGCGCAGCCGTTCGGCTGTCTGACGCTCCCTTTCGTAGAGGCGTGCATTCTCTACCGCCACACCTATCTGGTTGCCCACGGCGGTAAGCAATTCCATTTCCTCTTGGAGAAACTGCCTGGGACGCCGCATGGCCACGCAGAGGGTGCCTATGGTATGCTCCTTGACGGTCAGGGGGACGACAAGCTGGCTTTTGGTCTTCATTTTTCTGACCTCAGGTCTGGTCAGCCGGGGGTCCCGGGAGACGTCTTCAACTATCATAGGTTTACCGGTCTGGGCCACCGCTCCGTTGAAGCCCTCGCCTACCTTCATCCGGTTCACGGCGTGGGCGAACTCTTCAGAGACCCCCTCGTGAGCCACAAGCTCCAGTTCCTTGGCTTCCTCATCCAGCGTGAATATCAGGGCCACCTCCACGTCCATCAGTTCCATTACCATATGAATGGCCCGCTGCAGGACGTTCTGCAGTTCCAGGGATGCCGTGAGTACGGATGAGATGGCATTGAGCGTGGTCAATCGCCTTTCGATACTGCGTGCAGAGCGAACGTAGCGCTGGAGCATGCGGTGGGCTGATTCCAGGTCATCCAGCGCTTTGCGGAGCTGTTCCTTCTCCTTGGAGCGTTTCCGTATCCAGAGGCAGGCTAGCACACCTACGACGATAACACCGAACATCTCGAGGAGGGCATCTCCAGGCGCCGGCGATATCGCGATGGCCCTCGGCAACATGACCAGCAGCGCAATGAAGGAGGTAACCAGTCCTGCTACCAGCCCAAAGACAAAGCCGGAGTAGACGATCGGGATCAGAAAGAGGATGCGGTCCAGCGCATGGCGGGTCAGGCCGAAATGGAGACTGGGGGCTTTGCTGGGCCCGATGCCCAACTGCTCAACATAATGGAACAAGCTGAGCAGTACGAACAGCACTAGCACCAGCCAGAAATGGCGGTTCCGTAGCAGTCTCATCGGCAGGGCTCGCTGCTCCATTGCCTAAGTGCCTAAGGCAGGTCTTCCAGGCTGAACCAGCCCCTTTTCAAGCTATAAAGGATACACTCAGACCGAGAGCCCACGCCCAGCTTGTTGAATATGCTTCGCAGGTGGGCCTGGACGGTGCGCACGCTGATGAACAGTGCTTCGCCTATCTCCTTGTTGGTCTTGCCCTTAGCCACCATGCTCAGCACTTCCATCTCCCGCTTGCTCAGCAACTCCGCCGGCGGGGCTCCTGCAGTCCTGCCCGTCGCCGGCTTCAACCGGGTCATCAGCTTGCGGATGACTACGGTATGTAGCACTGGTTCCCCGGAGTAGACTGCACGTATCGCGTTGACAAGCTCGTCGCCGCTGACGCTCTTGAGCAAGTAGCCGGCCGCGCCTGCATCCAGCAGGCCGAAGATGTACTCCTCGTAGTCATATCCGGTGAGAACGAGGACCGATGTGGTAGGCAGGAGGGCTTTTATCTGTTTGGTCGCTTCGATGCCGCTGAGCTTGGGCATAGCGACGTCCATGATGATGACATCGGGTTTCAACTGGAGTGCCAGACGGACCGCTTCCTCACCGTCACCAGCCTCGCCCACAACCTCCAGGTCCTCTTCCCTCTCCAGGAGCTGGCGGGTGCCCTGTCTTACTACTATGTGGTCTTCAGCAAGCAGAACCCTGATCTTCTCCATGCGATGCCCCGCGACCCCCATTGTAATTCGTCCTGCTGACGGCTTCAACTTAGGCAAGTTCAACTAGGTGCTAATGCTTAGGTACAAGTGCCAGTCTGCCTGCGCGCAGGCTTGGTGGAAGATAGGCACGGAGCGGGATGGCAATGAGTGATGCATTTGCTAGTATTAGCTTGTAAGGAGAGAAGGGTCGAGAGGGAAATTGGGGGCCCGTGTGGTAGTGCTGGGGAAAGGAGGAGAAGATGAAGTCCAGAGTAGTAGAACAGGTTGAAGAGATCCTGAAGGGGGTTGTTGGGCCGGAGGACATCGCCGAGATCGAGAGGATAATCGGCGAGGTCAAGGGTAAGGTCCCACTTGAGCCCGGTACCGGCTTCTGGGAGGGCAAGAAGCCCTGCTGGGAGATGTGCCAGTGCCCTGAGATGCTTCAGAAGGAGTGCCCGGCGCCGAAGTACCAGGCATTGCCCTGCTGGGAGATCGAGGGCACCTACTGCAAGCTGGATGACTATGGGGCGACTGGCACGGACACCAGCATCTGCGAGGTATGCCGGGTCTACAAGAAGTACGGGGTCGGCAAGCCGATACAGATAAAGCTGTGCGGCCGTGGCATAAACACCACCCTGAGCGCTATCGAGAAGCTGGGAGAGAAGGTCGGGGTTGCGGCGAAGCGGTAGGATGGTACCCCAGCGCGGTTTGTTGGGACAAGGACGAAGGGATATAATTGGCTCAGGGCCGGAACATCTTGGCGGTGTTGTCTGGGGAGGGAGAGAGAAAGAGCAGTGAGTTGACACGGTTGGGGTAACCTGCCATACGGTTTGGTCACTGGGAATCGAGTGACTGTTGACCCGAGAGGGTAGCCCGCATCATGGCGATGATTGTCCCGTTTCAGGGGCGCATGCGGCAGCATGCCAAGTAGTGGTGTGTTTCCTGTGTGCGCCCCTTTTTTCATGCAGCGCACGTTGATGGAATATTCGCGGGGAATGAGCTACTCGCGGAGGTAAAGCATGGAGAAGACTGAGGTTCAGGTGCCACTGAGAGAAGAGGTCGGGACCGGGTATGCCGGGAGGGTCTTCAGGCGAATACAGACGGTGATTGATGACACCGGTGGTCAGTCGGGAGCCCTGGTCAGGGTGCTGCAACAGGCGCAGGGCTTGGTCGGCTATCTGCCGTCTCCTGTGCTCAAGACTATCTCCAGAGACCTCAGCATTCCACTCAGCGAGGTGTACGGGATAGTCAGCTTCTACCATTTCTTCACCATAGTTCCCCGGGGCAAACACGTGATTCAGGTATGTCTGGGCACCAGTTGCTATGTAAAGGGGGGTGAGAAACTACTGGGCGTCTTGAAGAAGACGTATGGTCTTGAGCCAGGAGGGATCACCCCGGACCGGAAGTTTTCGCTGGAAACCGTACGCTGCTTGGGCTGCTGCGGTCTTTCGCCGGTCGTCGCCATTGGCGATGACGTTTACCGAAAGGTAAGGCCGTCCGATATGCCGGACATCTTGAGTTCCTACCGGTAGGTGAGTGTATGGTGAAACCACTTGCGTCTGCAGAAGAACTGGTCAGCTTGAGGGACAGGGTCCTGAAGGAACTGGCGGAACGGGGAAATAAGACTCAAGTCAAGGTTCATCTGGGAACCTGTGGCATTTCTTCAGGGGCAAACAAAGTCCTGAGCGCTTTTCTCCGGGAGGTGGCTGCGCGCGGTCTGTCGAATGTGCTGGTGTTGAAGGCTGCGTGCATCGGGCTGTGTGGGAGGGAGCCGGTGGTCACGGTAGTCCATCCAGGAGATGGTAAGGTTGTCTACTCGGACCTCACCGAGGACATGGTGCCCCGGATCGTGGAGCAACATCTGGTGAGGGGGGATGCGGTACGGGAGTGGGCTGTTGACCCTGACGCCCCTCTGCTGAAGCTTCAAGAGATAAGGGTGATGCGCAACCAGGACCTCGACCCGATGAATATAGAGGAGTATATCTCCAGAGATGGCTATCAGGCTCTCGCCAAGGTCCTGTTCGACATGAAGCCGGAGGAAGTGCTGGAGGAGGTCAAGAAGTCGGGGCTGCGGGGGCGGGGAGGGGCGGGCTTCCCCACTGCTACGAAGTGGGGCTTCGTCCGCAGCGCACCTGGGGACGAGAAATACATAGTGTGTAACGGAGACGAAGGAGACCCTGGGGCCTATATGAACAGGGCTGTCCTCGAAGGCAATCCCCATTCTGTAATAGAAGGAATGGCGATTGGTGCCTTCGCCATAGGCAACGTGCGTCAGGGTTATGCCTATGTTCGGGCGGAATATCCTCTGGCTATCGAGACGCTAAGCCATGCCATCGCACAGGCCAGAGAGCACGGGCTTCTGGGAGAGAATATCCTGGGCAGCAGCTTCAATTTCTCCCTCGATATATTCCCTGGAGCCGGAGCTTTCGTCTGTGGGGAGGAGACTGCCCTACTGGGTTCTATCGAGGGCAGAAGAGGAAACCCACGCCAGAGGCCTCCCTTCCCGGCGAACAAGGGCCTCTTTGGCAAGCCTACCACTATCAATAATGTGGAGACGTGGTCCGACATCCCGTCCATTATCCTAAGGGGTGCTGACTGGTTCGCCAGTGTGGGCACCCAGCAGAGCAAAGGAACGAAAACCCTGTGCCTTGTAGGCAAAGTGAACAACACCGGCCTGTTCGAGGTCCCCCTGGGCACCAGTCTGCGGACGATCGTGTTCGACATCGGCGGTGGGATACCTGAGGGGAAGAAGTTCAAAGGGGTGCAGATAGGGGGACCATCTGGTGGCTGCATCCCCGCCAAGCATGTGGATACGCCGGTGGACTATGAAGCGGTTACGGCGCTGGGGGCCATCATGGGCTCAGGTGGACTCATCGTGATGGACGAGGATAGCTGCATGGTGGATGTAGCCAAGTTTTTCCTCGGCTTCACCCAGGATGAATCCTGTGGCAAGTGTACCCCCTGCCGTGCTGGGATTCCGAAGATGCTGGAGACGTTGACCAAGGTCAGCCGGGGCAGGGGAACGATGGAGGACCTGGACTTGCTGGCGGACCTGGGAGAGATGATGACCTCCCTCTCCCTGTGTGGTCTGGGTCAGACAGCTGCCAACCCGGTGCTGACTACTGTACGCCATTTCCGCGAGGAATATGAGGCCCACATCATTGATAAGAGATGTCCTGCCGGGGTCTGCCGGTCGCTGGTGGCATGGCACGCGCTGGAGGATAGGTGTCTGCCATGCCTGGAGGCCGTTGCTGGATATGAGGCTGGAGGCTACGAATCACTGAAGGCGGTGCTTCCTGAGCTAGTGCCCGAGCGATTGGCCGAGGGGATTCGGGCCTCAGGCTGCGCACTCGACCTGGCCCGTTTTTCCCTCATTGTCCCGGCTAGGAACAAGTCCTGTACCAAGTGTCCACCCTGCAGGCTGGGCACGGCCCAGATGGTGAGAATCCTGGATGACATCGCCGCTGGCAACGGCAGTCCGGAGATGCTGGACCAGCTAGTCGAACTGAGCGAGACGATGATGCTGGCTTCGGAGTGCCCGGTGGGCAAGACTGCTCCTGAGGTAGTCCTCTTTACTCTCGGGCATTTCCGTGACCATTATGAGGCCCACCTACTTGAGGGGCGTTGTCCCTCCGGCACATGCGGTGGGGCCCTTGCCTATCATACGACCTGTCCACTTCGCACTGGTATGCTGGTGCAATCGAGGTGATGACACATGGATATGGTTGAACTGACCATAGATGGGGTGGGGGTCCTGGCACGAGCGGGGGCCACTGTACTGGAGGCGGCCGGGGAGGCTGGTATCTACATCCCGCACCTCTGCGCCGACCCGGACCTGGAACCCTATGGGGGCTGTCGGCTGTGTCTGGTGGAGGTCGAGAATGTTGACGGGCTGCCGGCTTCATGCACTACTCCGGTGACCCAGGGAATGGTTGTCCGTACCGACACCAGGCGGCTCAATGATGTCCGGCGTCGCGTGGTGGAACTGCTGCTGTCTGACCATGTCGAGGACTGTCTGCTTTGTGCGAAGAACCAACGCTGCGAACTGCAGAGGGTTGCTGCCTACGTTGGCCTTGAACAGCGCCGTTTGAAGAAGCTCGAGAGGCCGCCAGTGATTGACTCCAGCAACCCCTTCTTCATACGCGATTCGAGCAGGTGCATTCTCTGTGGCAAGTGCGTGCGTGTGTGCAATGAGGTGCAGGGTGTTGGTGCCCTGGAGGTGCTGAATGACGGGCTTTCATCCAGGGTCGTCGCCGTTGGCGACAAGACTCTGGTAGAGTCCAGGTGCGAGTCCTGCGGCCATTGTGTTGCCAAGTGCCCGACCGGGGCGCTGGTGGCCAGAAGCTTTGCGGTACCAGCGCGAGAGGTGAAGACAGTCTGTCCATACTGTGGCGTCGGCTGCGGGATGTATCTGGCGGTAAGAGGCGGTGAAGTGATCGCGGCAAGGGGTGACCCTGAAAACCCTGTCAATAAGGGCAGCCTCTGCGTCAAGGGACGTTTCGGCCTCGAGTTCATCAATGCTGCTGGGCGGCTCACCACGCCGCTGGTGCGGAGAAATGGTGAGCTCTTCGAGGCGACCTGGGATGAAGCGCTGAGCCTGGTCGCTGTCAAACTGGCCAAGTACCGGGGCGATGAGGTGGCAGCTATCGCTTCGGCAAAGTGTACCAATGAAGAGAATTACCTTATCCAGAAGTTCACCCGGGCTGTGCTCAGTACGAACAATGTGGACCACTGTGCCCGCCTGTGTCATGCACCTAGCGTGGCCGGGCTGGCCCAGAGCTTCGGCAGTGGTGCGATGACTAACTCGATCGCTGAGGTCGGCGATGCGGCGTGCATCCTGGCCATAGGGACAGACACTACCGCCACGCATCCGGTGGTCGGTCTCAGGATAAGAAGAGCGGTGAGGAACGGGGCCAAGCTTATTGTGGCCAACCCCAGGGAGATTGAGCTCTGCCGCATCGCCCACATCTGGCTCAGACACCGTCCGGGGAGTGACGTTGCCCTGCTCATGGGCATGATGCGAGTCATCGTTGACGAGGGGCTGGCCGACATCCAGTTCATAAAGGACCGGTGCGAGGACTTCGATGCTTTCAGGCGGTCCCTGCAGAACTTCGACCTGGGTTTTGTTGAGGAAGTCACCGGAGTGCCCAAAGAACAGGTGGTTGCAGCTGCCAGGACGTATGCCGGCAATAAGCCCGCAACCATCCTGTATGCCATGGGGATCACTCAGCACACTCATGGTACCGACAACGTTCTGGCTATTGGCAACCTCGCGATGCTGACCGGGAACATCGGTAAGCTCTCGACTGGTGTCAACCCGCTGCGTGGCCAGAACAACGTCCAGGGTGCCTGTGACATGGGTGCGTTGCCCGATGTCTACACCGGATACCAGCGTGTGGACGACTCACGAGTTCGAGAGAAGTTCGCAGCTGCCTGGGGCTGCAGCCTGAGTGCGACGCCGGGCCTGACACTCACTGAAATCCTTGGTGCTGCCAGCCACGGACTGGTCAAGGCCTTGTACCTCGTAGGTGAAAACCCCATGTTGAGCGAGCCTTTTGCCAGGCATACTCAGGAGGCCCTGGAGCGGCTCGAGTTCCTGGTAGTGCAGGACATCTTTCTCAGTGAAACCGCACGGCTGGCCCATGTAGTGTTGCCAGCAGCGACCTTTGCTGAGGAGGACGGGACTTTCACCAACACCGAGCGCAGAGTACAGCGTGTAAGAAAGGCGATCGAGCCCGTTGACGGCTCCCGGCCTGACTGGTGGATTACCTGCCAGATTGCCAGGCGGATGGGCGCCAGAGGCTTTGATTTCTCCAGCCCGGAGGAGGTGTTCCAGGAGGTTTCCTGGCTTACCCCGAGCTACAGTGGCATAACCTATGCCCGTCTCGATGACGGTGGACTGCAGTGGCCTTGCTCAGAGCGCGACCATCCTGGGACGCCTATACTGCACGCCGAGACATTTATCCGTGGCAGGGGCAGGTTCATACCCCTGGAGTACAGGCCATCGGCAGAGCTGCCGGATGAGGAGTACCCACTGGTCCTCACCACTGAACGCAGCCTGTACCAGTACCACACCGGTACCATGACCCGGAAGGTGAAGGGGCTCAACCTGCTGCGTGGGGAGGAGTGGGTGGAGATGAACCCGAAGGACGCTGGAGCTCTGCGGGTTAGCGACGGCGACATGGTCAAGGTGGTATCACGCCGGGGCGAAGTGACGGCAAGGGCGAAAGTAACACCTGTCTCCCCTCCCGGGGTGGTCGCGATGACCTTCCATTTTGCCGAGAGTCCGACGAATGCAGTTACCAACCCGGCAATTGACCCCGTGGCTAAGATACCGGAACTGAAGGTGGGCGCGGTCAGAGTGGAAAAGGCGCTTTCCCTCGAAGAACAGGGGGCTGGAAGATGAAAGAGATAACGCTGACGATCAACGACAAGCTGGTAAGGGGACTTGAGGGAGCGACGCTCCTCGAGGTCTGCCAGGCCAACGGCGTTGACGTACCAACCCTCTGTCACCTCGAGGGGCTTTCAGACGTTGGCGCGTGCCGGATGTGCGTGGTGGAGGTGGAGAAGGAGAGGAGGCCTGTCCCTTCCTGCACCTATCCCGCCAGGGAGGGACTGGTGGTGAAGACGCATACCGAGAAGCTGGAGAAATACCGGCGGATGATACTGGAACTGGTCCTCAGCGAGCGGAACCATTTCTGCATGTTCTGTGGGCAGAGTGGGGACTGCGAGCTTCAGAAGCTGGCCTACCGCTATCAGGTGGACAGCGTGCGCTTCCCGTATGGCTTCCCCCCCTTTCCTGTGGATTCTACCAGTGAATACCTAATGGTTGACCACAACCGCTGTGTACTCTGCGGTCGCTGTGTACGCACCTGCGCCGAGATAGCTGGATTCCACGTTCTGGACTTTAGCGGGCGCGGCTGGAAAACGGTGGTCTCCGCCGACTTGGGGCAGATGCTTGGAGAGTCGTCTTGTGTTGCCTGTGGCGCCTGTGCGCAGGCATGTCCCACGGGGGCTATTCTGTCCAAACTCAGCCTGTACAAAGGCAGGGCTAGCGAGTGTCATCGGGTGGCCACCGTCTGTCCCATGTGCGGCGTTGGCTGTGAGTTGAACGTGCTGGTCAAGGACGGCAATCTGGTGCGAATTGAAGCCTCCAAGCTATCAGTCTCTGCCGGGCCCCTGTGCAAAGAGGCATGTTTTGAGTTGCTCCGCCCCGCTCGCGCCAGGGTGACCATACCTATGGCGCGGAACAGGCAAGGGAAGCTGGAGGAACTCTTTGTGGATGGTGCCATAGAGGTGGCCGCTCAGCACCTGGGCAAGCTGGGAGGGCAAGCTGCGGGTATGGTCTCCACCAGATATCCCAATGAAGCGTTGAACCTGTTCCAGACCTTCATGAGAAAAGTGGTGGGCAGCGAGTGTATTGATACGCTGGATGGAGACGACTACCGCTTGATTGCCCAGGGCATAGCCCAGTTCCCTGGGGGTGGGAAAGGGCTGGACATAGAGTGTCCTGTTGAGGAGATATCGGAGGCTGACTGCATCCTGGTGGTTGGAGCTGACCCGCTCAGGACACACCCCACGGTTGCTGCTCGCATCCGGAGAGCCATGGTGGGGAGGCGTGCCAAACTGATGGTCGTTGACGCCCAAAGGGACGTCTTCCCTCTGTGGACAGACCTGTGGCTGAAGCCTCAGGCGGGGACGGAGCTCATATTGCTGGACGGTCTGGCGAATATCTTGGCTGCCAGAGGCCTGGTGAGACGAGGACGTGTCGGTGGAGGGGAGGTACGACCTTTGAGACAATATGACGTAAGTGAGGTGTCATTGGTCACCAAAATCGAGTCCCAGCGCCTGGAGATGGCAGCGGACATGTTCGGCCAGGCGAAACGGGGAGTGATACTCTACGGGAAGGGACTGCTGGAGAAAGGTGACCTCAACTTGGTCACGTGTTTGCTCAATCTGTCTGACCTGACCGGCAACTGGGTAGAGGAACACCTGAGGGTCATCTCGTTGAAAGCCAACGTAAACAGCCGTGGTGGTTGGGAAATGGGGTTGGCAACCAGGGCGATACCAAGGGGTGACGTCAAAGGGCTTTACCTGCTTCTGGCTGATGAGGAGAGGGATGGGGGGCTCCTGGAATGGGCGAAGGGGCTGGATTTTCTGATGGTGCAAGCCAGCTATCATTCGCCCTACACCGCGGCGGCTGACGTGGTCTTGCCCTCTCCTATCTGGGCTGAGCGTGAGGGCACCTACAAGAGCATGGACGGACGTCTGCTGAAGTCGCGGCGAGTGCTTCAACCACAAGGGGGCTTGCTCCAAGACCAGGAGATTATGGTGAAGCTTGCCAGGAAGCTGGGACATAACATCGGTTCTAGCTAGGAGGAACAAGGTGGCCAAAGCGAAAGTTGCTACTGCGTGGCTGGCCGGTTGTGCTGGGTGCCATATGTCCTTCCTCGACATAGACGAGGCGATAGTCAACCTGGCCAGTCAGGTCGAGTTCACCAGGAGCCCTGTCACTGATGTTAAGGAGTTCTCCCCGGTTGATGTGGGGATTTTCGAAGGTGCGGTAACCAACACCGACAACGAAGAAACGCTAAAGAAGCTGCGGGCAAACTGCAAGATACTGATGGCCTGGGGTGATTGCGCCTGCTTCGGGGGCATCCCCACGATGCGCAACCTGTTCGACAAAAGCGAGGTACTCCGTCGCGGTTACATCGAGACCGAGAGCACTGGAAAGGGGAAGGTCCCCTCGTCGGAGGAGCTACCCAGGCTTCTGGAGCAGGTGATGCCGGCAAACCAGGTGGTCAAGGTCGATTGCTACGTGCCAGGATGCCCGCCTAGCTCTAAGGCGATTCTCTACGCTCTGGGCCAGCTCCTGAAGGGCAGGATCCCGGTGTTGCCGAGCGAGCTGATGCGGTACGATTGATGCCCGGAAAACACTGGAGGCGCAGCTATGACTAGCAAAATAGTAATCGAGCCGGTGACCCGTGTGGAAGGGCACGGGAAGGTCACCATCCAGCTTGACGACAGGGGAGAGGTCTCGGAGGCCAAGCTTCACGTCA
This sequence comes from Chloroflexota bacterium, assembly GCA_040754215.1. GTDB lineage: Bacteria > Chloroflexota > Dehalococcoidia > JACPPY01 > JACPPY01 > JBFMDE01. The sequence continues at coordinate 23,978 of JBFMDE010000003.1, forward strand.
CCGAGTTTCGAGGGTTCGAGAAGTTCTGCGAGGGACGCCTGTTCTGGGAGATGCCAGTCATTACCTCGCGCATATGTGGTATCTGCCCGGTCAGCCATCACCTGGCTTCGGCCAAGGCCGGGGATGCCCTGCTGGGAGTAGAGATACCGCCCACGGCAAAGCTGCTGCGCCGACTCCTGCACATGGCCCAGTACCTTCAGTCTCACTCGCTGCACTTTTTCCACCTGGCGAGCCCGGACCTGCTCCTCGGGATGGATGTCGAACCGGCGAAGCGGAATGTCATAGGGTTGATCGCGGAGAAGCCCGAAGTCGCGGTGAAGGGAGTGATGCTGCGCAAGTTCGGGCAGGAGATAATCGAGATACTCGGGGACAAAAAGGTGCACCCGCTCGCTGCTGTGCCCGGCGGGATGACTAAGGCCCTTTCCAGAGAAGGACGCGAAAAGATCCTCCGGCAGGTGGACAATGCCATCGCCGACGTCCAGTTCGCCATCGCCCTCATAAAGGATTACTATGGCCAACATGGCACGCAGACCAGGGACTTCGCCAGTTTCCCTACCAATTACATGGGCCTGGTTGACCAGGGCAAGCTTGAACTCTATGACGGTAAGCTCAGACTGAAGGACAGCAAAGGGGCTATCCTTGAAGACGGTGTTGAACCTCAAGACTACCTCTCCATCATTGAGGAGAGAGTGGAGGACTGGTCCTATCTCAAATTCCCCTTCTACAAGAAGAGAGGCTATCCCGGGGGTATTTACCGCGTTGGGCCGCTGGGAAGGCTGAATGTCGCCGACGGTATTACTACCCCCCTTGCCCAGAAGGAGTTCCAGGATTTCCAGAAGCTGGGCAAGAATGGGGTGGTGGAGGGGTCACTGTATTATCACTACGCCAGGATGGTCGAGGCGCTTTATGCCGCCGAGCAGATAAGGTTGCTGGCGGAAGACGGTCGCATCTGCTCGACCGAGATAAGGACCGACTCGGCAACGTTGAATGAGGAAGGGGTGGGGGTAGTTGAGGCTCCAAGGGGTACGCTGATTCATCACTACTGGATAGACAATAGGGGCCAGGTGCGGAAGGTCAACCTTATCGTGGCCACTGGCAACAACAACGCCGCCATGAACAAGGCGGTGGAGCAGGTGGCCAGGGGTTATGTGCGGGGGATGAAACCGGCCGAGGGGCTATTGAACCGTGTCGAGGCTGCTATCCGCTGCTATGACCCTTGCTTCTCGTGTGCTACCCATGCCTTGGGCCGCATGCCGTTAGCGGTGGAGTTCGTCTCCGTCTCGGGCGAGGTTATCGAGCGGTTCTACAGGGGCTAGCTGAGCCTCGGCTCGCTTGGGAGCATGTACTCCTAAACCACGACGGGGCTTTGGAAACGCGTGACTCACCAAGGAGCGCTTAGTCCAACTCCAGTGCCACCGAGATGATCTCCCTGCCCTGATGTTCCTCTGCGTGCTCCTGGCTGCAACTTGAACAGGGCGGTTGCTCGCGGTCAGTTAGTAGGCCATGTGGGCAGCCTGGGTCTCTGGTGGGCGGAGTTGCGAACGTCACTCGAATACACGCCCCCTCGGCAATCGTCCTCTTGCTCATCAGCTCCAGGCAGAACAGCAGCGAGTCAGCTTCGGTGAAAGTGTCAACTACTTTCACCTCAATGGTCTTGATGTGTCTTGCGTCGTTCTTCCTGGCCTCGTCGAGTGCCGCCTCCAGTATGCTCTCGGCCATGGACAGGCTATGCATGGACGCCCCCGTTCAATTCTCTGAGCACCATCTCAACGCAGAGCGGAATCGCCTGTCTTACCTTTGGCGTGCATTCTTCGCCGAAAGTGGTGGCATCGGCAACCTCGATGCCGAAGATGACTATCTCTCTGGGCAGTGCCATGCCCAGCCTGTGGCCGAGCTCCAGGGCGGTGGCGAAGTTGACATCGTGTGGCGAGGCTGCGTGTCTTGTGCTCTCCAGGACTCCTGGCTCCAGGCGGCATACCTTGCCTGGCTCGCCCCCGGCTGTCTGCATGGCATCCACGATGATGGCCCTGTCATAGCCGGTGAGCAAGTCCAGCAGGCCCAGGCCGCCGACGCCAGTCTCCATCACCGTCGCCTGACCGGGGTCGAGCCTGTCCCGGAGCGCCTCGATGACGCGGAAGCCGACGCCGTCGTCGCTCAGTATCGGATTGCCCAGCCCCAGGACTAGCGTTTTCATCTTGTCCCATGTGTCATGATACCACTGCTATGGCCATGTTGCCAGGACACTATCGCAGGTTCCGTGTGAGCCTGGTCAGTTCCTCTCCATCGCTGTTGCGGATCACCACCTCCAGGGGCATCTGTCCGGGCAGATTGTGAGTGGCGCAGCCCATGCATGGGTCATAGGCGCGAAACGCCATCTCTACCATGTTCAGTAACCCCTCGGTCACTGCTTTCCCCTTATGGATCAGACCTTTCGCCGCATTCTTGATTGACATGTCCATGGCCGCGTAGTTGTGGGCCGTGGCCACAATAAGGTTGACCTTCTTGACTATGCCTTTCTCGTCAGTTTGATAGTGGTGAATAAGCGTGCCTCTAGGGGCTTCGACGATGCCGACACCTTCGTCCGGTGTGGCTGTGGGGATGGTCCTCACCTGTGGGCTGGTAATCTCCTTGTCCTGGCAAAGCTCGAGCAGCCGCTCCGAGGCGTAAAGCAGCTCCACCAGTCGGGCCCAGTGCATGGCGAGGGTGGCGTGAACCGGCTTGCCTCCGAGCGTCTGGTACATCCTCTCGTACTCAGCCTGAGCCAGGGGCGTTGCCATCCCGTCGGCCACATTGAGGCGAGCCAGGGGGCTCACTCGGTACACCCCGCTGTCCTTCCCCTCGGTAAGCCCTTTCCAGCCGACTTTCTTCAGGAAGGGGAACTTCAAGTAGGACCAGGGTTCGGTGTGCTCGGCGATGTATTGGAGGTAGTCGGCGGGCTTGAACTTGGCCACCTCCTTCCCGTCGGGATCTTTCACGCGGACGTCGCCGTCGTAGAAGTTCACCTTGTTGTTGGCGTCCACCAGGCCCATGTAGTAGCTCTTCATGGTGTAGATGTCGCCGAGGATGAGGTCCACGTACTCCTTGTTGGCCAGGACCACGTCGTTGAACAGCTTCAAAGTGAACTTCGCGAATTCTACGCAGGACTTCGCCTTCTCCACGAAATCAAGGCGCTCCTGTTCGGTGATGGGCCTGCTCATCCCGCCCGGCAGGGCACACGCCGCGTGCGTGGCTTTGCCCCCAATGGTCGCTTGGATCTGCTGGGCGTAGGCCCGGTGTTTTAGGACCTCGCCGGCAACACCCAGCCCTACCTTGCCTATGACGCCGAGAATGTTGCGCTGAGCGGGGTCGCTGGTGGGGCCCATGACGAAGTCGGGCCCTGCCAGGGCATAGAAGTGCGCGATGTGTGAATGAACCATGTGGGCGCAATAGAACAGTTCCCTGAGCTTCTTGGCCGCTGGCGGCGGGTCGATGTGGAAGACTGCGTCGTTGGCCTTACCCGAGGCCATGTGGTGCGCACCCGGTCAGACACCGCAGATGCGCTCTGTTATGCGGGGCATCTCCTCTACCGGCCTGCCCTCGCAGAACCTCTCGAAACCGCGGAGTTCCGGTATCTGGAGGTAGGCGTTTTCGACACCGCCTTCGTCATTGAGGAAAATCTCTATTTTGCCGTGTCCCTCCAGCCTGGTTATGGGGTCAATGGTGACCTTGTTCATCGCGCTGTTACCTCCGCAAGGGGTTGTTTCGCTGCTGATAGTGTTCCCGGTGGGGTCATCCTTTTCCGGCGCAGTAGCGAGTGGGCCAGTCCGAACCTGTAGAACCTGCCGACGGGGTCGACTATTTCATCCAGCATCCGCGATACATCTTCCTCTCCGCTGGCTTGGTATATCGAGGCTATGGCGCTGACTAGCTTCGCTCCCTGGTCCAGAACTCCGGCTGGCGGCCCGAAGCAGCCCTCGCAGGGCATGTTTGCCTTGATGCAAAGCGCGCCGCAGCCGCCCCTGGTGGCTGGACCGCAGCAGATTACCCCCTGCTCGAGCAGGCACTTCTCCGGGTCGGGCACTATCTGGTGCGGGCGCCACACCCTGGTTATCTTCTTATCCTCCTTCTTGCGGTAGCATTCCTCGCACAGCGACTTGTCTGAGGCGATGACAGTGCCGGGCGGCGGCAGGCTGTTGTTGGCGAGTGCGCTGACCACCTTGAGTATCAGGTCCACCGTAGGGGGGCAGCCAGGAATGAAGTACTCCACGGGGACCACCTGCTCCAGGGTCATCACCGTGTCGTAGGTCTCGGGCAACTCCAGGTGATGACCATCAACAGTGGTAGCTGTCTTCGGGACAGTCCGGCTGGGGTTTTCGTTCGAAGGGGCCTCCTCATAGACTGTGTGGAAAATTTCGGCCCGGTTGGTGAGGTTGCCCAGACTGGGTATGCCGCCGAAGCAGGCGCAGGAGCCGAAAGCAGCCATGACCTTGGACTTGGCCCTGAGCAGTTTGGCGACCTTCTCATGCTCGGAACTGCGTATTGCACCGTTGAAGAGGCAGACATCAATGGCACTATCTGGCATAGCCTCGATATGATGGTACTTGAAGTCCACGGCAACGGGCCAGAGCACGATGTCAGCTATGGCGACGACATCGAGTATCTTCTCATTGGTGTCGAGGACGGCAATCTCGCAGCCGCCGCAGCTAGAGGCCCAGTACAGAGCTAATTTCAGCTTAGTCATCATCACCCTCCATTGTTGCGGTGGAAAGGCCCGAGTGCCTTTATCTGCGCCGTCATTTCGTTCACTATAGAGGCGAAGCGGTCGCCTTCAGAGGCGGAGACCCAGTCCAGCCTCACCCGTTCATCCTCAACCCCCAGTTGCGCGAGCATCTTCTTGAGCAGGGGCATCCGCCTTGCTGCCTTGGCATTACCTTCCAGGTAATGACACTCGCCGGGATGTCAGCCGCATACCAGTACACCGTCGGCCCCGGACTGAAGGGCCTTGAGCACAAAGCTGGGGTCTACCCTGCCGCTGCACATCACCCTGACCACGCGCACATTCGGTGCGTATTTCCTTCGCGAGGTACCCGCCAGGTCGGCGCCAGCATAGGAGCACCAGTTGCACAGGAAGCCCACGATCTTCGGTTCGAAGCTCATACTAGCACCCCCTCGATCTCTGCCATTATTTGCTCCGTAGTGAAGTGCTTGCCGGTGATGGCACCGCTGGGGCAGGCGGCGACGCAGGTGCCGCAGCCCTTGCATAGCGCTTCGTTGATGGAGCAGACCTTCTTTTCCTCATCAAAGGAGATTGCCTTATAGGCGCAGAGGTCCTTGCATATCTTGCAGCCAGCACAAAGCGTCTCATCAATCGCCGCTGTGGTGGCTTCGATCTCGACTTTGCCCTTGCTGATGGTGGCCAGCACGCGAGCTGCCGCTGCTGAAGCCTGGGCTACTGTGTCCGGGATGTCCTTGGGGCCCTGGCAGCAGCCGGCGATAAAGACCCCGTCGGTCATCGTGGCCACGGGGTCCAGCTTGGGGTGTTTCTCCAGGAAGAAGCCGTCAGCGCTGCGGCTGAGCGAGAACATGGTGGAGACTTCACCGGCATCGGCGCGAGGCTCGATACCAGTACTGAGGACGACCATGTCGACAGGGAGACGACGCTGCTTGCCGATGAGGGTGTCCTCGCACACCACAACCAGTTTGCCCCTTTCCTCTTCCATCTCCGCAAGGTCGGTGACCTCAGCAGCTCGCCCTCTAATGAAGTTCACACCCTCCTCCTGGAGTCGGTTGTAGAACTCCTCGTATCCCTTGCCGAAGCAGCGGAGGTCGATGTAGAGCTGGTAGATGTCGGCATCGGGTATCTTCTCTCTTACCAGGTGGGAGAACTTCAGCGAGTACATGCAGCAGACACGGGAACAGTACTCGTGGTAGTTCTTGTCCCGGCTGCCTACACAGTGCAGTATGGCCACGCTCTTCGGTTGTGAGCCGTTCTTGAGCAGCAGCTTGCCTCCGGTAGGGCCGGAGGCGCTGGCCATGCGCTCAAACTGGAGGCCGGTGTACACGTTGTCGAGTCGGCCATAGCCATAGTGGTACATTACGGAGGGGTCGAACTGGTCATAGCCAGTGGTGACTATGATCGCGCCCGCGTCCACCTCGACCACTTCCTCTTTCTGCTCGAAGTTGATGGCCTTGGCCTCGCAGAACTTCATGCAGGCCTTGCATGTCCCCTTGAGGAAGTAGGCACAGCGCTCGCGGTCAATGACCGGGATGTTGGGCACTGCCTGAGGGAATGGGGTGTAGATGGCCTTCCTTTGGGCTAGCCCGACGTCGAACTCGCTTGTCGCCTTCCAGGGGCATTTCTCCTGGCAGACCCCGCAGCCGGTGCACTTGCTCTCGTCCACGTAGCGTGGCTTTCTTCTGACCTTTACCTTGAAGTTGCCCACATAGCCTGAGACCTCTGCCACCTCGCTATACGTCAGCAGCTTTATGTTCTGGTGTGACCTCACCGAGGCCATCTTTGGTGTGAGGATTCAGGCGGAACAGTCTAAGGTGGGAAAGGTCTTGTCAAGCTGGGCCATGTGGCCGCCGATGGATGGCTCGCGCTCCACCAGATAGACAAGGTGCCCTGAGTCCGCGACCTCCAGGGCAGCCTGGATGCCGGCGATGCCAGCGCCCACTACCACGGTGTTGGGGTTGACCGGCACCTCCTTCGCCTCGAGCGGCTGGTGGTAAGACACCTTCTTGACCGCGGCATTTACCAGCGCCTTGGCCTTCTGTGTTGCTACGCCACGGTCTTCCGTGACCCAGGAGCACTGCTCTCGGATATTGGCCATCTCGAGCAGGTACGGGTTCAGCCCGGCGGCGGCTAGCGCGCGCCTGAAGGTCAACTCGTGTAGCCGTGGCGAGCACGAGGCCACGACTATACGATTGAGGTCCTGCTCCTTGATGTCCTTCTTAATGATGTCCTGCCCGGGGTCTGAGCACATGAACCTGTATTCCTTGGCTACGACCACGGAGTCCAGCCCGCGGGCGAATTCGGCGACCTGTCCCACATCAACGATGCCTGCGATGTTGGAACCGCAGTGACAGATGTAGACACCGATCCTTTTATCCAATGAGCCCTCCTTATCCTTGCTGAACGCACTTGCCCAGCACCGCTTCAGCAGAGACGATGCACCGGTCCACGCCCAGCATCTCGGCCTCGGTCCCCATGGCAAGGCCGATGAGCTGCGTGAAGAACAGGATGGGGATGTTGAAGTCGGTATTGAGCTTCTTGTTCACAAGCGCCTGATAGACATCCAGGTTGGTCTGACACAGGGGACAGACGGTCACTATGCATTCAGCACCGTTGCTGGTGGCGTTGTGGAGGAGTTTGGCAATCAGCCCCAGGGCGATGTCCTCTTCGGATATTATGAGCGACCCCCCACAACAACGGGCCTTCAAGGGGAACGGGGTGGCGGTGGCGCCGAGGCTTTCTATCAGCCGGTCCATGGACTGAGGATTTTCCGGGTGGTCGAAGCCTGGGCCGGGCCGCACAATCTGACAACCGTAGTAGGGAGCTACCTTCAGGCCGGTCAGTTTCCTCGTCGCCTTGGAAGCGATTTTGTCATATCCGATGTCGTTGGTCAGGACGTCCAGCAGGTGCCGTACCCGGACAGACCTGTGATACTCCAGGTCACCGGCAGCCAGTGCCGTTTCCACCTTGGCCCTGAGCCTGGGGTTCTCCTTGAGATGTGAGTTCGTCCTATTCAGTATGACGTAGCAAGCGCTGCATGGTGTGACCAGGTCGAACCCCCTCTTTTCTGCCAGCGCCAGGTTGCGAGCGGAGCAGCAGAACGAGGCCAGTTCGTCAACCGAGCTGTATGGCGTGGAGCCACAGCAATTCCAGTCTTCGAGCTCGATCAGTTCCATATCCAATGCCTTGGCGACTGCCTGGATGGACCAGTCGTATGCCTGGGCGCCTCCATGCGATGCCGAGCAACCCGGGAAGTAGGTATAGTACCTCATGATATTCCTCCCAGCGTATCAGCACGGTCGAGGATGGCCTTTAGCTGACTCTCCGCCTCCGGCTTCAACCGTCTGGCTTTCACCGACATGCGCCCGTGCTTCATGAGACTTATTGCCATCGGCACCATCTGCAGGGCTCGCACCGGATTTGCTCGAGTGAGGGTGTAGAACCAGGTGAGGAAGCCGACCTCCGGGACGCTCCCGATACTATAGACGAAGTCGCTGAAGCTCTGGTACATCGCCGGCGTGCGTGTGCGGGGGCTGCTGAGGTGCTCGCGTACAGCCAGGCACTCCAGTACATGCATCAGTTCGGTCTGCTTGATCCCCTTGGGGCAGCGCACGGAGCACATATAACACGAGAGGCAAAGCCACATGGCGTTGCTGGACAGCACCTCTCGGCGCAGTCCAGCCCTGGCCATGGCTATCAGTTCGCGTGGTGTGTGGTCCATCTTGTCCACGTTGGGACAAGACGCGGAGCACGTGCCACACTGGATACAGAGTCGAATGCTCTCGCCGCCAGGCACCTCGGAGATCTCCTCAATGAAGGAGACAACTTTTCCCGTTTTGTGCATCAGACCCTCCGTGGTCAATTTGGCTCTAGGCCCAGTTTCATTCTATTGCACGAACGTTGCAATGGGAGTAAAAAAGGGGTACTTTTCAGTACCCCTTTTCTGTCTTTGTAGCAGCCACTCCTGCTGGCTGCCCTTCTGCACCCTTGGCGGCTGTAGCCCGGATGATCTCCATCGCCTCTCTGACTGCCGCGGCCCTTCTCTTCTGCCGCTCGCGTGTGGCGCGAATCACCTGGTACAGGCCACTCACGTTCAAGTACCACACGAACGCTACCGGGACTGCAAGGACGGGCAGAGCAAGTCCCACCGCCAGGGCCGCTTGCCAGCCGAAGCTGGCTGCGATAGCTCCGACCGCTGCCCCGTAGATGGTTACTGCCAGTGCCGGGCCGATGGCCGCTCTAGGCCGAACCTGTTTGCGGGTGGTTGGGGTTGTCCTGGTTTTTCGCAGCTCGTGCTCTCGGGTAGCCCTCCTCTGTCGCGCCTTTCGTATGGCTGCGTAGATACCGCCGATGTTCATGTACCACACGAAGGCTGCGGGGAAGAGGATGACGGCTGCCGCGATCGCCAACGCCAATACTGCTTGCCATTCCATGTCAATGCCTCCTTTCCCTCATTTTTGTTTTTCACACGTAGGCACCCTCGCCTCGATTCACTTGTCCTGCGAGGATGCCTGTTGATGTCGCTGCCTTCTTTAACTGTCCAGCTTGTCCGCTGCACGCGGTTTCAGGTTTCCGTGCCTTCCTGGGTCAGCTGACTGCCGCCGCCTAGCGGCCGGCGTGTTTCGCTTCCGGGGTTGCCCTACGCCGTCGTGCCTCCCGGATGGCTGCATAGATACCACCGATGCTCAGGTACCAGGCAAGTGCTACCGGGAGAAGGAGGACGGGTATGGCCAGCACCAGCGCTACTACAAACTCCCACTGCATTGCGCCACCTCCTTTCTGCTGCTCCTCTGTCCTTCACCAAACCTTTTTGAGTTACCAGCCTTTCTCCACTATCAGGTTACCACCTGGCGGACGGGGCAACTTCCGCCGTATTGCTCGTTTGTGGTTGAAGAAAATGCGCGATGAGCAGACCGACGTGAGCGAGGCAATTACGCTTGTCGAGACCGTGCAGACCGGGTGAGAATACCTATCGAAGGCCGCATTTCTGCCCGTGCCAGTGGTGAAGAAAAGGGAGTATGATATACTTCAGCAGAGGGGAATACTAAGACAAGCGGGTAGGCGTTAGCACCGGTGAGGGAGGGCCAATCTGGACAGGATAAGAGTGCTGATTGCTGATGACCACGCGGTGGTACGGGAAGGCACCCGTCGGATACTGGAGCAGGAGCAGGGCCTGGAGGTGGTAGCGGAGGCTGGGGATGGAGAAGAGGCGGTCAGACTTAGTAACGAACTGAAACCGGATGTGGTGATAATGGACATCGCCATGCCTAAGCTCGATGGCATCGAGGCCACCCGGCGGATAAAGTCTGTCTGCCCTGCCACTACCGTGCTCGTGCTCACCGCATACGATGATGACCAGTTTGTCTTCAGCCTGCTGGAAGCCGGTGCCGCCGGCTACTTGATGAAGAGTATCCGTGGTCAGGAGCTGGTCAACGCAGTGCGAGCGGTTCACGCAGGGGAGTCTGTACTTCATCCCACCGTCGCCCGCAAGGTCCTCAACCGCTTTGTCCCGGCTCCGGGCAGGCCCAAGAAGCGAGAGCCGTTCGAGGTGTTGAGCGAGCGGGAAATGGACATCCTCAGGCTGGCGGCCAGGGGTTTGAGCAACAAGGACATTGCCGATGAGCTGTGCATCAGCATACGCACGGTGCAGGGGCACCTGGGGCACATCTTCAACAAACTGGCGGTCAGCTCGCGGACGGAAGCGGTGGTGCATGCACTGAGGGAGGGTTGGGTTACCCTTGAGGATGTGTCTCGGGAGTTGCCACCCCGCAGCGCTTGAGGAGCAAAGCTGACGAAGGGGATTCGGCTCAACTGGCTAGTAAGGCTCGTTCGCAGGCCGGACTTCTGGATGCTCCTGGCCTTGGTAACCGTCATAACCCTCCCCCACTACTGGCAAGGGCTAGAGCATCCCAACATAATCAGCCGCCTGATGTCCAGCCTGGGCCTGGAGCGGCATGCCTTTGAACGCATCTTGTATCTGGCCCCAATAGTCTGGGCCGGGTTTTTGTTCGGGCGCAGGGGGGCTGTGGTTGTCTCCATCCTTGCTCTTGTCGCCATGCTTCCGCGCGCAATCTTCATCTCCCCATTCTCCAGGGATGCCCTGTTTGAGAGCAGTGCCGTTTTCATTGTGGGCAACCTGGTCGCCATGTCTTTTGAGTGGCTACGCAAGGAGCGGGAGCGTCGCATCCAGCTTTCTGTCCTCAACCGCATATCAGGCGTGGCTTCCCAGTCCCTTGACCTGAGCCAGGTGTTGACCAGCAGCGTCACTGCTGTCGCCGATGCGGTCAAGGTTGATATCGCCCTGGCGTTCCTTCTGGATGAGAAGGCCAGCGAGCTTGTGCTGGCCGCGCACCATGGTGTCTCATCGGGGTTCGTCCAGAGCGTCGGCAGACTTAAGCTAGGAGAAGGCCTCAACGGTATGGTGGCGGAGACGGGTGAGCCGCTGTTCGTGGAGGATGCAACTCTGGACCCGCGCGTTACCAAGATGGCAGTGAGGGAGGAGGGCATACGTTCCGAGCTCATTGTGCCCTTGATGTCCAAGGGAAGGGTCTTGGGTACTCTAGCTGTGGCCATGCGCGGCCTTCGCCTATTTGCCGAGGAAGACGTCGAGCTACTCACCGGGACTGGTAATCAGATCGGCGTCGCCGTGGAAAATGCTCGTCTCTATGAACAGCAGCGGGCAACCACGGAGCAGCTCAGGGTATCTGAGGAGAGATACCGTGAGCTCTTCGAGAATGCACACGATGCTATCTGGATTCATGACCTGGATGGGAACATCGTGTCGGCAAACAGGGCGGCGACAAAGCTCAGCGGATATGGGCTGGATGAAGTGATCGGGATGAAAGCGGCCAAGTTTCTCTCGGTCGGGAGCCTGGCTCTGGCCAGGGAGGTACGACGCAAGCTGCTTTCCGGTGAGGCGATAGACCAGCCCTATGAGCAAGGGCTTGTACGGAAAGACGGGACAACAGCGAGCCTGCAGATGACCACCAGCCTGGTACTCAACGAGGGCCGACCCGTGGGCTTTCACCATATAGTGAGGGACGTGACTGAAGAGAAGCGAATGAGGGAGAACCTGCGTTTCTATCTCGGTCAGGTCACCAGGGCCCAAGAAGAGGAAAGAAAGCGAATTGCGCGCGAACTTCATGATGAGACTATACAGGCGCTGGTGGTGCTTGCCCGTCAGTTGGATGAACTGGCATCCAATAGCCAGAGGTTGTCACAGGAAGAGAGGGTTCGGCTGGAAAATCTCATGCAGCAGACAAACAACATCATGGACGGTGTGCGGAGGCTGACCCAGGACCTGCGGCCAGCCACGCTGGACCGCTTGGGCCTGTTGCCTGCGCTGGAATGGCTGGCTGCGGATGTTGGCAGGTACTCCGGGTTGAGCGTGGAGGTAAGGGTACTCGGTACCGAGCGGAGATTGTCTGCTGAAGCGGAGTTATTGCTCTTCCGCATTGTACAGGAGGCACTGAGGAATGTCTGGCGGCACTCTCAGGCTACACAGGCCGAGGTGATGGTGGAGTTCGAAGAGGGAAAGACCAGGGTGGTCGTCAGAGACAACGGCAAAGGTTTTGATGCCCGCTCGGTTGGTGACCTGACCAGAGGGGGCAAGCTCGGCCTGGCCGGGATACAGGAGCGGGCCCGTCTGCTGGGTGGCACTGTGGCTGTCAAGTCGGAGCCCGGCAAGGGTACCGCGGTACTCGTGGAAGCGCCGGTGTGAAATGTATCGGTTGCCCTCTTGTTCTCATTGAAAAAAGCGGGCACGAAGTGTAAAATGCGGCCCTAGCTTGCTCAATGAGCGTTGCCCGGGTTATACCCTGCGCAATGGCTTCGGGCGGTGAGATTCCTGGGGGTATGAGGGTGTCGCTGTTGTAGGGCTCTGCGGGGGCGTAAAAAGCTAGGCGTCCCGGTGGTGGGTATCTCCGGGACGCCTAGTGTCTGTCATGTTCCTGATTTTGGTTTTCCAGGTTACCTTCTTTGGTCAAATCCCTCTGCTCCTCCCTTTCTCTTTTCAGGTCGGCTATTTGCCGCCAGTGATAGGCTCCGTGGCTTCCTTGAGGGCCCTGGCCCTCACCTTCTGCCGCTCCCGGGTGGCGCGGATCACCTGGTATATCCCGCTGACCTGGATGTACCATACAAGCGCCGCTCCGACCAGCAGCACGGGCAGGGCAAGTACCAGCGCTACTATCCATTGCCACTCCATGTTCGTCCTCCTTTACTTTTCCCTTATCCGGGACCTATAGGGTCGTCAGGCCTTTGTCTTGGCGAGTGTCGCGGGCTTTCTGTGGGTCCGCCGGAGGGCCTCATATGCGCCTCCGATGGTCAGGTACAGTACGAATGCCGCCGGGAATGCTGCCAAGGGTATCCCAAGTACCAGCGCCACCACTGCTGTTCCTTCCATCTTAGTTCCTCCTTTCTATCCCGAGTCCTTCGTTTTCCACCTCACCAACCCTCTTCCCTTCTCCATCCTAAGGTTACCACTGCTGGGGCAACTGCGACTTCCGCCGCAATGCTCGTTTTCTGAGGGAAGAAATGCTCCATTTGACAACGGGCACGATGGGCACTTGTGCGTTGCAGGCAAAGACAGTTTGCACGGGGGATGTGCCTGCCAGAAAGCGTACAACTACCTATGTCCGGCGGCCTGAAACACGCCGCTTGACCTGGCGGGATGCGAAGGCTATCCTAAGGCGGGCTGCCATGAGGCCGAAGGCTAAGAATATCTATATACTGGTCTCGCTGCTCGGGGCCTGTTCGCTAATGTACTATGGTGGCGAACTGGTAGACCTGGCCGGCTGGACGGCCCTGCGCTGGGAGTTCTTCTATAGCGTGCATGATGTGCACCGCTTGTTCTTCCTCGCCCCCATCATCTATGCCGGCTACTTCTTCCGGGTCAGAGGGGCACTGATAGTCACCGCCCTGACCCTCGTCGCCTTTCTGCCTCGCGCCCTTGTTATTTCTCCGTTTCCCGACCCGGTGCTGAGGGTGGTACTGTTCACAGTGACCGCCGGGGTCATCGGGTGGATGACCGGGGCCATGCGCAACGACTTCGAGCGGCGACAGCGCCTGGATGCCTTGCTGAGAACAGAGAGAGACAGGCTTCTGGACATACTGGAAAGGATAGAGGACGGCGTCCTGATAGCCGGGCCCGACTACAGGGTACGGTACCTGAACCCCAATATGGTGCGGGAATTCGGAGAGGGCAGCGGTACCCCCTGCTATCAATACCTCCACGGCTTCGACAGCCCCTGCGACGAGGATTGCAGGCTGCCAGCTGTCACTCAGGGGGCGACCGAGAGGTGGGAGTACACATTTCCAAACGGCAGGACCTATGAGATCGTTGCCTCGCCCTTCAGGGACTCCGACGGGGTCAACTGTCAGCTTGCCACGTTCAGGAATATCACCAAGCGCAAGCAGGCCGAGCTTGAGTTGAAGGAGCTCAACGAGCTGAAATCCGACCTCCTGTCCAACGTCTCGCATGAGCTCCGTTCTCCACTGACCTCCATAAAAGGGGTTGTCAGCAGCCTGCTACAGAGAGACATCGAGCTGGATAATGAGACCCGGGAGATGCTGCTGAGGGGGGTAGCAGAGGAGACCGATAGGCTGGCCAGCCTCGTTACCAACCTGCTGAACATGAGCAAGCTTGAGGCTGGGGTCTGGAAGCCTGAAAGGGAGGGCAGCCAGGTAGTGGACATCATCAACGATGTGCTGGAACAGCAGAAGTGGGTGCACAAGGGGCGCACCTTCCGGCTGGAACTGGAGCCGGACCTGCCGCAGGCGTACGCCGACTACAACCAGGTGAAGCAGGTGCTGAACAACCTGCTCGAAAACGCGGCTGCCTATTCTGAGGAGGGGACAGAGATAGCTGTCAGGGCGGCAAATGCCGACGGCGCGGTCCAGGTCAGCGTTTCCGACCAGGGTGTGGGCATACCGCCGGAGGAGAGGGAAAAGGTCTTCGAGAAGTTCTACCGGGGTGAGCGGGCACGACACCGCCCCGGAGGCATCGGCCTGGGGCTGGCCATCTCCCGGGCCATCGTCGAGGCTCATGGTGGCAGGATCTGGGTCGAGAGCGAGGTCGGGCGGGGGTCCACCTTTTCCTTCACCCTCCCTGTGTTGCAGCCCGGGCCTAAGGAGGACTGAGAGCAATGTCGAAGAAACCCAAGGTGCTGGTTGTGGATGACGAGCCGAAGATACGCATGTTGATTCGCGCCAATCTGGAAGCACGGGGCTACGAGGTCCATCTGGCACAGGATGGCGTCGAGGGCGTGGAAATGGCAGCCCGGATACTTCCGGACGTTACCATCATGGATGTAAACATGCCGCGCATGGACGGCATCGAGGCCTGCCGTCGCATCAGGGAGTGGACAGATGCTCCGATCATTGTGCTCAGTGTGAGGGAAGACGAGAAGGACAAGGTCAAGGCCCTCGACTACGGGGCCGATGACTATGTTACCAAGCCCTTCAGCATCGAGGAGCTGCTGGCCAGAGTCAGGGTGGCGTTGAGGCATTACACGAGCCCGACTGCTATGACTCCGGTGTTCACTGCGGGAGAACTGGAAGTTGACCTATCGAAAAGGGAAGTGAGACTCGGGGGGTGGGTCGTGAAGCTGACGCGTACCGAATACGAGCTCCTGGCATACCTCGTTACCCATTGTGGCAAGGTGTTGACCCACCGTGAGCTGCTGCAAAATGTGTGGGGCCCTGAATACGGCGATGAGAGCGAATACCTGCGCGTCTTCATCGGGCAGCTCAGGCGCAAGATCGAACAGGAACCCTCCAACCCCAAGCTCATCATAACCGAGCCGCGTGTCGGTTATCGCTTCGTCAAGCCGGAGTGAGTCCCTCCAACCCCTTACGGAATCTTTGTGACCTGTCATCGCCTCTTTATGCCTTCCTTGCATGCTGGGATATATGGTAGGGGTGCGAGAGGAAGAGCGCAGGAGGCTAGCCATGGAATGGAGTGTGATCTTCAAGTTGGTTGTGCTGGGCGTGCTCCACTGGGCGCTGGTGCCGGTGGCAGTAGAAAACCTGGTCAAGAGGCAACGGGTACTCGGTGGACGAAAGGCCCTGTGGGCGGTTGCGATACTGCTCCTTACCTGCTTCGGGCCGCTTGTGTACCTGTTGACACATCCCCAGGTAGAGGCCGAGGCCGAGGAAATCCGGGCCAGGTGGGATCGTTAGGGCTTTTCCACAGAGGGACTTTGTCATGGTGAAGAAGACCATCGCCATTGTGGACGACGACCGTCTCCTGTCCAGGACCATAGACGTATGGCTTCGCAAGAAGGGTCACGACGTCAGGGTTTTCCATAACGGTGCCGATGTGGTGAAGTACCTGTTCGGTCAGAAGCAGCCGGACCTCATGGTGCTGGACATCAGGCTGCCGGATTGCTCTGGCTGGTTCATCGCCGGGCTTCTGGAGAAGCTTGAGTTGGCCAAAAAAGTGCCACTGGTTGTGTTGTCGGTCCTGGAACAGGACAGGGCGAAGGTATCCGAGGTCAGGCCCTTCGCCTACATTCAGAAGCCCTTCGATATGGGACACCTGGTGCAGACGGTGGAGAGCGCCTTGGCCTAAGGTGAGTCGGATTGCTCGGGTCGGGTCCAGAGGGGACACCCTCTGGACCCTTTTTGTGGCACTCCTGCCGGGCGGCTCTCACTGCATAGCTAGTGCTCCCTGAAGAAGGAGCAGGGCGACTTTTTCAGGAGGGTACCCACCCCTCATCGGCAAGTCCGTGGTCCCCCGAAGGCCCCCGCTTTCCAGGGGTCCTCTCCTCTTGTTCTCATTGAAAAAAGCGGGCACGAAGTGTAAAATGCGGCCCTAGCTTGCTCGATGAGCATTGCCCGGGTTGTGCCCCCGTGTGATGACGGGTGTCACGAGAGGACTTGACTATGGCTTCGAACTATGTGCCCGCTGAGATAGAGAAGAAGTGGCAGCAGAGATGGTCTGCGGAGGGGCTCTACGAGGCCAAGGACGACGACCCGCGACCCAGGCGCTACGAGCTGACCATGTTCCCCTATCCTTCTGGTGACCTGCACATCGGACATTGGTACGCCATGGCACCCTCGGACGTACATGCGCGGTTCAAGCGCATGCAGGGCTACAACGTGTTGCACCCTATGGGCTTCGATGCCTTCGGACTGCCGGCGGAGAACGCCGCTATCAAGCATGGTGTCCATCCCTATATCTGGACGATGCGGAACATCGAGCAGATGCGCGCACAACTGAGGAGCATGGGCTCCATGTACGATTGGAGCCGCGAGGTGGTGAGTTGTCAGCCGGAGTACTACCGGTGGACGCAATGGTTCTTCCTCAAGTTCTACGAGGCTGGCCTGGCCTATCGGGCCGAGGCGCCGGTGAACTGGTGTCCGAGCTGTCAGACGGTATTGGCCAACGAACAGGTACTGGCTAACGGGGAGTGCGAGCGCTGTGGGACGCCGGTGACACGCAAGGAACTGGCGCAGTGGTTCTTCCGCATAACGAAGTATGCGGATGAGCTGCTGAGCTACGACGGCCTGGACTGGTCGGAGCGGTTGATGACCATCCAGAGGAACTGGATCGGGCGGAGCGTCGGGGCTGAGATCGCCTTCAGGCTGGAACGTGAGGTAGCAGGAGTCCGCGAGTTGAGGGTGTTCACCACCCGCCCTGACACCATCTTCGGCGTGACCTTTGTGGTCATAGCTCCGGAACACCCCCTGGTGGCACACCTCACCACGCCCGAGCGTAAGGCGGAGGTGGAGCAGTACATAGCCTGGACACGACGCCAGAGCGAGATAGAGCGCCAGTCCACGGAGCACGAGAAGACCGGCGTTTTCATCGGCTCGTACGTGATAAATCAATTGAATGGCGCCAGGGTACCCATCTGGACCTCGGACTACGTCTTGCTTTCCTATGGTACTGGGGTGGTGATGGGTGTGCCCGCCCATGACACGCGTGACTTCGAGTTCGCCAAGAGGTATGGTGTGGACATCAAGGTGGTCGTCGCGCCGCCGGACTGGTCGGGTGGGGAGCTTGCCGAGGCCTACCTCGGGCATGGCACGATGGTGAACTCAGGCCAGTTCAATGGCCTGCCCAGCCAGCAGGGCGCCGAGGCTATCTGCGACTTCATGGAGCAGAAGGGACTGGGCAAGCGGACGGTGACCTATCGCATCCGCGACTGGCTGGTCTCCCGGCAACGCTACTGGGGTGCACCCATCCCCATGGTCTACTGCGACAGGTGTGGCATCGTCCCGGTGCCGGAGAAGGACCTGCCGGTGCTGCTGCCGCCGGATGCGGAGTTCAAGCCCACAGGCGAGTCGCCGCTGAAGTACTGCGCCTCCTTTGTCAACACCACCTGCCCCGCCTGTGGCGGCCCGGCCAGGCGGGAGACGGATACCATGGACACGTTCATGTGCTCCAACTGGTATTTCATCCGCTACACCAGCCCCGGGTATGACAAGGGCCCCTTCGACCCCGAGAAGGTGAGGATGTGGATGCCCGTTAACCTCTACACGGGCGGCATCGAGCACGCGGTATTGCATCTGCTCTACTCTCGTTTCTTCGTCAAGGCGCTGCGTGACATAGGCCTGGTGAAGTTCAGTGAGCCATTCATCAAGATGTTTAACCAGGGGCCGATCGTTCAGGGGAAACACAAGATGAGCAAGTCCCGTGGGAACGTGGTGGCCCCCGACCAGTACGTGGCCGAGGTGGGCGCTGACGCTGTCCGTGCCTATTTGATGTTCATCGGGCCCTGGGACCAGGGTGGCGAATGGAACGACAGCGGCCTGGTGGGCATGAGCCGGTGGCTCAACCGCGTGTGGAACATGGTCACTGAGGGATATCAGCCTTCCGCTGTTGGGACAGAGGAAGAGAAGGCCCTGAGGCGCATGGCGCACACCAGCATAAAGAGGGTCACCCAGGACCTGGAGGCCTTCCGCTTCAACACCATGCTCGCCCGACTGATGGAGTTGACCAACTACCTTGGCGATGTACAGGAGGCGGGGACTGTATCAGTGCAAGCCTGGGATGAGGCTGTAGAGCGCCTGCTCCTGCTGCTTGCCCCTTCCACCCCGCACCTGGCTGAGGAGCTGTGGGAGAGGACCGGTCATGCCTTCAGCATACACAACCGCCAGTGGCCCGGTTGGGATGAGGAGCTGACTCGTGAGGACGAGATAACGCTGGTGGTGCAGGTGAACGGCAAGCTGCGGGACAGGGTCACCGTGTCTGCTTCGATTACCGAGGCCGAGGCACGGGAGGTGGCCCTGGGGCGCGAGCGCGTGAGGGCACATGTGGGGAACAAGCAGGTACGCCGCCTGGTCTATGTGCCGGGGAAGCTGGTCAACATAGTTGTTTAGTCCACCCCCTCCGAAGGAGACGTGCCCCTCAGTCATCCCCCTGAGGTAGATAGCGTGTTGACTGGGGTGGACGTAGCAGAAAACATACGCCGTTTGGAGGAGCGCATCGCCAGGGCCTGTATGAGGGCGGGCAGGTCGCCCCAGGAGGTTACTATCGTTGCGGTGACCAAGACGGTGCCCGTCGAGTGGATACGTGAGGCCTTCCGCGCCGGCATAAGGCACTTCGGTGAGAACAGGGTCCAGGAGGCGGAGCGGAAGCTGCATCAGATGGCGGACATTCGGCCTCAGACCATCTGGCACATGGTGGGACATCTCCAGACCAACAAGGTGGTCAGGGCGCTGCGCATCTTCGACACCGTAGACAGCGTGGACTCGGTGAGATTGGCAGTGTGCCTGAACGAGCGTACATGTAAGAGAATCCCTGTGCTGTTGCAGGTGAATATGGCTGGTGAGGAGACCAAGAGCGGTTTTGACTCCGGTGATGTATTGGCGGCAGCACGGGAAATCGCGGCTATGTCGAACCTGGAGTTGAGAGGGCTCATGACGATAGCACCACTGTGCCGGGATGCTGAGGCGGTGCGGCCAGTATTCCGACGTCTGCGTGAGTTGCGCGACTCGCTGGGACTGGCGGAGCTGTCCATGGGCATGAGCGAGGACTATGAGGTGGCTGTCGAAGAGGGTGCGACCATGGTGAGGATAGGACGAGCGATATTCGGGGAGAGGCTGGCATGATGAAGGTCACATTCATTGGTGGCGGCGCCATGGGCGAGGCCATGGTGAGCGGCGTACTTGCAGCAAAGCTGACCACTCCAGATTCGGTAGTGGTCAGCGATGTCAGCAAGGCGCGGCGGGATGTCCTGGGTAGGGCCTACCGGGTGAAGACTGCTGCTGACAACAGAGCGGCCGCCAGGGGTGCGGAGGTGGTAGTGCTGGCGGTCAAGCCACAGAATCTTAAGGAAGTACTGGCGGAACTGCGAGGGGTGCTGCAACCGGAGCAACTGGTACTCTCCATCGTAGCCGGGGCCAGGCTCGGTGACCTGGCCCAGGGCCTGGAGCACAACTCGCTGGTGCGCGCCATGCCCAACATGCCGGCACAGGTGCGTAAGGGGGTAACCGTGTGGACGGCTACCGGCGAGACGGGGGAGGAGCAGAGAGGACTGGCCAGGGACATCCTCTCCGCGCTGGGAGTGGAGATATTCGTGGCTGAGGAGAAGTACGTTGACATGGCCACAGCCGTCAGCGGCAGTGGTCCGGCCTACGTGTTCCTGATCATCGAGGCGCTTACCGACGCTGCGGTGCACATAGGATTCCCGCGAAACCTGGCTGAGCAACTGGTGGTGGAGACGGTGATGGGCTCGACGTGTGCGTTACAGAGGATGAAGAAGCACCCCGCAGAGCTGAAGAACATGGTCACCTCTCCTGGTGGAACGACTGCCGAGGCCCTGCTGGAGCTGGAGAAAGGCGGGCTCAGGGCCTTGTTGACGCATGCCGTCGTCTCTGCCTATGAAAAGGCAGCGAAGCTGGGTGCCGAAAGATGAGTCTGCTATTCCAGGTCCTGAGAGTCCTGTGTCAGGTACTGACGGCGGCCGTGGTACTCCGGGCTCTGGCCTCGTGGTTTCCCTTCGACCCCCGTAGCCCGGTGCTGCTCTTCCTCCGATATGTGACTGAGCCGGTGTTGCGGCCGTTGCGCCGGGTGATACCGCGAATAGGAGCACTGGACATCACGCCGGCAGTGGCCGTGGTCATATTGCAGGTGGTCTACTACCTGCTGCCCTAGGGTGGGTTCGGTGGCAACGGACTACTTCTTCTCCTCTGGCGCCCTGGGTGCGGGGTTGACGTAGCCTACGAGTAGTGTCTTGGGCACCAGGGCGACGAGTTCGTCCAGGGTCCAGCGTCCGTCCTTGCAGAGGTACTTGGCCTGTACTGGCTCGGAGTATATGTATACCTGTCCGCCGCAAACCCCGATGACCTGCCCGTTGACATCAGCTGCCGCGTCGCTTGTCAAGTATACCACCACTGGCGCAACGTACTCCGGCCCCGGCATGTTCATGAGCTCGTCGTAGCGCTCCTTGGTGATAATCCCTGACTCCATCCTCTTCTTCCATCCCGCCTTCACCTCCTCGGTCATGGTCATGCGCGTAGAGGCCAGTGGACAGATGGCGTTGCAGGTCACGCCTGTTCTGCCCATTTCCCTGGCGATGGCACGGGTGAGCCCCACGATCCCTGCCTTGGCCGCGCCATAGTTACATTGCCCGACCGTGCCCCGCCAGGCATCGGAGGTAACGTTTATGATACGCCCCGACTTCTGTTGCCTCATCACCACACAGGCATGACGAGACATGTTGAAGGTTCCCTTGAGGTGTACCGTGAGCACCGTGTCCCAGTCGTCCTCGGTCATGTTGAAGATCATGCGCTCGCGGAGCACACCTGCGCCGTTGAATAGTATGTCCAGTGAGCCGAAATTGTCTACACAGGTCTTGATTATCCTCTCTGCGGCAGTGAAGTCGGCCACGGATTCATAGCAGGGGATGGTGGTACCACCCCTGGCTTGGATGTCCTTCACCAGGTCGTCGGCAGGTGATGTATCTCTACCCGACCCGTCCCTGGCCACGCCGGGGTCCACCACCACGACCTTTACGCCCTCCGCCGCCAGAGCCAGCGCCACCTCCCGTCCGATTCCCCTTCCCGCTCCTGTCACTACCGCGCTCTTGCCCTGTAGCCCGTGTCCCACGTGCTCACCTCCAGGTTATTCTTGCTGGCAGACAGGTGGAGTGTCTGTTTTACGTGCTGCCCCGGAGCGGAGTTTACTCCCCGTCATTGACACAGTCAACCGTCCTCTTTGAGACCGTTTGGCAACCCATCCCCCTGCCCCCTTCCCTTGCCAAGGGAAGGGGGAATAGATTCAAAGAGGGGGCCTTGCCCCCTCTTACAACTCACTCCCCTCTCCTTTGCTGAAGGAGAGGGGGACACAGGGGGCGAGGTACTAAAAACCTCCCCTTTGCGCCCATTGACTGAAAGGCAGGGACACCTCATAATTGCGAGCAAAAGCTGCGAAGAAGAAGACGGGGAGGAGAGCTATGCCCTTTTTCGACTGGCGGACGGTGAAGCTCCAGGATTTCCGTCCGGGCATTCGAAGCCATGCTATCCTGGGGGAGAAGGCTGTTATGGCAGTGATGGAGGTCGCCCCTGGTTTTGAGGACCCAGGACATAGTCATCTCGCTGAGCAATGCGGCATTGTCCTGGATGGCGAGATGGAGATGAGTCTGGGTCAGGAGAGCCAGCATCTAGGCGCAGGGTCTATCTACTTTATCCCGCCCGGCATCCATCATCGCTTTCGTGTCCTGGGAAAGCCAGCGAAGGTGATGGACTTCACGGTGAAACTCTAAGCTCTGGCCGGAGTCGGCGGAGCAGCGATGGTTGTCGTCTTAATCGCTGCTGCTCTCAGTGCGGCGGGAAGCATCAACCTGGCCTTGGGTAGTGGCACACGGTGAAACTGAAGCTGGACCTTCACACCCATCCCTATGAGGCCACCGGCATCCGTGAGCCGGACGTGGGACTGGCAACTGAGATCGTCACGGCCATCAAGGCTTGCCGTCTCGATGGCATCGCTGTCACCGAGCACGAGGACAGTGAGTTCGGGTACAAGCTGAAGTACCTCGTGGAGCGCCATTTCCCTGACCAGGTGGTCATAATACCAGGGCGTGAGGTGGTGGTATCGGAGCTAGGCTTTGCCGAGGTGGTGGAGCTCTATCTTCCGAGCGGGGTGGTCTTCCGCTTCCTGGCACATCCCAGCTATCCCTACCCCGACCAGTTTGCCGCTGGCCTATCTTCCCTTCATGGCATCGAGTTGAGAAACGGCCTCCATGACAGGCAGTTGGACTGCGAGAAGATAAGGGCGATGGCCGGGGAGTACGGGCTTTTATTGCTGGAGAACAGCGATGCCCACAGGCTGCGGGACATCGGGCTATTCTATAATGAGGTTGACCTCGATGAACTGGCCAGCAGGGCGGTTGCTGGGCGTTAGCAGAGATGTATCTGTCTAAGGTCTCGTGTCGGCGGTTGACATCGGTTGGTCCATGCGCTGACAGAGTTGCTCTTTGAGCGTCTGGAACCTGGCTCGAAAGGCCTCGGAGGTGATGGGCTCGGTGGTCATGATCAGGCCGTCCTCTCCTTCCTCGGAGTAGTAGCCTCGGCGGATACCCGCGTTATTGAAGCCGTATTTCCGGTACAGCTCCTGTGCGGCATCGTTGGAGACCCTGACCTCCAATGTGACCACACTGGCCCCAAACCGCATCGCCATCTCGATGATGGATATGAGCAACAGTTCGCCCACTCCCCTCAGGCGGTGTTCCTTTCTCACCGCGATTGTGGTGAGGTGGGCTTCGTCCAGGATACGCCACACGCCGGCGAAGCCGGCTATGTACTCGGTGGCGCTGCTCGGTCTGGGAGCCGCTGCTGTGCGGCGTAGGAGCCGCAGTATCGGTTGCAGGAGCGGTTGTAGGGAACGGTTTTCCGGCTGATTCCAGAGGACCCCTTTTTCGACGGCCACGATGTAGGAGGCCAGGCGGTTGTTCAGTTCCCGCCGGTAGGCGTGGGCTGGGTATGGCCACTGAAAGGGGAAGGACTCCTGGTCTATTTCCACTATTTGGTCTATGTCCTCTTCCTGCATTGGGCGCACAGAATAGCGCAAAGCCGGTTCCCTCCATAGGGTGGATACATTGTAGCACACCGATGCCAAGCGGAGGGCGTTCCCAAACAACCTACAAGGCTACCTTTTCCTGCCTTCGTTCGTTATACTGTATGCACAGGATGACGCCAAATATGCCACGGGACTGGTGTCCTGGCGGCTGAGGGTTATCAGGTGCAAGACGAAGAGAGCATCGTGCGCGCTGCCCAGAAAGGGGATTCAGACGCATTCTCGATGCTGTACGAAGGGCATTTCGACAAGGTGTACCGCTACATGTCCCTGAGGGTGGGTGACAGGGCTGAGGCCGAGGACATGACGCAGCAGGTGTTCGTCAAAGCCTTTGAAGCTCTGCCCGCCTTCAAGTGGCGTGGCGCCCCCTTTGCCTCATGGCTCTTCCGTATTGCGCACAATCAGGTCGTGGACCGGCAGCGGAGGAGGGGTAAACAGGTTACCACCTCCCTGGAGGAGGTGACTGCTGTATCTGGTGATGACCCGGAGGGCATGGTTGAGACCAGGATGTCTGTGGAGCAAGTGGTGGCTGCGACCAGAAGGCTTACCCCGGCGCAGCGAGAGGTCATCGGCCTGCGCTTCGGTGCGGAGATGTCCACGTCTGAGGTGGCGAGGGTGATGGGCAAGAGCGAAGGGGCGGTGAAGGCCCTTCAGCACAGTGCGGTGGTGGCGTTGCGGAAGGTCCTGATGCGAGACGACGATGGCTAGGATTGAGCAGGTTCTGGACGAGTGTATAGACCGCCTGAGGAGAGGCGAGAGCATCGAGCGGTGTCTGGCCTCTCACCCGGAGCATGCCGCTGAGCTAGGGCCGTTGCTCAGGATGGCGGCAGCAGTGGGCCGTGCCTCTGCCATCGAGCCACGGCCTGAGTTCAAGGCGCGTCTCAAGTATCAGGCGCTTTCCGCATTGCAGAGCGCCGGGGAGAAGAAGAGGCACGGCCTGTTTGGAGGCCTCGCCCGGGCAAGGACCTGGGCCACGGTTGCTGTCGGAGTGCTGGTCCTGGTGCTGGCGGGCGGTGGCACCGTGATAGCTTCGACAAACAGCCTGCCTGGTGAACCCCTGTATGGTGTGAAGACCACGGTGGAGAGGGTGCAACTGGCGCTGACTCCTTCAAAGGTGGAGAAGGCCAAGCTGCTGGCCAAGTTCGCCGACAGGCGGGTGAATGAGATCGTCAGCCTGGTGACACAGGGCAAGGGCGAGCGAGTGGACCAGACCTCGGTCGCGCTGGCAAGGGACTTGAACCGCATAGGTGAGACGTTGAGCAGTCCTGCGGCGGTGAAGGGTGAGGCGGGGCTTCTAGGAGGAGAGGCCGCTGCGCCACCGCAGGCCTATCCGACGCAGACGCCGGAACCTCCGTCGGTGGCTGTGGCAGCGCCGGGGGAGCGGGGGGGGGAGGATGACGGGCGGGCTGAGGTCAAGGCGGCCAGGAGTCCTACCGAAGTGAGGGAGGCCCTGCGCAAGGAGGCGTTGCGGCACCAGGCGGCGCTTGAGAAGCTGCTGGAGAAGGCGGAGGAGAAGGACAAGCCGGCAATACGCCGCGCCATACTCCGTGCTGCCCAGGCCTACCAGGCTGCTATCGAGGAGGGAGACGGGCCTCGCGGCGAGCCTGGCAAGCCGTGACCTCGTTTGTTCATATTGCGTGCTCAGACTGATTGCATCTGTTGGAGGACTGCCGTGGAGCACCAGGTCATAGCCGAGCTATCCATCGTCCCTGTAGGGGTGGGGACAAGCGTCAGTCGGTATGTCGCCGCCTGCCTGGGGGTGCTGGACAGTACGGAGGGTGTTTCCTATCAGTTGACCCCGATGGGCACCATCGTGCTGGGCCCTCTGGAGCGGGTACTCGACGTTGCGCGCAAGATGCACGAAGTGCCGTTCGGCATGGGGGTACAGCGCGTGGTCACGACGATAAAGGTTGACGACCGGCGGGACAAGGAAGTGACCATGCAGAGCAAGGTGCAGTCTGTGAAGAGGAAGAGGGCTCGCCGGTCTAGGGCGCGGCAGGCAGTGTAAAGAAGAAGGTGCTACCCTTGCCAGGGACACTCTCTACCCATACCCGGCCCTTGTGGGCCTCTACCAGCTCCTTCACCACTGCTAGCCCGATGCCGGAGCCGCCAGCGCGGCGGTCTCTGGACTGAGAGCCCTGGTAGTAGCGGTCGAATATCCGTGACAGGTCCTCCTTGGCGATCCCCTGCCCGGTGTCAGCGACGGAGACCAGAAGGCCGGCGTTGCCTGTCCCGCCTGTGGTGTGGTGTCCGACGTTCACTCTGACTGAGCCACCCTCGGAGGTATAACGCAGTGCATTGGCCAGCAGGTTCACCACCACCTGCGACACCCGGTTGGAGTCCATCATTGCCTGTGGCAGACCGGGTGTGACCTGAAGGGACAGCGAAATATCCTTCCGTTTAGCCTCTGCCTCCGTAGCGGTGACCACTGAAGTAACCACCGCGCCCAGGTCGGAGGGTGCCAGGTGCAGCTCCAATCTTCCCGACTCGGCCAGAGACAGGGTACGCAGGTCCTTGACCAGCCGGGAGAGCAGCATCGCCTCCTCGTGCAGCGAGGAGATGTTGCTTTGAGACGGCTCGACGAGCCCGTCGAGCATTGCCTCCAGGTTGCTCTGCATGACGGCGAGGGGTGTGCTCATCTCGTGGGCAAGGTCGGCCATGAGGTTACGCCGCATCTCCTGGCCATGCTGCAGCGACTCGACCATCGAGTTGAAGGTGGTGGCCAGGCTCCCCACCTCGTCCCCTGAGCTGGCCGTGACGCGACTGGAAAGGTCCCCTTGGGCCACCTGCCTGGCTGCTGCGCTGAGCCTTCGCAGCGGCGCCGTCACCTGACGGGAGAGGAAGATGGCCACTATCGCGGCCAGGGCCACGGCAACGCCTCCGGCTATCCACAGGGCATTCCTCACCGAGTTGAGGAAGTCCTGCTCGGCTGCCCCCATCATGGCGCCCATGCCGGAGCCCATCATCTGCCCCATACCCCAGGAGTGCCTGAGATAGCGAGCGAACTCTGTGGCAGTGGCGCGGTCAATGAGGAAGGCGGCCACCACTACCCCCAGTATGGCTATGGCGGCGAAGGCCAGGGTGAGCTTGAGCCAAAGGGCGAGTCTCATTGTGGGGAGACCTCGAACTTGTAGCCGACGCCGCGCATTGTCTCTATCCTGCAGTTGTGCTCCTTCACGTGCTGGGAGACCTTCTGGCGCAGGTTCTTGATGTGGGCATCTATCGTCCGCTCGTATCCTTCGTAGGCGTCGCCCTGCACGATGTCCAGCAGTTGCATGCGCGTGTACACCCTGCCGGGCCTCTGTGCCAGCGCCGAGAGGAGCTTGAACTCGGTGGTGGTCAGGTCGAGCCTCTTGCCTTTGCAGGTGGCCTCGTAGCGCGCGAGGTCAATGACGAGGTCGCCTGCGGCTATGCGCTCTGCCGCGCCGGGTTCCGGCGAACGACGCCGCAGCACAGCGCGGACCCTGGCCACGAGCTCACGTGGGCTGAAGGGCTTGGTCACATAGTCGTCGGCGCCTATCTCCAGCCCGACAATGCGGTCTACCTCCTCTCCCCTTCCGGTGAGCATGATGATGGGCACGTCCGACTGCTTGCGAATGATGCGGCAGACCTCCAGGCCGTCCATGTCGGGCAGGTTGAGGTCCAGGATGATGACGTCCGGCCTGTAGCTGCCCGCACGGTCAACGGCCTGCTTGCCGTCGGCGGCGCTGGCCACCTGGAAGCCCTCTTTCTCCAGGTAGAGCTTGATCACGTCCGTGATCTTGGGCTCGTCGTCAACTACGAGTATTCGCTGGCCCATGCCTATTCCTGATGATACAGTATGGGTACTGGTGAGTAAAGCTGGCGGCTGTGGAGAGTCGGGTGATGCCGCTCGAATGGCATCACCCGACTTCAGAGGGGTATCGCTGTGGACTTCGTTACCAGCGGCCCATCATGCCGCCGAAGCCGAAGCCTGTTCGTGGGCCCGGCGTGATACCCTGTCCCTGCCAGTAGCCGCGGCCCATCATCCCCCAACCTCCAGCGTAGCCTCGTCCCATGCATCCGCCCGATCCGGCGTAGCCGCTCCAACTCTCGCCGACGAATCCGGAAAGGTCGGCCCTGATGAGCGTTGCCACCCTCTGGCGTGCCTGCTCGGTGATGGTGGCCGCCTGCTCGGCGGTCAGGCGTCCGTACTTGACCATCAGCTCTATCCGCTCGAGGTGCGGGGCGAGTATAGCCTCGGTCAGTGCCTCTTCGCTTACTCCGTTGGCCTGGGCGACCTCAAGCAGGGTCTTCCCCGCCTCCAGCTCAGCCTGCAGCTCCGCTGCGGTCAAGCCCAGGGTCCCGGCTACCCTTTCCAGCGTCCAGGCGCCGAGGCGGTACTCTCCGCCCGGCCCCCAGCAATACGCGTACCCCGGCCCCGCATCGGTGGTTGATGTGGTCCTTATCCCCGAGTATGGGCCGCGGGCCGCGGCGATGCCGATGCCCGTCCCGATGGCAAGTATCAGGGCGAGCACCGGCAGGACTATCTTCAGCTTCCTGTTCATCCGTCTTCTCCTTTCCTCTCGACTTGCCGCAACCATTCTGACAGGTCAGTGTGAAGCCAGTGTGAAGGCTGCGAGAGGATGGAGTGAAGAATGCCAGGTGATGAGGGATACCTGCCAGCTAGCAGTTGTCGCTGCTGAGACCGTAAGAAACCACCCGCAAGGCCTCGACCACCTTCGAGTCGTATAGCTTGCCGGAGTTTCTTTCTAAGTGGGTGCGAGCCTGTTCCTGTGTGCAGGCTCTCCGGTAGGGCCTATCAGCGGTCATGGCTTCGAAGACGTCGGCCACGGCCAGGACCCGAGCCCCAAGAACGATCTCGGGGCCGGCCAGCCCTGCTGGATGTCCGCTCCCGTCCAACCTCTCGTGGTGCTGTGCCACGATCGTGGTCACTTCCTGCGGAAAGTGAGCAGCCTCCAAGGTGTGCAGCCCTGCTTGGACGTGAGATTGTACCAGCAGCCTCTCTACATCAGATAGGGGGCTGGGCTTGTGCAGGATATCGTCAGCTATGCCGACCTTTCCCACGTCGTGCACCAGTCCGGCAAGACGGACTATCGCCACCTCGCGTTCGGGCAGCTTGAGATGCCTGGCCAGCTCAGCAGCCAGCCAGGACACCCTCTCGGAGTGGCTGCGCAAGAGTGGTTGCTTTGCTTCTACCGCTGACATGAGCGCCTTAACTGTCGCTTCAGGAGACGGTGGCTCCATACGAGTCATGCCATGTCACCTGTTCCCGTCAAAAGCCTTGGGCTTCGCCCAAGGCCTTGAGCGGAAAGCCTCCACTAAGAAAAACAGGAAGCCGAAGACTATCACCATGTCGCCCGGGCTTACCACACGGTGTATCAGCCGCATGGGTATAGAGTCTGATAGCCACTCGAGGCGGATAGCTGACGCGGCCTGGAGCAGGCTCTTACTCCCTGGGATATATCCCCCAAGCTGAGCCTGAGCTATGCGGCCTTCCAGGCCAGCCCGGGCTACAGTCTCAGGCGATACGGGCATGAGCCCTCCATTGGCCACCATCACCACAAGGTTGAGGGCTACGCCCAATCCTATTAGCCTTATTCCCCACCAGCGCCAGTTCCTTATCACGCCCACACAGACCAGCCCGTAGGAGAAGGCCAGCACAGCCTTCATCGCTGTCGGAGGAAGGGAGGGAAAGCCGTGTACCGCAACCAGTTGAACCACCAGGGCAACGATAAAGGCCCAGGGGTCGCGTACACCAGTAGAACGCCGAGCCAAGGCTGTTTCTCTCAGCATGTTCATGGCGGCTTCATTTCACGGGCTACCGGAGGTCGGTCGGCCTCATCCCGGGCGTACCACGGCGGTATCGCGCCTCCCATGGAGCACTAGAGTCGAGCGCTGTAGCCAGGTGCTCCATGGGAGGCGCGTCCTTCAGGTCTATGGCCCCCAATTGAAGTCGGCTACGCTTGCCAGGACCAGTGCGGCCACCGCCATTATGGCGATTAGCGCAGGGACGACAGATAACCATGTCCGCTTCAACCGACGCATCGCAGCTCACCTCCTCTCCTGGGTTTGACCCCAGCGGCTTTCAGAATACAGGAGGCCTGTTGCCAAGCTCTTGCATATCTGTCGTCGCAGGTTGACATATTAAGGCGATTGAGAGCAGGAGAAAAAAAGAAGAAGGCTCCCCACTGAGGGGGAGCCTGAGGGGTGCCTATGCTTGGGCTAGACCTTTGTTGCCACCGTGAGGAGCAGTTCCTTCATCCGTTTCGGGGGCTCGATCGCGAGCTCGCTTCGCAGGATATCTGCGTACCGTCGGTAGCACTGGACAGTGCCACCCGGGTTCCCCGCAAGGAGATGGGCATTCATCAGCTCATACTGGGCGTCTTCTTGATACCTGTCGATGGCCAGACACCTCTCCAGGAGCTCGATCGCCATCGCATACTGGCCGTTGGCAGCATAGTAGCCGCCCAGACTGGCCAGCGCCCGCACGTACTGGCTCTCCAGCTTCCGGCGCAGGGTTTCGCACCACTCCGAGTAGAAGTCCTCCAGAAACGTCCCCCTGTAAAGGGCTACGGCTTCATGCAACCGGGATGCCCTCTCTTCGGAGCCCCTGGGGAGTTGGTCGGCCTGCGAGATCAGCTTCTCGAAGTCTGTCATATCATAATAGGTACCCCCACCAGGGTGCAGCACGTACCTCCCTTCCTGGAAGCGCAGGCAATCGGGATAGAGGGCCCCACGCAGCCGATGCGCGGTGGGATGAAAACAGGTGTTGCACCTGTCCGGGCTCCACTCCGGCCAGAGCGCCTCGAAGACCTGCTCCTTTGTGGCGCCACGCCGATGGCTTAACAAGTAGAAGAAGAGTTCCTTGCTCTTCTTGCTCCGCCACTCCGTCTCGCTCACTTCGCGCCCGTCTACTACGACCCTTCCAGGACCGAAGGCAAACGCTTCTACTCGCGGCAGGGGAACTCCGGACTCTAGGGTATTCCGCCGCCCCTGCAATTTTGCTAGAAGCTGGGCGAATCTGTCGTCCCCGATGCGTTTGGAAGCGGCGTACTCGACCAGCCAGGTAGACCGGCGTGCATCAGCCAGCAGGAAGTCGTCGCCACCCAGCTCATCCAGCAGCGAAGCTAGCTTGCTCAGATGGCGGACCGCTGCCATGTAGTTCTTGGCTGAGAGGCAAGCCTGTGCCAGGTAGAAGTAGGTTCGGGCCAGCTCTCTCTTATTCCCTGAGTGCTCGACTAGCCTGGCGGCCTCGTGCAGCGTTGCCATGGCCTCCCTGTGCTCGCCCCGAGCGCTCTTTACCAGACCGAGGGAGGAGAGGCAAAGGCCCGATTCATAGTTGCTGTTCCTCTCTTTGGCCTGACATATAGCCTGGTCAATCAGGAACCGGGCATCATCATAGCGGCCCATCAGGCGGTAGCTATCAGCTAAGGCTCGGGTGCATCGGGTCACCAGACGGGCATCCAGGCCCCGCCTGGCAAGCTCAATGCTGCCATTGTACTCCTCTATCGCGGCCTCGTACTCACCCCGGTCCTGTTTCACATCGCCGATGGTCTCCAGGATCCAGGCTTCAGACTGAGTATTCCCGCTCCGGCGGGCATTCATCAGGGCCAGGTCTAGCTCAGCCAAAGCCCGCTCATGGTCTCCCTTCAAGCGGTAAAGCTCACCCATGTTATTGAGAGTCGTGGCCAGTTCGCTCCAGTTGGACAGATTGTGCCAACCCTGCTTCGCCCTCTCAAAATGCATGGTTGCCCTGTCTAGCTGGCCGAGCTGCGAGCAGGCGATTCCCAACAGGTCATGCACCCGTGAGACGTCTGCCAGCTCCCCGGCCTTGACATAAAGGGGTAGAGATTTCTCCAGTTGTCGCCTGGCGCGGGCGAAGTCGCCCTGCTGACCGTAGATGGCCCCCAGTTGCCTCCTGGCTTCGGCGATAAGTCTGTTCTCCTCTGGCCGCTCCCTAAGCAAGGCCAGAGCCCGGCGCACGTCGGCCATGCTCGCTCTGGGCTGGCCCACCAGCCTCAACGCGGAGCTCCGGCACAGCAGCGCCCGCACGATGCACAGGGTGTCGCCGATTTTTGCCGAGACCTCCATCGCTCGGTTGCACAGCCTTATCGCCATGTCAGTCTCTCCGCAGCGGATGGCAGCCTGGGCTCGCCTCAACAGCAACTCCGGATTGGAATCCAACACCTCCTGGGGCAGCCCTTCTATCCATCGGCTCAGGGTTTGCCAGCGCCCGGCCCTCATGAGTTCTTCTCCAGCTTTGGCCACGACCCGGCCGCAGTCGCACCACCCCCCAGCCTGTCCATAGTGTTTGATCGCCTCTTCCCAGTTCCCCTTCTTCTCGTGGATGGCTGCCGCCTTCAGGTTCAAACCTGAATACCTCTGGTGGTCCTCTGCTTCGAGCTTGGCCTTGAGGAATTCCTGGAACAACTGATGAAGGCGATAGACAGGCCTTTCACTATCGAGGCGAGAGAGGAATAGGTTGCGCCCCTCCAACTCCTCCAGCAGATGCTGCGCATTCTCGATGCCGAGCAACTCGTTACAAAGCTGTGGCTCCAGTTCGGACAGGATGCCCGTCGTCAGCACGAACTGCCTGAGTTCGGCCGGGAGCTCGTTGTAAACCTCCTGTGAGAGGTACTCGAAAAGGGCACCGCCCCGGCCTTTCTGCGCTACCAACTGCTGCAGCAGCCCTTTCCACAAGGTCCGGCTGGTCAGGATGAGCCCAGCGACCCACCCGCCTGAATCTGAGGCGAGCCCTGCCGCCTCTTCTGGGCTCAGGCTGATGCCATAGCTGCGATGGAATAGTTCGGCGACTTCTCCGGGAGTGAAGCGCAGATCATCCATGCCCAGTGCGGCCACTTCTCTTCTCGATAGTAGCTTGGGCAACGCAGCGAGGCGGGGCATCGTTCGGCTGATGATCATCAGGTGACAACGGTCGGGTATAGATTCGAGAAGGAGGTTGACGAAGCGGGTCATGTCTTCGCTGTCGTCCAGGTGATGAAAGTCGTCCAGCACGATGGTGAATGGCTCAGGGATGCTACTCTGGATGTCAGCGGCCAGCACTGCGAGGACCTGACCAGATTCGTTCATGATATCGCTCGTGGCGGCGATGCGAGACTCCGCCTTGCTTCTGAAGGCGGGGAATCTGGTCCTGATGCTCTCCACCAGATTCCCCAGGAAGACGGCTGGGTCTCTATCCAGCTGGCTTAAGGTGTACCAGCAGACGGGCGTTTTCGATTCGGCGGCAAAGTCAACTACAAGGGTCGTCTTGCCAAATCCAGCCGGAGCACACACCAGCAACAGCCGGCAATCCAGGTGATGCCAGAGGAAATCGAGAAGCCTGGGGCGACGAAGGGTATCGCTCCTCCGCCTGGGAGCGATTGTCCTGGTAGTACGCCTTACCTGTAAGGATATCATTGTTTTCTGGTCCTCGCCGCTCGCCGTGTTACCCCGCTTCTAATGCGTTCAGCCCACTCAGGCTTGGTGATTGTGAGCATAAAGGTAAAGCGCATGGCTTCCCTGCTTGCTATCCGGGCCTACCCCCTTCGGCGTGCAGTCCGGCATGTGCATCGGCAGCTTCTCGAAGAAGCTGTGGCGTAGCAGCTTCGATGGCGAAGACCGCCAATGTCTCGCCCGACCTCTTGAGATAGACGAAGTCCTCTTCCTCCAGCACCTCGAAGCCAGCAGACTCCTGCTCCGGCGTTAGAATGCCGTTCACCTTCCACATAGCGCCCTGCCCTGCTGCAAAGCAAGACCCAGTCCGAGGACCCGCGACGCTGCCCTATTGGATGTGGAAGAAGAGTTCCAGCAACCCAGCCATCTGTTACTTCCCGGGTGAAGCTTTAGAGCTGCGGCTTTGCGTCCCTGCCATTCGGCGGGTCTTGCCCTTTTCGGAACTGCCTTGACTTGATCGCCCCTATACTATTCCCACCAGGGACGTCTGTCAATGGTACCAAGCGTAAGCGGGCGGACTGGAGGCGCGCAAACAACTTGAGT
>JBFMDE010000004.1:0-24780 GCA_040754215.1 Chloroflexota bacterium
TGCCTATGGCCCGAAACCAGCGTTTCAAGCTGTAGGTCGGGTTTCCCAACCCGACCGTGGCGCACCACATTTGTCATCGCGAGCGCAGCGTGGCGACCTCATATCTCTGTCCTTCTTCAACCATGGTGGTGAGATTGCCGCGTCGTCCCGACTAGTCAGGACTCCTCGCAATGACAAGGGTAAGAACGCATGAGTAGTCCGTCCCAACCTGTCGGGATGCCCCATGAGGGTCACTCGCTGGTCTTGGGCTAAGGAGAGGATTAAGGTGAGGGGGAAGTTATGACGGAGGGCGTCACCCTCACCCTGACCCTCTCCCCTCAAGGGAGAGGGAATCTACCTTCCGCGTTTCGTGGGAGCCTAGGCTATGGTATGTGATGTGGGAAAGAGAGCACCTCATGGTATAATCTGCCGGCATGGAGCTGCTGTTACAAGGTGCTGCCAGGCTGGGTGTCGTGCTCAGCGAACGACAACAACAGCAGTTCCGAACATACCATGAAGAGTTGCTAGCCTGGAATCGTCGCATGAACCTCACGGCTATCACAGGGTACGAAGAGGTGCAGGCGAAGCACTTCCTGGACTCGCTCACTGTCGCAGTGACGGTCAAGAACAGTATGCTTGAACAGGGGTCACGGGCGATTGATGTGGGCAGCGGTGCCGGACTGCCCGGCCTGCCTCTGAAGATTGCCTTTCCTGCCATCCATATGACATTGCTGGACTCGACCCACAAGAAGACGCAGTTCCTGCGACATGTGGTGGAACGGCTTGGCCTGCAAGGGGTGGACGTGGTAGCCGGGCGTGCCGAAGAGGTGGGGCAGTGCAGGGAGTACCGGGAGAGTTTCTCGCTGGTACTGTCCCGGGCGCTGGCCCGCCTGCCATCTCTGGTCGAACTGATGTTGCCTTTGTGCGCTGTGGGCGGGACTGTCGTGGCCTTTAAGAAGGGTGACATAGCTGCTGAGGTAGCCGCCTCAGCATATGCTATCGGTCTTCTCGGTGGAGAGCTGCAAGAGGTGAAGGAACTGGCGCTGCCAGAGCTGGGAGAGGGGCGGCTGTTGGTGGTCATCTCGAAGGTGACTCCTACCCCGGACGGGTATCCGAGGCGTCCCGGCATGCCGGCAAAACGCCCCATACTGAAGCCTGGGAAATGAGTTGAAGAAGACGAACGTAGAGGCCACACCGGTCTCGCTGAGACGGCGCTTCTTCCGTCCTCACACCGTCGTGGCGCTGGCGCTCGCCGTGGCCTTTTTGGTCTTCATCTTTACCCGCTTTGAGGTGAGCCTCTCGGACACCTGGCGTCAGATAAGGGGCAGCGACCCGCTCTACTATGTCCTCGGCCTTGCCGTCTACTACGCCTCGTTCCCGCTGCGGGGCCTGCGGTGGAAAATCCTGCTCCGCAACGCAGGCCTGGACAGGGAGGGCAAGGGGTTGCCCTCTATCGCCGCACTGACCCAGATGCTCCTGCTCAACTGGTTTGCCAACGTCATCCTGTATGCCCGGGTGGGCGACATCTACAGGCCCTACCTGTTGAAGGAGGAGCGTGACATCCCCTACTCCGCCAGCCTGGGGACTGTGGTGGCCGAACGCGTCATTGACGTGCTGGTGGTGGTAGGCTTGCTGGGCGTGGCCGCCCTGGTGTTGCTGGGCGGTTCGACCGCCAACGTGGCGCTGCAGTTCGTGATGGTGGGCGCAGGGCTGGTAGTGCTCATCCTCGCTGCCCTGGCGTTGCTCTGGAGGTTCGGCGGGCACCTGGACCGCTGGATGCCCGCCCGTGTGCGTTCCGCCTGGTGGTCGTTCCGTAAGTCCACCTTCAGCAGCTTTCGGCAGGTCCCTTTGCCCGTAGTGCTGTCCGTGGCCATCTGGCTGATGGAGGCTGCCCGCCTCTACTTCGTGGCGCTAGCATTGGACGTCCACATCGCCCTGCCCTTTGTCTTCTTTGTCGCCATGGCCTATGCCCTGCTGGTGGCGATCCCGGCTACTCCCGGCGGCTTCGGGTTGGTGGAGCCGGGCATGGCGGGCCTGTTGACCCTGGCCATAGCCAGCGCCTCGGCCTGGTCGGTCACCTTCCTGGACCGGAGCATCAGCTTCCTCAGCCTCATCGTTGTCGGCCTGGTGATCTTCGGCTGGCGGGAGGTGAAGAGGGTGGTGGCGGCCAGGAGGTCATCGCCCCCTGTTCGGGACTGAGGGTTATATGACGTCGCTACCCTATGACTGGCGTGGCGCATTCGGTTTGCCCGCTCAACGAGCCGAATGCTATAATTTCGATTCGGTGTGCGGGGTAGGGTTGCAGAAGGTCACGGAAAGCAGGAGAGAGTGCAGACCGTAGAGACGATCACCCCGCTTCCTCAGAGCCGGCTTAGCGGCTATGTCCAGAAGCATAGCGGCCAGAACCCCCTTCGCTGTTACCAGTGCGGGAAGTGTAATGCCGGCTGTCCGGTAGCCTACGCTATGGACCTGGGGCCGCGACAGGTGATGCGGGCCGTACAGCTAGGCCTCAAGGACCATGTCCTCTCCAGCAACACCATCTGGGTCTGTCTTCAGTGTCAGGTGTGCTCCGCCCGTTGTCCCATGGAGATAGACATCGCCCGTGTCATGGAGTCGTTGCGGCTGCTCGCCATCCTGGAAGGGTACCCGGTACCGGAGAAGGACATAGAGCTGTTCCATCGCATCTTCCTTGAGGTGGTGAGACGGCATGGGCGTCTCCACGAGCTGGAGCTGGGGGCGATGTATAACGTGCGCAGCGGGCACCTGACCGCGAATGCCGGGCTGCTGCCGCAACTGCTGTCCCGAGGCAAGCTGAGCGTGCTCCCTACGACGATCAGGGATGCCCGCGCAGTGAGAGAGATATTCGCTCGCGCCGAAGCGGAGTCAAGGAAGGCTCCAGCGGCGGAGAGCTAGGAAAGTCATGAAGCAGGCAGAGTCTACTGGCACCCTGGCGGGGCAGAAGGCCTTTTCTTACTTCCCTGGCTGTTCACTTCACTCCACGGCCAGGGAGTATGATGTATCAGCCCGGCTGTCCTGCGAGGCCCTCGGCATCGAGTTGAAAGAGCTCGAGGGGTGGGCTTGCTGTGGGGCATCGTCCGCACACTCGACCAACGAGTTGCTGGCCGTTTCCCTACCGGCGCGTGACCTGAAGAGGGCTGGAGAGGTGGGGCTGCCCCTGGTGGCGGCGTGTGCCATGTGCTTCTCGCGCCTCAAGATAGCCAGCCACGAGCTCCAGAACAACGATATGCGGAAGCTGGTACAGACGGTCATCGGGCAGGAGATACAGAAGACGGCCCGGGTGGTGCACCTGCTCGAGGTGGTGGACAGCAGGCTGGACGCTATACCGGTGAAGAAGCCGCTGACCGAGTTGAAGGTCGCCTGTTACTATGGCTGCCTGCTGGTGCGACCCAGGGAGAAGGTCGCCATTGACGATGCCGAGAATCCACAGCTCATGGACCGCCTGGTGCGCAAGCTCGGTGCTGAGCCGGTGGCGTGGGCCTTCAAGACCGAGTGCTGCGGTGCTGGCCTACCACTGGCGCGGCCCGACATAGTGCTCAAGCTCTGCCACCGGATACTTGCCCAGGCAAGGCAGGCAGGTGCCGACTGCATCGCCGTCGCCTGTCCTGAGTGTCATAGCAATCTCGATACACACCAGGAGGAGATACGGGCTAGGTACGGCGATGATGCAAGGGTGCCGGTGGTATATTTCACCCAGTTGCTGGGGCTGGCCCTTGGCCTCTCGGTGCAGCAGTTGCATCTGGACAAACACTTGACCGACCCGGTACCTGTATTGTCCAGCAAAGGACTTGCGTAGAGATGGCGAGGATCGGAGTCTTCATCTGCCATTGCGGCAGCAACATCGCGGGCTCGGTAGACATAGCCAGGGTGCTGGAGGCGGCGAGGAAGATGCCGCAGGTGGTATATGTCGAGGACAACAAGTACACCTGCAGCGACCCGGGCCAGGCCTCTATCCGCAACGCGGTCAAGGCGCACCGGCTGAACCGCGTGGTCGTGGCCGCATGTTCGCCTCGCATGCACGAGAAGACCTTCCGCAAGACGGTGGAGCAGGCCGGGCTGAACCCATTCCTCCTCGAGATTGCCAACATCAGGGAGCAGGACAGCTGGGTGCACAGCGACGACAAGGAACGTGCCACAGAGAAGGCGATAGAGATCGTGCGACTCGCCGTGGCCAAGGTGGCCAGGAACTATGAGTTGTATGCACGGCAGATCAGCCTGACCAAGCGTGCTCTGGTAATCGGTGGCGGCATCTCTGGCATCCAGGCGGCGCTGGATATCGCCAATGCCGGGCATGAGGTAGTGTTGGTGGAGCGGGAGCCGACTATCGGTGGCCGTATGGCACAGCTCGACAAGACCTTCCCTACGCTGGACTGCTCTGCCTGCATACTCACCCCCAAGATGGTGGAGCTTGCCCAGCATAACAGGGTCGTCCTCTTCACCTATGCTGAGGTACAAAGCATCAAGGGCTTCGTCGGAAACTTCGAGGTAGAGGTCAGGCAGAAGGCGAGGAAGGTCAATCACACCACCTGCACCGGATGCGGCACCTGCTGGCAGAAGTGTCCGGAGAAGGTGCCGTCGGAGTTCGACCTGGGAATGGGCCAGCGCACTGCCATCTACATACCGTTTCCCCAGGCGGTGCCGACCAAGCCGGTGATTGATACCGAGCACTGCCGGTACATGAAGTACCAGCGTTTTGTGGCTTCGGGGGAGGAGGACAAGAAACCGCCCCAGTGCCGCGTCTGCGAGAAGCTGTGTCCCACTGGTTCCATAGACTGGGAGGAGCAGGACAGGGTCTTCACCGAGAAGTTCGGGGCCATCATAGTGGCCACCGGCTACCAGACGTTCGACGCCAGCGCCTACGGAGAATACGGGGCTGGCATGTACCCCGACGTGATTTCCGGGCTACAGCTTGAGAGGTTGATGTGTGCCTCCGGCCCTACGGGCGGTGAAGTGAAGCGCCCCTCTGACGGAGCTCATCCCAAGACGGTGGTCTTCGTGAGTTGCGTTGGCTCACGGGATGAGGCCAAGTGCAGGCCGTATTGTAGCAAGGTCTGCTGCATGTACATGGCCAAGCACGCCATCATGCTCAGGGAGCATGACCCGGAGGTGCAGTGCTACATCTTCTATATTGACATAAGAGCTGGAGGCAAGGCCTATGAGGAGTTCACGCGGCGCGCCCAGGAGGAGTACGGGGCCATATACCTGCGCGGGCGCATTTCCAAGATATACCAGGAGGGCAAGAAGCTGGTGGTGCTGGGAGAAGACTCTCTGATCGGCCGTCCGGTGGAGTTGTCCGCTGACCTGGTGGTCCTGGCGACGGGGATGGAGCCTAGCTCTGGAGTGGTTGAACTGGCACAGAAGCTGAACATAAGCTACGACACCAACCAGTTCCTCGTCGAGGCCCATCCCAAGCTGAGGCCGGTAGAGACGCAGAGCGATGGCATATTCCTTGCCGGGGCATGTGTTGGTCCGCGCGACATCCCGGATTCCGTGGCGCAAGGCAGCGCCGCCGCAGTGAAGGCCGCCGCACTGTTCAGTCAGGACTACATCACCACGGACCCGATGACGGCGATGGTGGACATCAGCAGGTGTACTGGTTGCCTACTCTGTACTCAGGTATGTCCGTTCAAGGCCATCAGCACACAAGCCCTGCGTGACGGGCGTGTGGTGGCCAGTGTCAATGAGGGCCTGTGCAAGGGGTGCGGCCTTTGCGCCGCCGTGTGCCGCTCCAAGGCTATTGACCTGCGTGGTTTTACCAACCAGCAGCTTTTCGCTGAGGTGACGAGCCTATGGCAGTAGGGTTCGAGCCCAGGGTCGTTGGTTTCCTCTGCAACTGGTGTTCCTATGCCGGTGCGGACATGGCTGGCACCAGCCGCATGAGCTATCCGCCTAATATACGCATTATCAGGGTCCCGTGTTCGGGACGTGTCGACCCGCTGTTCGTGGTGAAGGCCTTCCAGATGGGGGCGGATGGTGTGCTCATTGCTGGCTGCCACCCCGGAGACTGTCACTATACGGAAGGCAACTATCACATGCGGAGGCGTTTCGCGCTGCTGCAGCCATTCCTGGACTATGTGGGCATAGAGAAGGAGCGCTTCCGACTGGAATGGGTCTCCGCCTCTGAGGGGAAGAGGTTCACCCAGGTGGTCACTTCCTTCACGGAGCAGTTGAGACAGCTTGGTCCGAGGAAGGACAGGGAGCTGATGGCTGCGAAGGGAGTGCAGAGGGCGGTCTGATGCAGGACAAGATAAGGGCGAAGGCCAGAGAGCTGCTGGAGACGGGCACGGTG
The DNA here is from genome assembly GCA_040754215.1 of Chloroflexota bacterium. Classification (GTDB taxonomy): domain Bacteria; phylum Chloroflexota; class Dehalococcoidia; order JACPPY01; family JACPPY01; genus JBFMDE01. The sequence continues at coordinate 6,287 of JBFMDE010000004.1, forward strand.
GACTGCGTCATTGGCTACGAGAGGGCCACTGACGGACTGACTGCGAGGCCGGTTTTCATATATGGGACCGCCGGGGTGGACCGCCTGGTCTTCGACCAGACGTGTGTGCACAACCTGAGCAAGTTCCTGCTCGACCGGAGGGACAAAAGGACTGCCATCGTGGCCAAGCCCTGTGACTCCCGTGCCATAAACCTCCTGATAAATGAGGGCCAACTCGCACGGGATAAGGTGTACATAATCGGTGTAGTGTGCCAGGGCATGCCCGAGGTGAGCTGGAATCGCGTGAGCAAGGAGCCTCAAGAGCGGTGCCAGCGGTGCCCACAGCGTGTGCCTGTGGTCTATGACTACCTTGTGGGCGAGCCGGTCGAGGCACTGCCGGTGACCTTCTCGGACGTGGAGCAGATGGAAAATGCCGGCCCTGCCGAGCGGCGTGGCTTCTGGCTGGAACAGTTTGGCCGGTGCATTCGCTGTCATGCCTGTCGCCAGGCGTGTCCCGGGTGCTACTGCAGTGAGTGTTTTGTGGACCAGCTCGACCCCACGTGGGTGGGCATAAGGAAGGATGTCACTGACAACGAGATGTGGAACACGATACGCGCGTTCCATCTCGCTGGTCGGTGTATCTCCTGCAACGAGTGTGAGCGGGTATGTCCGGTCAGCATACCGCTCAGCCTGCTCAACCGCAAGCTGGAGAAGGATGTCGGAGAGTTTTTCGATTTCCAGGCCGGGATAAAAGCAGAAACCGTTCCTCCCTTCGCTACCTTTAAGAAGGACGAACATCTGAAAGGCGTGGAATGAGCCAGGTAATTGCCAGAGAGGACCTGTCACGCTGGTTGAACTCCCTGATGGAAGAGCGGACGGTGGTCGTTCCTGTGGTGGTCGGGGATATGGTGTTCTTCCGCCCGGTGGCAAAGGCAGAGGACATGACCATCTCTCGCGGCAACGCCACTCTGGGACCGAAGGGGTGTCTCTTTCCCCTGAGCCACACCATGTTCACCGTTGAGCAGGAGGACGGGGACGTGAGGGTCATCCCTTCGTCCTTGGAGCGGGAGATGGTGGTCTTCGGCCTGCGTCCCTGTGATGCCCAGGGCCTTGCTGTCTTCGACTTGCCGATGCTGGCGGAGCCGGCGGACCAGTATTACCGTGAGCGACGTGAGAAGACTGCCTTGGTCGGCCTGGCCTGTGCTGAGGCCTGTGCGGAGTGCTTCTGCACCAGCACTGGAGGCGGACCTCATGACGCCAGGTACATGGATGTGATGCTGAGCGAGGTACCTCAGGGCTACCTCGTGCAGGCGGTGACAGAGAAGGGGAAGAAGCTGCTGGCAAAAGCCCCTCTGAAGGACATGGCCGTGCAGGCACCAACGCCGCCGGATGTTCCTAGGGTGCCGACGGACGGCATTGTAGCTGCCATGCGCCGTACTTTCGCTGACAAATACTGGAGCCGGCTGGCCGACCGTTGCATCCACTGCAACATCTGCTCCTATGTGTGTCCCACCTGCTATTGTTTCGACATACGGGACTATCAGCAGGACGGGAAGACACACAGGGTGCGGAGCTGGGAAAGTTGCCAGGCCCCCGGGTTCACCAAGATAGCCGGAGGACATGACCCCAGGGCCGACAAGGGGTCACGGATGCGGCAGCGTTTCGCCCATAAGCTGCTCTATTTCCCCGAGGAGTTCAACAACGTCCTGGGGTGTACCGGGTGTGGGCGGTGTGTGCGCTACTGCCCGGTCAACATAGACATACGCGAGATAATCAGCGATGTGCAGAAGATAGGAGGAGGGTAGCAGTTGTCACCCGAAGGTGCCCTCTTACCCTACGTGGCAACCCTGCGTGACGTCAGAAAGCTGACCCCCGACGTCAAGCTGTTCAGCCTGGAGCTCGATGACCCCGCGGCGCGGGAGCGGTTCAGCTACAAGCCAGGCCAGTTCGCCTTCGTTTCGGCCTTCGGCGTGGGGGAGGCGCCGTTCGGGATCACCTCAGTCTCCTATCGCCAGGACGGCGTCGAGTTCGCCGTCCGCAAGGTAGGGACGGTGACCGCCGCCCTGCACGAACTGGAGCCAGGGGCCAAGCTCGGAGTGCGTGGACCCTATGGCAATCACTTTCCCCTGGAGGAGTACAGGGGGAAGGACATCTACATCATTGGCGGTGGCATCGGCATGGCCCCGCTGCGCCCGGTGATAAACACCCTGGTTGACCACCGTGGCGACTACGGACGTCTCGTCGTGCTGAATGGTGCCCGTACCCCCCAGGACCTGGTGTTCTCGGACGAGTTCGAGAGATGGGCGCAGTCCCCCAACACCCGTGTCGAGCTGACCGTGGACCGTGGCGACGAGAAGTGGAAGGGGCGCGTGGCGCTGATACCGGCGGTGGTTGCCGAGCTCGCCTTCTCCCCCCAGAATGCGGTGACCATCATCTGCGGGCCACCCATCATGATCAAGTTCACCCTGGTGGAACTGAAGAAGCTACGTTTTGCGGACGACCAGATTGTGACCACGCTTGAGGCCAAGATGAAGTGCGGGCTGGGGAAGTGCGCTCGCTGCAACGTGGGCGACAAGTACGTCTGCAAGCACGGCCCTGTCTTCACCTTCGCCCAGATATCCGGCTTCATCGAGCAGTACTAGTCCCTCTGCCGCCCTGAAGCCGCCTCTCTGTAGTTCAACCGCCGCCCGGTTTCCTGGTTGCTCTCCTGCTAGGATGCAGCCCGATGGCAGAGGACACAGGTGTCGTTGCTGCGCCCGGCGTGGTCTGCTGGGAAAGGCTTGAGCGACCCGGAAGCATGGCAGAGGAGGCAGTCGGAACGCCCCTCGATCCTGTGTGGTATGCGTGTTCCCGTGAGCGGACGCGGGTTGGGACTGAGGCTATGACATTGAGAGCAAGTCTCGTTGCCACGTCCTGCATGGTTAGCGGGGAAGGCCTTGAAGGCCCCCGAGCCGTGACAGCGCAGGCAGTCCGAGGTCCCCTCTATGGTATGGGGTATCTTGGGTGTGACGGCCTGCTCGCCAGAAAGGGTATAGTGGCAGTTATCGCAGGTGCTGGAGACCAGGTTGCTCCCGGGGTTGTCCGGAGTGGTGGTAAGCCTGCCATGGCAGCGGAAGCAACCTTCATGCGATACGTTGTCCTGATGAGTCTGCCAGGTGACTCTCATCTCCGGAAAGACGACGTACTGGGTAAGGTCCTGGAGCGTGGCCATTGCCTGCCTTATCTGGTCCTGTTTCTGCTGGTAGACCTGTGGGTACTGTTGCTGGTAGAACTTCTCGATGCCGGCTATCTTGCTCAGCGTCACTGGCAGAGAGGGGTTGGTGACGTCCAGAGCCTCAGTTCCCAGCTTCTTTATGAACGGGAGCGTGGCGTCTATACGGCCGCGAGCAATGGCCTCATCAACCATTTCGTCCGGAGAGCGGAAGATGTGCGTGGCCCGGTTGTGGCAATCGAGGCAGTCCATGAACCGCTTGTCCTCGGCGATCCGCTGTGGAGTTGCCTGGTCCAGCCTGTCGGGGTCGAAGTACTCCGTCAGGTTGCCGCTGTCGCTCTCCACTCCTACCCAGGCGATCTCCTGGTTCTTTTCATCCAGAGGGAGGTACCAGAGCTTGCTCGCCACGTGCCAGTGGATGTACCTGGCTATCCCTGGCTCGCCGCCGCCCACGCGGAATGCCATCTGTGATTCCTGCTTGGTGTTGGTCTCGTCCGGGAGGTAGCGCACATAGGTGCGGATCCTGTCTTCGGAGAACTTCTGAGGCCAGTGGCATTGTTCACAGGTATCGCGGGCCGGGCGCAGGTTTCTCACCGGCGTGGGGATAGGCCGCTCGTATGTGTTGAAGACGGTGGCTACTACCAAGGGCAACCCGCTGACCTTGGACTGTACGAAATAGGAGGCCCCTGAGCCCACATGGCACTGGGCACAAGTGACGCGGCTGTGGGGTGAGACCTGGTAGGTCTTGAACTCCGGTGTCATCACCGTGTGGCACAACTGGCCGCAGAACTCGCTGCTGTCGCTGAACTCCAGAGCCTTTATACTGCCGAATACGAGGAGGAGCACCTCCACCATGCCGGCGGCGACGATGACCAGTGTCCGCCAGTTAGGTTGTCTGCTTGCTGTTGGAGTACGCCAGGACATCGTATTCGTCGTTACAGATTAGTTGTGTGAACCTAGTGTCTCAGGATCGTCAGGATGAAGACAACTGCCCCGATGACGAAGAGTAAGGGGAGTAAGGAGAACAGCAGGAGACCGAAGAGGGGATGCTCCAGCGGTGCCTCCGAACGGGAAACGAATATGACCAGGGCGGCCGTCGCCAGCAATACCGCCAGGCCAGCCTGTACCAGCCTGTCCTTGCTGAGGAGTGTCAGTAGCTGCTGCACTACGTTGTCCCTCCTGTTGCCTTCATTTGCAGCTACCTCGGCTGAGGAGGTCTGACTGGGCTCATTACGCGGGCCGTTTTGAGGGTCACCGTGATTCGGCGTCATCCTGCCCTACACCCGGCACAGCTTCTCTTGATATTGCCTCGGACACGCTGGCGCCAGCCATCGTGGCCATTATTCTATCATACTCCAGGGGGTGTTCCTCTTTGTACTTTTCCTTTGCCACCCTGCCGGTGAAGATGGAGGAGTTGAACGGGAATACGTTGGGGGCGAGGTGGGAGAAGAACATGTGCACGATGAGTATCCAGCCCACCGCCAGTATGGCCTCGTCGCTGTGGGCCACCAGTGCTACCGGTACGGCCCAGTAGGGCAGGTACTTGGATGCTAGGACCGGGAACATCAGGATCGCACCGCCGCCGACCATGATGAATATGCCCCAGAAGACCGCCCAGTAGTCGAACTTCTCCCGATAGCTGAAGCGGTCGAACCTGGCCCTCGTCTTGCTCAGGCCAAGGAAGTACCGCATGTCCTGGATGAAGTCGTTCACATCCTTCAGGTTGGGGACCATCTGCAAGGGGAAAGGTCGTTTGAGGAAGACCATCGAGATGCCAACGTAGGCGAGGTGGTACACGCAGTCAATGGCCATGACCCACCCCGCATAGTGATGCACTGTCCGGGTGCTCTCGACACCTCCCCAGAGTGCTATCCACCACTGGCTTATGCCCCAGTTGGCGAACTTCAGCGGGAGGCCGGTGGCGGCGAGGACGATGAACGACGAGAACATGAGGATGTGTTGTATCCTCTGGTGTATGTCGAAGCGGACGATCCTGTCTCCCTCGACCCTGCTCGCCACTGCCTGTACCGTTGTCACCATAGCGATGTCCTTATCCTTTGCCTTCTACTGCCTCTCGTCCTCGCGCATGACCTTGCCGGCCAGCCATCTTCCTATCTCGAACAGGATCAGCAAGGCTCCCATGGCCAGGACGATTGTGGTAAACCAGAAGAAGAACCGTTCCCCCCAGTATACCGGCGGCAGGTGAGTAGGGTTGGCTTCCCTGTGCCCCAGGAAGCCACTGGCGAAGGCCACCCCTGCCCCAGGATGGCATTGCTCGCAGGTCTTGGCCAGGTTTGCCATCCCCGCCACCGGGGCCGCCGGGTCGTCCACTGCCTTGATGTCGTGTGTGCCGTGACAACTCACGCAGGTCGCCTTGTTCAACTGTACAGCGATGTCTGGGGCCAGTGCGATGGCCTTGCCGTGGAAGGAGCGCATGTAGGACTCGTATACCTTCTCCACGATGCCGTACCTAGCCATGAGCTGCGGGTCACCATGGCACCTGGCACAGGTCTGGGCGATGTTCTTAGGGTAAGCGGAGGCCGTGGGTTCCAGCACACGGACAATGCTATGAGGGTTCGAGTTGGTGCTGTGACAGTCGGCGCAGGAGGCGACATCCGGGTTGCCCTTGAGCAGTTGTGAGCCGTGGATGCTGGTGAGGTGCAGCTTCAGTTCGTATTGATGACAGGTGCCACACTTCTGTGCCAGAGATAGCTTCGTCAGTGGCGTGGGCGTCTGGTGTGGCTTTGAGCTGTGGCATGTGCTGCAGTCAACGTATCGGTGGGCTGAACGGGTGAGGTCGGCTGCGCTTACATATAGCGAGATGGTCACGCCCTGCCCATTCTTCGTCGTCAACGTAGGGTTGCTGTGGCATGCCAGGCAGTTGTTCTCATCCAGGTCGTAGGCAAAGGCCACGCTTTTGGAAGAGATGAAGAACGCGGTGGCGGCTAGCAGGCCAGCGGCCAGCGCAACGATAACCCAGGTGCCAGGGTGAGATACGTGCAGCTTGTGCGGTGAGATGTCCGGCACAGAGTCTTCCTTGGGGGTTCGGCCTTTCTCCGCAGACCGGTGCGAAACCGAAGCGATATTTTACGTGTTTTTAACAGAGCAAGTCAAGCTCAAGGTGACCGCGCGTTGACAGACGGTTAACCATGTGGTAGCATCCCCAACTTGGCATCCTGGATTCCGTATTCATAAAGCGGTGCCCGTCGAGGGGGACAATGCGCCCTGCGTATGTACTCGGTATTCTGGGTTTCGTCTCCATTCTCATGCTGCTCTCGAGCATGGGCTGCAAAGGCAAGGCTGGGGGTGTTCCTACCGTTTCCCCTACGGTTTCACCATCCGGCCAAGCTACCTGTGTTGAATGCCATACCAGCAGGGAGACTCTGACACGGCTGGTCAAAGAAGAACCCGCCAGCCAGAAGAGCCATTTGTACGGCAGACCCGCGCCCGATGTGCCGCGCTATGAGCGCCTGCTAGTTGGCGCTGAGTTCCTCGCCAGCAGCCACGGCAAGGTCCCTTGCCAGGGATGTCACAGCGGTCCGGTCAGGGACGATGTGGATGCGGCCCACCGGACGGTAGTGCGGGACCCGTCGCTGGAGAGGGTTGACGTGTGCGCCGCCTGCCACAAGGACATCGTGCTCGGATACGAAAAGGCCCTGCATAACACCTTACAGGGAGAAACGGCAGCGCTGGTGGCCAGGTCGGGCGGGTCTCCCTTGTCCGCGGGTCTGAGCGAGTACGCAGAGCAGGACTGCGCCACCTGCCATACCACGTGCGGGCAGTGCCATGTGAGCCGTCCTGATGTGGCGGGTGGCGGTCTGCTCCGAGGTCACGTCTTCGTGAAAAAGCCGCTGATGGAGGAGACGTGCCTGCAGTGTCATGGGCCCGAAACTTCCAGCGGTCTATACACTGGTGGTGAGGGTATGGCTGGGGACGTGCACTGGACCAAGGCTGGGATGGTGTGTGCCGACTGCCACCGTGGCGCCGAGCTGCATGGCGACGGGGAGACCTATGGCAACGAGGGCGAGGTTCGAAAGATGCCACGCTGCGCCGATTGCCACTCCGAGGGCAAGCCGAAGACCGGAGCGGAGCACATCATCCATGTGGAGAAGGTCTCGTGCTATGTTTGTCATTCCGGCCCCAGTACCAGTTGTTTCGATTGTCACGAGGGCACGGACGGAGTGGCATACCGAGGGGAGCTGACTTTCAAGGTCGGGTTGAACGTCGAGGCCGACGCTCAGCACCCCGAACGTTATGTGGTGCTTCGCCATGTGCCTGTGACGAGGAATACGTTCGAGAAGCTCGACGGCAGCCTTCCTGGGTTCGATGCCGTTCCCACGTGGAAGATGAGCGCGCCCCACAACATCCAGAGGGTCACGCCACAGACCAAGTCGTGCAACGTCTGTCACGGCAGCAGGGAACCGTTCTTGACCAGCGACGACCTGTTGCCTGGTGACAGCGCAGTGAACGAGAAGGTGGTGGTACCCGTTATCCCCCGAGGGTTCTGAGTACAGAGTTGGCCGGCCCCGTTTGCTGATGGGAGCGAAACTCAGAGCCAGCGCTTGCGGCGGAAGAAGGCCAGGATTCCCACCGTCACCAGCACCATCACGCCCATGAGGGCGACGAACCCAGCCCAGCCACCACGCTCCTCCAAGCCCAGCGGCAACCTGATGTTCATGCCATAGATGCTGGTGATGAAGGTCAACGGCATGACGATGGCCATGAATATGGTCAGCACCCGCATTATCTCCTGCATGCGGTGCTGGGTCAGCCAGTTGCTGGTGTCGGTCAGGCTCTCCACGATGTCCTTATACTCTTCCAGGGTGTGCCATATCTTGTTGAGATGGTCGCCGATGTCGCCGAAGTAGACGTCGAGGTCCTCTCCCAGATAGGGCCTGTTGCCCTGCTCCAGTTGCTGCATCACCGGGATCTCCGGCCTCACGATCCGTCTGAGGGAAAGCAGGTCCCTGCGCACTATCATGATCTCCTGGACCGTCTGCGGTACCGGCGCTGTGAATACCCGGTCTTCGACCTTCTCCACGTTGTCTATGACCTTGCTCAGGATGGGGAAACAGTAGTCCACCAGCGAGTCTGTGATGCGGTAGAAGAGGTAGCCCGGGCCCTTGCCCATGTTGCGTTCGCGGAGCTCGGTGTGGATCTGGCAGTCCTTGAACAGCGTGGACAGGGGCTTGAGGTCGCCGGCACAGTGTATGGTGACCACGAAGTCCTTGCCGACGAAGAAGTCCACCTCCGAGGCCATGGTGACGCGCGATTCCTTGTTGAACACGGGGAAGTGGAGCACCACGAATATGTAGTCGTCGTACTCGTCTATCTTGGGCAACTGGATGCGGCTGAGCGTGTCGTCCAGGTTCAGGGTGTGGAAGAAGGGGTAGCTCTGCGCGAGATAGTCGACCTCCTTCCTCGTCGGTCGCTCTATATAGACCCAGGTGAGGCCGTTCCACGTGATGGTCTCTACGGAGGGGGGCGTCAGCTCCCCGGTCTTGGTGGTACCGATGGCAGCGATTTCCATGGCCTGTGCCCGGTCTTAAGAAATGTCCGGCTATTTTATCACGCAGGGCGTCCCCGCAGAAAATGCACCGTCGAGACCGCCCGGCGACCTGTCTTTCGTTTCACCCCAGTTTGATGCGTGACTTCACGTCTTCAACTGCCAGCAGGGCGCTCTGTGCTGCCCCGGCGGCCACGGCATACCCCGGCGGGTTCACCCCGTCGCCTACGTTGTAGAGGTTCTCGATGGGCGTCTTTATGCCGGGACTCCGCCCTGGCCAGCAGCGCATGGTGGGCCAGGCGCCGCAATAGTTGCGGGCCATGAGCAGCTTGCTGCCCCGCTTCTCGTAGTCCGGGAAGGCGTCCTTCAGGTCCATGAGGAACGCCTGCAGCTCCTGCTTGGGGTCGTACATCAGCGTGGACAGCGGGGTGCAGTAGCAGATCATGAGGTGTTTTCCCTTCGGCGCGTATTCCGGCCAGGTGTGCGTGAAGGTCAGGAAGCACTGGGTACGCCGCGCGTCGGTCATGTAGATGTACCCGGGGAAGTCGGTGAGCGGCTCATCGCTGGCGATGAAGTAGTTGAGTCCTACCGTAGGGCGGAGGTTTTCCCTCAGGTGTTTGATATGGGCCCGGTCAATGTTTTCCTCTCCTACCAGCGCCACCGTGCCCGCGGGGCCTGTGTTGCTTATGACCACCCTGGCCTCCAGTTCCAGCTCTCCCTCCGGCCCCTTAGCCGTCACGCCCGTCGCCTTCCCATTCTTGACCAGGATGCGCTGTGCCTTCGTCTTGGTATGTATCTCGCCGCCATCGCGCTTGATGACCGCCGCCAGAGAGTCAATGACGTCCTTGAGGCCGTTCTTCGGCATGCCGCCGTATTCACTGGCGGAGGCGAAGACCTTGAACTGACGGATGAACTCTCCGGCGCCGATCTCGTCGAGGTTGATGCCGTTCCACACCGTCACCTGCGACTGGAAGATGTTGTAGATGTACACATTGTCGGTGTACTGGAGCAGCCAGTCCTTGAAGGAAATCGTGTCCGCCGGCTCCTGCCAGCGCATGGCGGCCCCTACAGTTCCGAGGACGCGCGAGGCCTCTTCCTTACTGCGGGCCACCTTGGGCAGGATGTATCCCAGGAATCCCTTTTCGGGGACGTCGTAGTCCTTGCCGGCGACGCGGTACCTCATCTTGCCGGGGACCCTCACCTCGATGGGCGGGGCCTTGGTGTCAACCAGCACGCGGTAGGCCGGGTCGTCCCTGCCCAGCAGGAGCACCCAGGCGGCGGTGGTGAGCTTGTACCCCTTGTATTCCTGGTATGTGTAGCGGCCTCCAAGGAAGGACAGAGCCTCGAGCACCACGGTCTTATAGCCCGCATAGGCCAGCCTGGCGGCGGCGGCCATCCCCCCGATGCCAGCCCCGATGACGACCACGTCGCACTGCTTCTTCGTCATGCTACACCTCCTTCAACGCCTCCACGGGACAGAAGAAAAGGCATTCCAGGCACTCGTTGCACTTCTTGGGGTCTATCTTCACCACGAATTCCGGGGGTATCTCCATGGCTTCCAGGGGACAGAACTGTGCGCAGGTGCCGCATCCGATGCATGCCGACTCGTTCACCGCAATGGCCATATCACCCTCCTCCGAACGATTGTGCTGCCGAAGGATAGCACCGGCATATAGTGGTGTCAATTTGCCCTTCAATTTCCCTTTGTGCTAGACTTGTTGCCCTTGAAAGCTATGAGGAAGCGCGTTTTTTCCGGAGCCCGTCCCACAGGCAGGCAGCACCTGGGCAACTACCTCGGTGCCATCCAGAACTACGTCAGGCTGCAGGATGAGTACGACTGTATCTACTGCATCGTGGACATCCATGCACTGACCTCCCTGGAGGAGACCGACAGGCTCCAGGAGAACATCCGGGAGATGGTGCTCGACTGGCTGGCCGTGGGGATAGACCCCGGGAGGAGCATCATCTTCGTCCAGTCGCACGTCCCCGAGGTCGCCGAGCTGCACACGCTGCTCAGCATGGTGACGCCGCTGGGCTGGCTACTGCGCGTGCCCACCTTCAAGGAGAAGGCGCGGCACCAGCCGCAGAACGTCAACTATGGCCTGGTGGGCTACCCGGTGCTGATGACCGCCGACATTGCCTTGTACAAGGGTGAGGTTGTGCCGGTGGGCGAGGACCAGCTACCGCACCTGGAGCTCGCCCGCGAGATAGTGCGGCGCTTCAACTCCCTGTTCGGCCCTGTATTTCCTGAGCCGCAGCCCAAGCTGACCACATACCCGCTGGTGGTGGGACTCGACGGCAGTCAGAAGATGGGCAAGACCTACGGCAACCAGGTGGACATCGCTGCCACGCCGGAGGAGACGGAGCAGCGCGTGGCGATGGCCGTCACCGACCCTGCACGGCGCTATCGCAGTGACCCCGGGCACCCTGAAGTATGCAATGTCTACAGCCTGCACCGTTTCTTCACCGAGGTCAGGCTGGAGGAGATTGCCAGGGACTGCCGCAGCGCCGGCATCGGCTGTGTGGAGTGCAAGCGCCTGCTTGCCAGGGGGATAAACGAGGCCCTTGCCCCGTTGCGGGAGAGGCGGGCCCGGCTTGCAGAGAAGCCGGACCTGGTGCAGGAGGTCATCGCCCAGGGGGCGCGCCGCGCCCGGGCCATCGCCCGCGAGACCATCGTTGAAGCCAAGGAGAAGATGGGGCTCTCGGTGTTGAGATGATGGCCCTTCCGGAGCGCCTGCCCGAGTCCACAAGCGGCAGGGGTGCCCTCGACGTTGCTATCCAGGTTGTCAGGGAGGCGGGGTCAGTACTGCTCGACCATTCCCACAACGCCAGGACGGTCGGGTGGAAGGGCAAGAGCAATGTGGTCACCGACGCCGATGTCCTGGCTGAGAAGGTCATCCTCGAGGCGCTGCGCCGGGAGTTTCCCGCCCACGGCATCCTGGCTGAGGAGAGCGGCCGGGGCGGTCCCGAGGCCGAGTACGCCTGGACGGTTGACCCTCTGGACGGGACCAACAACTTCATCTTCGGCATACCCTTCTACTGCGTGACGGTTGCCCTCACCAGGGGCGAGGACGTGCTGCTCGGCGTGACCTACGACCCGCTGCGCCGGGAGCTCTTCCATGCTGTGAAGGGTGGTGGGGCCTTCCTCAATGGCTCGCCCATAGCCGTTTCCCCCAGGGAGCAGCTGGAGAAGACACTGGTCGGCTTCGACATGGGCTATGACCCCGAGGGGGGCAAGGTGATACTTGGCGTTGCGGCCAGGCTATGGCAGAGGGTACACAGCCTGCGTCTCCTGGGGTCTGCGGCGCTGGGCCTCGCCTATGTCGCCTGTGGGCGGATGGACATCTACTGCCATCGCTGCCTCTTTCCCTGGGACATCGCCGGCGGGATGCTGCTGGTGAGGGAGGCCGGTGGGGTGGTCACGGACTGGGGTGGTGTGCCCGGTACCCCCAGCACCTGCCAGCTCATCGCCGCCAACCCCGCGCTGCACCGGCAGTTCCGGAGCATGCTGCAGGGCGGCTAGCCGAAGCAGCCTGTAGCGCACCGCAAACCTTGCCCACTTGCAGTTCCAGAGGTTGTACGGTATTATGGGGTCATACTGAGGTATAGGAGGTCATACCATGGCCCATGTAGTAGGCCCTAAGGGCCAGGTGGTCATTGCGAAGGAGATCCGCGACCGGCTGGGAGTGGCGCCAGGCTGGGTAGCCTTGCAGCGCCTCGCGGGTGACCACGTGGAGGTCTATTTCGTTCCGCCGGAGCACAGGAAGTCCCTGAAGGGCAGCCTGGCGGGGCATGTGAAGGTGCGCGTGGGATCAGGCCGGGAGTGGGACAAGGCCCGGGATATGGCCTGGGAGAAGGCTGCAAAGAGGAGGGTTGGCGTGGGGGAGCCAGCCTCTTGAGTGGTTTCCTGGACACCAGCGTTATAGTCCGCTATCTCACAGGCGACCCACCGGAACTGGCGGAAAAGGCCGCAGAGATCATAGACGGGGTGGAGCCTCTCCGGGTAACTGATGTGGTGCTCGCTGAGACGGCCTATGTCTTGACTTCCGTCTACGGGATTTCCCGGAGTGTGGTTGTAGACCACCTGATAGCCTTTCTCCAAAAGGAGAATATTTCGCCTTTCGCCTTGGACAAGGGACTGGTGCTCCAGGCCCTGCTTCTCTGCAGGCCATCGGGGCGGGTGTCCTTCGCCGACGCCATGGTCTGGGCGGCGGCACGGTCATCGGGCGGCAGGGTGGTGTATTCTCTGGACGAGCGGTTCCCCGGGGATGGACTGGAGGTCAGGAGAGGTCCAGGAGCATGAAAGGTCGGCCCGAATGTCAGAGACCTACTTCCATAACCTTCGGCCACACAACGCTCCAAGGGGGAGACGGCTTGCGCCCCAACCACATGGGGCGTACAATCGGCTGTATCGAAGGGGCTTGTATGTTGAGCACAAGCGTGGATGGCCGACAGATGTTATCGTATGGGGGTCACAGGGACATAGGCTGATGCCTTCCAAGTATGACATAGCCCTGTCTTTTGCCGGTGAAGATCGAGAGTTCGCCGAGTCATTGGCGCTAGCTCTGGTCGAGAGAGGAGTGCGCGTTTTCTACGACAAGTTTGAGTTAGCGGAGTTGTGGGGCAAGGACTTGAGTGAGCATTTCCACTACATTTACTCACAAGGTGCCCGCTTTTTCGTGCCATTGATTTCCAAGGCCTACGCGGAAAAAAGAGGTTGGCCATGTCTGGAAAGGCAAAGTGCGCAAGAGCGCCAGCTAGAAGGAGAAACCGGATACATACTGCCGCTAAGGATTGACGAAACACCGATGCCTGGCCTCCCCGCGACTATTGGATACATCAAGGTGAGTGACCATAGCGTGACAGAAATAGCGGATATCGTCGTTCGGAAACTGGGAGCACCTGCGTCGGCTGCTCCTGCCGGCACCACGCTGCAAAATGCGGGTGATGCGTCGCCTCCTATGCGACTGGCAGTGAACGCTGAACAGGTCAAAGCAGACCCGAGGTTCCAGCAACACCGCCAGTTCAGCGATGGCTTGTTTCATCTGAGACAACACTTACCGTTCTATACAATGACTTCGGTTCCTAACTCGGGAACACGGGTCACTCAAGACCAGTTGAGAAGCACTTTCCTCGACCTTACCACGGGCTATTCCGAGGAATCGCGCTATGCGGGTGAACCCACGGTGCACCCAGCGGGATATACGAGATTGTACAGAGTCAAGCTAGGTGACCGGTCTGTCGCTCTGCAAGCGACCACGTGTCGGTTCGATGGCCTCGTTGTCACGGAGGGAGACCTGCGAAGCCTTGACTTCGAGCAAGGCGGCGGGCTTAACCCCTACTGGTTCACATACGAACTGCAACGCCACTTGCAGCTGTCAAGGGAGGTACTGCAAGGTTCAGCCGAAGAATTTTCCTTCCTGCTTGCCTTGGATAACTTGACCGCGGTTTCTTGGGAAATCTATGAGCGTCATCGGGTTCACCGGAAGATGCCGTACGTTGGGTATCACGATGACATTCTGCGCCAAGTGCGGCTAGCTGACGTACACGAAAGAGGTAGTTCTTGGAACACATGTATGGAAGTGGTTAAGGACGTGATGCTCCAGCTGGCAAGATGTTTTGGAATGGATGATCTCCCGAACGCGTATTGGGACAGAGATGGTATCCTAGAGTACGCTAAGGGCGTTCCGGGAAGGTGAGTGCGATGCAAAATGGTTCCTTGCGCTCTATTTCGGCGCGGCGATAATCTGCCCTGATATGCTGCATGTGCCCCCATATGTATTCAGGTGGAGTCCAACCCCGCTTCGCCTCCCTGTCCAGATAGTTGTTGCGGCCCCTTTCCTCAGCTATCTACAAAGCTGTCCTGTGATGGCTTGCGTTGAACATATAGTGCTGAGCGAATAGAGCTTAACGCCATCACAATTGTTCGAAAAGAAAGGTATCAGCTCTGAGTGATGGCTAGAAAGGGCCAGTGGCTTCCGTGGTATAATCTATCGCAGCGGAGGGAGGATAGAGTATGGGACGGCGTTTCGCACTAACTGACTACGTCGAGCGGGCTCTGTCCGAGCCGTCTACGACAAGCTGGAGGATGACGCCTTCGCTGGGCATTTAGAGTCCTCGACAGAAGCAATCAGTGAGGCAGTGCTGCATGTTAAGAAGCTATACGGCAAAGTACACCAAGATAAGCTCAGGCTACATGGGACAACTCGTGGAATGGCCCGAAGTGGTCACCGAGGGTAAGAGCATAGAGGAATGCAGGGAAATGCTCAGGGACGCCCTGCGGGAAATGATGCTGGCATACAAGCAACAGGGGCGGGAGATCCCTCTTGGTGGAGACCTGCTGGAACAAGTGCCGGTAGAGGCATAGGTTGTCGGTCAAGCGGCGGGACCTGGTGAGCTACCTTGAGGCGAACGGGTTCTACCTGTTACGGGAAGGTGGCAAACACTCTATCTACACGAATGGCAGTAAGACCGTGCCGATAAAGAGGCAACGCACACTTGACCGAATAACCGCGAACGAGTTGTGCAAGCAGGCTGGCCTGGCTCCGAAATTCTAGCCACCATTTGGACAACGACCAAAGCAAGGCCGTGTTTCAGGGGGAGTCCGACTCTGCCCCGCCTCCCGGCCTGGATAGTCGTCGCGGCCTGTTCCCTTAGCAATCCGCCAAGCTGTCCCGTGTTGGTGTCCAGTCTCATTGATAGGTTGCGTTATTATTCTCCCTCCCCTGGCGGGAGGGAGATAGAGGGAGGGGGAATTCACCCTCACCTACACCTCTCCCGTTGAGGGCGAGGGATTGTTCCAGGGATTTATGAGACTTCGCGCTGGCTCGCGTTGAATGATGGGGCGGATTGAGGGCATGTTGTCGCGAGGTCGAAACTCCGTATGGTCAGACACGGTTGATGCCCACCTCGTCATTGCACACAGTGAATCGGGGGTATATACTTGGTCTAGCAGGCAGGCAAGCAAGGATGTGTGGGAGGAGCGTGATGAGATTTCCCGTAGTGCTAACACGTGGCGAAGACGGCTACTTTGTCGCCGAGGTTCCGGTGCTCCCGGGCTGTATCTCACAGGGGAGAACAAGGGAGCAGGCTTTGGCGAACATAAAAGAGGCAGTTGAACTCTGCCTGGAGTGCGCCGAAGAAGAGGGATGGACCGTTCCGCGGGAGTATGACCTCGACCAAGTTGAAGTAAGTGCCTAATGCCCGAACTCCCGGTCGTCTCGGGAGACCAATGCATCGCGGTCCTGAAGCGCATCGGGTATCGGGTGGCGCGCACCAAGGGCAGTCACGTGAGAATGAGGTGTGAGGGTCGGAAGCCGGTGACCGTTCCCAAACACAAGGAACTCGACCGTGGCACGTTGAGAGCGATACTGCGGACGGCAGGAGTGAGCGTAGACCGTTTCATCGAGTTGATGTGAGCCTCCTGCCTACGAGTCACCAGCAGAGTATCGATTGTCTCCGTAGGCAAGTCAGACAGCACCAATACAGTCTTTCCGTGTTTCAGGGGGAGTCCGACTCTGCCCCGCCTCCCCGTCCAGATAGTTGTTGCCGCTCCTTCCCTCAGCTATCTACAAAGTTGTCCCGTGCTGGTGTCCAGTCTCGTTGATAGGTTGCGTTATTATTCTTCCTCCCCTAGCGGGAGGGAGATAGAGGGAGGGGGAATTCACCCTCACCTACACCTCTCCCGTCGAGGGAGAGGGATTGTTCAAGGGATTTATGAGACTTCACGCTGGCTCGCGTTGAATAATGGGGCGGGTTGACGGTGGGGTTTTTCGTTGTGTCCGGAGTCACGCGCGGCGGTGGCGCTGGACGAAGCGGCCCATCCGCTGCAGGGCCTCTTCGATCTCCGGCACCGAGGTGGCATAGCAGCAGCGGAGGTGGCCCTCACCACAGGCACCGAAGACGGAGCCGGGGACCGCAGCTACCTTCTCCTCGCTGAGCAGCCTCTCAGCGAACTGCTCCGAGGTCATGCCGGTGGCTACGATGGAGGGGAAGGCGTAGAAGGCCCCCTTCGGCTCGAAACAGCTCAGCCCGATGTCGTTCAGCCCCTTTACCATCAGGCGCCGCCGCTGGTTGTAGTCCTCCACCATGGCCTGCACCGACGGCTCGCCCGAGCGCAGAGCCTCCAGGGCCGCCATCTGGGCCATGGTCGGGGCACAGAGCATGGTGTACTGGTGTACCTTGGTCATGGCCTCCAGGACTTCCCTGGGAGCCGCGGCGTAGCCGATGCGCCAGCCGGTCATGGCGAAGGCCTTGGAGAACCCGCCGAGCAGGATGCAGTTGTCCTTCATGCCCGGTAGCGAGGGGAAGCAGGTGTGCTCCACGCCGTAGACCAGCCGGGCGTAGACCTCGTCCGATATCACCAGCAGGCCGTGGCGCCGCGCCACTTCGCCTATGGCCAGTAGCTCTTTCTTGGTGAGCGCCGCCCCGGTCGGGTTCGCGGGGTAGCCGATGAGTATGGCCTTCGTCCGCCGCGTGACCCGTGCCTCGATATCCGAAGCCCTTACGGCGAAGCCATTCTCGATGGTGGTGGGGACGGGGACCGGCGTCCCGCCGGCGAGCACCACGCAGGCACTGTAGGCGACGTAGCAGGGGTCGGGCATGATGACCTCGTCCCCCGGGTTGATGATGGCCCTCAGCGCCAGGTCCAGCGCTTCGCTTACGCCCACAGTGATGAGAAGTTCGCCCTGCGGGTTGTACTCCACGCCGTAGAGGCACTGGAGGTGGCGCGACAGCTCGCGTCGTAGCTCCAGCATGCCGTAGTTGGAGGTGTACATCGTGTAGCCCTGCTCCAGGGAATAGATGGCAGCCTCCCGTACGTGCCATGGAGTGACGTAGTCCGGCTCTCCAACCCCCAGCGAGATGACCCCTTCGATGGAGGAGAGCAGGTCGAAGAATTTCCGTATGCCCGACGGGGATAGCCGGGCTACCTTGTCGGAGATGGGGCTTTTCCTTGTGCGCGTGGTAGGCATGGCCATGAGCCTGGTACGGCGGCCTATGGCGTCACCGGCAAGCGCCTGGTCTCTCCCTTGCCATCCAGGACCTCTCCGTCCTCCTTGTAGCGCTTGAGCAGGAAGTGCGTTACCGTGCTCTGCACCCCTTCAAGTGGCGATAGCTTCTGGGAGACGAAGTTGGCTACCTCGTGCATGGTGCCGACGGAGACGAGGACCGCCAGGTCGTAGGTGCCGGAGACGAGGTATACGGAGCGCGCCTCGGGGAAGCGGTATATCCGCTCTGCCAGGGCATCGAAGCCCACTCCCCGCTGAGGGGTGATCTTCACCTCGATGAGGGCCATGACGTGCTCGTCGCCCAGCTTCTCCCAGTTGACCACCGTCTTGTACTTGAGGATGACCCTTTCCTTCTCGGCCTTCTCTATCGTCTGCTTCACCTTGGCCAGGGAGAGGCCGGTCATCGCCGAGATTTGCTGAGGCGTGGCTCTGGCGTTCTGCTCCAGTACCTTGAAGATTTCCTTGTTCATGTCATGTCCCTCTTACACAGGACCGCGAGTCAGTCACCTCTCCACAAGCTCTGTGCCGGTCCACGTGTGATGGCGCTCATTATAGCAGAGTTCGAACAACCTGTTGTCCTGCGTGCGGACGCGGAACAGCCTGTGGCCCGGCTCCTGCCACTCCTTCTCGATGTCCCGTACCAGGAGGTCCGTGCCGTGCCAGGTGAGCCGCAGGGGCCGCTCTGCACGGGTGCGTCCCGAATAGCAGGCCACCTTGATGGGCTCGGAGTATGGCCGAAGGTGTGGCACCTTCACTTGCCTCCGCCGATGGGCGCCCTGACCGTGTGCCA
>JBFMDE010000004.1:24880-29766 GCA_040754215.1 Chloroflexota bacterium
GTAGAGTCCAGCGGGTCGTGGCCGGAGATGACGTTCATCACCAGGGCGCAGTCGGTTACGTCCTGGGTCAGGGGCCCTATCTGGTCCAGGGAGCTGGCGAAGGCCACCAGGCCGAAGCGGCTCACCCGTCCGTACGTTGGCTTGAGCCCGACTATGCTGCAGAAGCCTGCTGGCTGGCGGATGCTGCCCCCGGTGTCCGAGCCGAGCGCAAACAGGCCCTCCCCCGCAGCCACGGCGACCGTGGAGCCGCCGCTGCTCCCCCCCGGTACCCGGCTCAGGTCCCAGGGGTTGCGGGTGGGAAAGAAGGCCGAGTGCTCGGTGGAAGAGCCCATGGCAAACTCGTCCATGTTGCCCTTGCCGACCATCACCGTGCCCCACTCCTTCAGCTTGCGCACTGCGGTGGCGTCGTAGGGAGGGACGAAATCCTCCAGCATCCTCGATGAGCACGTGGTCCGGATGCCCCGGGTGCACATGTTGTCCTTGATGACGGCCGGGATGCCGGTCAGCGGGGTAGCCCTGTCGCCTGCCAGCAGCCTGTCGGCGTCCTTCGCCTGTGCCATAGCCAGGTCCGCGGTGACGGTGACGAAGGCGTGCACGCTGCTCTCCACCGATGCGATGCGCTCCAGCACCGCCGTGGTAAGCTCGACGGAGCTGACCTCGCGTCTCTTGAGTAGTCTACGGGCCTCGTGGGCGGTCAGGCTATGCAGTTCCATCCTGTGATTCCAGCACCGGCTGAATCTTGAAGGAGCCGTTTTCCTGCTGCGGTGCATTGGCCAGAACCTCGTCCGCAGGATACGATGGCAGCACCCCATCATCGCGGAAGACGTTCTGGAGTGCGATGGACTGGGCCGTAGGTGGAACGTCTGTGGTGTCCACCTCTTTCAGCGCCTCCATGTTCTCCAGGATGTTGGAGAGCTGTTCTCTCAGCCTCTCCTTCTCCTCGGCGGACAGCCCCAGGCGGGCGAGTGTGGCGATGTGATTGACTTCCTCAGGGCTCAGCTTCATTCCCATATCTAAGCTCCTCCAAGGGTGTGGTGAACTCGCAAGTGCCGCGTTACGGAGGCCGTTTAGCAACCCATCCCCCTGCCCCCTTCCCTTGGTAAGGGAAGGGGGCAGTAAATTCAAAGAGGGGGCAAAGCCCCCTCTTACAACTCACTCCCCCTCTCTTTGCTAAAGGAGAGGGGGACACAAGGGGGTGAGGTTACCCACAACGGCCTCATTATAGCATCGCGCGGTTTCTAGGGGAAAGGGTATAATACGAGGGAGGGCCTGGAGCAAGAGATGAGGATCATACTGTACACGGGCAAAGGTGGAGTGGGCAAGACCAGCGTGGCGGCGGCTACCGCATTGCTGGCTGCGGAGCTGGGACACAAGACCATCGTGATGAGCACCGATGCGGCCCATAGCCTCTCCGATTCTCTAGATTTTGACCTTTCCGGGGGAGAGCCAAAGCTGGTGAGGCCCAACTTGTGGGCCCAGGAGACCGAGATGTCTCAGGCGCTGCAGGCCCACTGGGACACCATCCGCGAGTGGGTCGCTTCGCTGCTGGCGTGGCAGGGAATAGACGAGATAGTGGCCGACGATATGGCCGTCTTTCCAGGCATGGAGGAACTGGCGAACCTGCTCTACATCACCAACTACTACGATGAGGGGAACTACGATACCATCATAGTTGACTGCGCTCCTACTGGCGAGACGTTGCGCTTGCTCGGCCTCCCGGAGGTGGTGAGATGGTGGATGGAGAAGATATTCCCCATCGGGCGGGCTGCGGTGGGTATACTGCGCCCCGTGGTCAAGCCCCTCCTGGGGGTGCCCATGCCCACCAATGAGGTCTTCGACGCCGAGCGGCACCTGTATGAGCAGCTTTCCAGGATGCGCTCCATACTAACGGACCCGGACACCTCTTCGGTTCGTCTGGTGATGAATGCCGAGAAGATGGTGATAAAGGAAGCACAACGCACCTTCACCTACCTGAACCTGTACGGCTACTTCACCGACCTCGTAGTCTGTAACCGCCTGATCCCGGACGAGGTGACGGACCAGTATTTCGACTCCTGGAAGCGTACTCAGAGCAGGCACCTGACCACGATCGAAGAGTGCTTCAGCCCGGTCCCGGTCCTCGGTGTTCCTTTGTTCAACGATGAGGTCGTGGGTATGCCCAGACTTCGCCTTATGGGAAAGGCCCTGTTCGACGACCGAGACCCGACCCAGGTATTCTTCCACGGCCACTCTCAGAAGATTACCGACGAGGATGGCGGCTATGTCTTGAGCCTGGTGCTGCCTTTCACGGAGAAGGGCGACATCTCGCTGAGCCGCAACGGGGATGAGCTTTCTGTCCGGGTAGGACGGTACCTGCGCAACATCCTGTTGCCTCGCACATTGGTCGGGCTCCCGGTCAAGGGGGCTAAGTTCGAGGGTGAACTACTGAAGGTCAGGTTTGAAAAGAAGTGGGAGGTGCCTTCGAGAGAAGCGACCTCCGGCAGGAGGACGTGAGATGGAGGAGAAGATCCTGGAGATCACGCATGTACCGGGTGAGGAGATAGTGGTGCGGTTCCGGCCCTGCTACATGCGGCAGATGCCGACCGCAGCGCGGCAGCATCTTCGCACCGCCCGCAAGGAGATGCTCCTGGCAATGCGGAACCTCATTGATGTGGTCCTGGAGTCCACGGAGGCCAGGGAGCGGAAGGGCCGGAAAGCCAGGACAAAGGTCGAGGTGGAGTAATAGGGGCCCCGGATGGTCTACTGCGGCGGCACCAGCCTGTTGAGTTCCTCGGAGTTGGATACCTGTGACACCAGCTTGACGAACTCGCCCAAGGAGCCGGACTGGCGCCGCAGTTCAGCCAACTGTTGGCTGACCGGGCTAACCGACGCCGGGTCGTCCCCGTAGCTGCCGTGGAAGGCAAAGTAGGCCTGGTTCAACCTGCGGATGTAGTACCCGTTGCGGATGAAGAAGAGACGGCGTTCCTCAAGGTACCTCTCGGCCTCTGCCACCATGCCATGCTCCAGGTAGAAGTCCACCGTCGCTCTGGTGCCGCGCATCTCCTTGTTGAAGTCGAAAGATGGGACACCGGCGGTCTGCGTTCCTGACTTCCTGCTCTCAGTGAGGTCGCCATAGTACCGTTCATACACCAGCCTCCCCGCTTCCTGGCCAGCCATGTCAGCCACAGTCTCATTGATGGTCCTCATCTCGTAGTTCGACCAGTAGGCGCGCCCGAGAGGCCTGAAGAAGAGGTACTGGTGGAACCACTCATGGGCAATGGCGGACAGCGTAGACTGCAGGGGCTGGCCCTCTGGTATTGCGGAGGGGTAGACGGCGACGCCCCCCGTTCGCTCCACCACCGCTGACAGGCCAAGTTTCTCCACGTCTGCCTCTATCTTTGCTGTCTCCTCCTCGCTCAGGGAGGGGTCTAACAATACAGTCTGTAGCAACTCTATCTTCTCGCGGGGAGAGACGGCCAGTACGAAGGGAAGCTCCGTAAGCTCGAAGCGCAGGGGAGGAAACAGGAGTGCTGAGAAGGGGCCGAAGCTGGTGGTAAGGCCCTGGTCACGCAATACCTGAGCGAGTTGTTGCTTGAGGATGTCCTGTACAACCGGTTTCAGTTGGTCCCTGTCTGCGGACGGGCCCTGTGCGGCTGTGGCGAGGCCAAAGAACTTGAGGACCTGTATTGTATCCTGCTTGCTGGGTGTGTTGTTGCCACTCAACAGATGTCGTAGTTCCCAACCCGCGATGCTGAAGAGGTAGCGCTGTGAGATTCCATCAACGCTGTTGGCTGGATAGGGCGAGTCTCCCGGGAGGAGGACGGTTGACAGGATGAGGATGACGAGGGCAATCCTGGCAATTCCCCTTAGTAGCATTTGTGCCGCTCCACCGTTGGACATTTATGCTATGAGGTAGCCTCTATTATGCTATGTTCCTTGCCTTTTCTCCACTCGGTGGTTACAATTTGGCAGGTACGAACTACGGCGCCGGTCCTGTGGCGTTCCGCGGTGTCCTCCCACGACCTGGGTAGAGGGCACAGCTAGATACCCGCTATCGCAGGGTTCAGCCTCATCCAGCGAGAAAGGGGCCTTCATGGTATGCAGACCTATGGCGTAACACAGGTGCGCAACGTGGCATTACTTTCCCACGGTGGTGCGGGCAAGACCACCCTCTCAGAGGCAATGCTGTTTTCCTGTGGGGCAATCTCGAGACAGGGGAGGGTTGCCGACGGGAACACTGTTTCAGACTTCGACCCGGAGGAGGCGAAACGCAAGGTCAGCATCAACCTCTCAGTCCTCCCCTGCGAGTGGAAAGGGTGCAAGGTCAACATAGTTGATACCCCTGGCTATGCCGACTTCTCCGGCGAGGTTGTGGCCTCGCTTCGTGCTTGCGATGGGGTGGTGGTAGTGGTCTGCGCCGCTTCCGGCGTGGAAGTGGGTACTGAGCAGGTCTGGCACTACGCTGATGGAGAGGGTCTGGCACGAGTAGTCTTCATCAATAAGATGGATAGAGAGAACGCCGACTTCACCCGAGCCCTGGAGCAGGTCCAGACGGTCTTGAGCAAGAAGTGCGTGGCGGTGCAGGTGCCCATAGGCTCTCAGAGCGCCTTCGCTGGTGTCGTAGACCTGGTAACGATGAAGGCTTACATGGGGGTGGGAGCGGAGGAAAAGGAGATTCCCGCAGAGCTGGTTGGCCAGGCCAATACCCTGCGCGAGAAGCTCATCGAAGCGGTTGCCGAGCTTAACGACGACCTGGTCACCAAGTACCTGGAGGGGGCGGCACTGACCGAGGAGGAGGTCCGTGGCGGCCTGCGAGACGGTGCCAAGAGCGGCAAACTCATCCCGGTGTTGGCCGGCGCCGGCCTGCAGAACAAGGCTGTCGCTCGCCTGCTTGATGCCATCGTCGA
>JBFMDE010000004.1:29866-53416 GCA_040754215.1 Chloroflexota bacterium
GGACAGTATGGCCATGTCCTGCTGCAACTGGACCCGCTCCCGAGGGGCACGGGTTTCGAGTTTGCCTCCAGCGTAGTGGGAGGCTCTGTCCCCAGGAACTATGTCCCGGCAGTGGAGAAGGGTGTCAACGAGGCCAAGCAGGAAGGCGTGTTGGCGGGATACCCGGTGGTTGACGTAAGGGTGAAGTTGTACGACGGGAGCTATCACGAGGTGGACTCGTCTGAAATCGCCTTCAAGATCGCCTCG
The DNA here is from genome assembly GCA_040754215.1 of Chloroflexota bacterium. GTDB lineage: Bacteria > Chloroflexota > Dehalococcoidia > JACPPY01 > JACPPY01 > JBFMDE01. The sequence goes on from JBFMDE010000004.1 coordinate 30,113, forward strand.
GCACAGGCGCTGAAGAAGGGACTGGCGCAGGGACAGCCGGTATTGCTGGAGCCCGTACTGAACCTACGCGTGGTGGTGCCGGAAGACTTCACGGGTGACGTTATGGGTGACTTGAATACCAGGCGTGCCAGGGTACAGGGCATGAATCGGGATGGGAAGATGGCCATCATTGAGGCCCAGGTACCCCAAGCCGAGGTGTTGCGCTATGCTGTGGACCTCAGGTCTATCACCCAGGGCCGGGGCGGCTTCACCACCGAGTTCAGCCACTATGAGGAAGTGCCCGCCTTCGTAACCCAGAAGATCGTGACGGAGAGACAGGCACAGAAGCAGGCGGAAAAGGAATAGCTGTTGCGACCCTCGATAGAAAAGGGGGCTCCGCATGGTGTGCGGAGCCCCCTTTTGTAGCCGCGTCTTGAGCTTCCGGGGTCAACCCGCCAGCAGCTCCTTCACCTTGTTGACGAAGGCAGGCAGCGCCTGCTTCCAGTCGCCGACGACGCCGTACCGCGCTTCCTTGAACAGGTTCGCCTCAGGGTCTTTGTTGATGGCGACTATCACCTTGGAGCCGGAGCACCCGGCCATGTGCTGGCTGGCTCCCGATATGGCGACGCCGATATAGAGGTCCGGCGTCACGATCTTGCCGGTCAGGCCGACCTGCACGTGGGCTGGCACCCAGCCTGAGTCGCAGGCGGGACGGGTAGCGCCAACAGCGCCTTTGAGCATTCGTGCCAGTTCTTCAAGCTGCTTGAATCCGTCGGCACTGCCGATACCCCTGCCACCGCAGACCACGATGGGGGCATCTTCCAGCTTGATGCCTGCGGCCTCCTCCTTGACCGTTTGGAGGAGCTTGGACTTCATCACCGCCGGGTCCACCTTCACGGCCAGTGTCACCACCTCTGCCTTCCGGGAGGCGTCTGGCTGCAAGGGGGACATCGCCTTTTGCCTGACCGTTGCCAACTGTGGAAAAGAAGGCGAGGTGAATATCGCCCTGGCGTTGCCGCCGTATACCGGCTTGGTCTGCAGTAGCCCCTTGGTCTGTGGGTCAACACCCAACTCGATGCAATCGGTGGTCAGCACCGCTCCAATGCGAAATGCCAGACGAGGCGCCAGGTCACGACCGATGGCCGACTGGCCGAAGAGGATGTAGCGGGGTGAAGTGTCGGCAACGAGCTTGGCGAGCACAGAGAGGTATGCATCCGTCTGGTACTCCTTGAGCAGTGCGTCGTCGGCAACGAATACCTTGTCGGCCCCGAGCGCTGCGCCCTGGGAGGCGAGGTTGCTCACTTCGCTGCCGACAAGGACCAGCATTGCCGGCTCGTGCAGAGAATCAGCCAGCTTCCTGCTGCATCCCAGGAGCTCAGCAGTGAGTGATGAGACCTTCCCTTCTACCACCTCGCCGCAAACGAGAACGCCGCTGTATTCAGCCACGGGATAATCCTCCTCGCATATGTAGTTTCTAGAACAACTTCGCTTCTCGGAGTCTGATGGCGAGCTTTACGCCGGCTTCTGCCGGAGTATCGGCTTCGATGACCTCGCACTTACACTCTTTGACCGGCTGGAACAGCTTTACCAGGGTGCTGCGCCTGCCTGCCGCCCCAATGGATGTGGGGCTGACTCCGATGTCGGCAGGCTTCCAGATGATTGGTTGCTTCTTGGCGGCGGCCATTATCCCTTTCAGGGTTGCATATCTGGGCTCGCCGAGTTCATTGCTGACGGTGATCACTGCCGGTAGAGATACATCGAGTACCTCATAGCCGTCGGATAGGACACGCTCGACCTTCGCCTTGCCGTCCGCCACCTCTATCTTCTTGGCGACGGTGACGCAGGGTATGCCCAGGAGCTCTGCGATGCCGGAACCTACCAGGCCAAAGTCCCAGTCAGCCGCCTGCCGGCCGCAGATGACCATGTCATATGCGCCTATCTTCTTTATCGCCGCCGCAAGAGCGGTGGCTGTGGACCAACTGTCCCCACCCTCAAAGGCCGGGTCTTCGAGCAGTATCAGCTCATCGGCCCCCATCGAGAGTGGCTTCTTGACTACCTCGCGCACCAGCCCCACACCCATGCTCAGTACGGTGACCTTGGCCCCTAGCTTGTCCTTGATCCTGAGCGCAGCTTCGACCGCCTGTTCATCGAAGGGGCTGATCACAGGCGCGACCCCGGGTGGTGGCACTACCTTGTTGGCGCCAGGGTCGACCTTGAAACTGGCCGGGGGGGCTTCCGGGTCGAGTACTTGCTTGCAGCACACGATTATGTTCAACTGGGCTCGGCCTCCTTTCGCTTGTCCCTGGTTTTGTGCAATGGCCTCTGTGGACGCAGTGACTATCCAGCATCACGCGCCAGCCGTTGACCAAAAGGGAAATCTACCATCTGGACGTTTCCTCTGTCAAGCAGAGGAAGGGAAATTGTCTAAGGGGCGGTGGGCGCGTACTTTCCAGGCCAGCGGGCTAGCCGGAGACTATGTGGACTACGAGTGGGGTGACGAAGGTCTCGATGGCCGAAGCCACTAGTAACGCGGGGCCGATGATGAGGATGTACGTCTTCACAGCACCGAGTAACTCGTGGGACATGTTGACGTCCCTCCTCGTGACCTTTCTCCACGCTGTGGCTCCCAGGGAGAAACCGAGCCCGGCTGAGAGGAGCACGGCAGGTATCTCGATCACCCCGTGGGGGAGAAGGGCCGCTGTGACTAAGGATGCAGACCCGGCAAGCTGGATAGCGAATCCCAGGACCACGCCATTGGTCACCGTGAAGAGTAGAGGGATGACACCGAAGGCTGTCCCCAGCATGATAACGAGTAGCGCCTTGATTGCATTGTTGAGGAAAATGGCGAAGAACAGCAGAGCTGGCGACAGCTCTATGAGGGGACCAAAGGCCTCTTCGAGCGACCTCTCAATGCCGGCCATGCGCAGCCACGGGGCGACGAGATAGCCAGCGACTGTCGCTCCAGCGAATAATACCACGCTCAGGGCTATTGCCTTGCGTGGGAGGTGGTACCCTTTCAACTCTTCCCGCCAGCAGCCCGGATTAAGTCAGTCGCGTTGCTGTTCTGGGGCATTCCTCTTTCGATAGATACCACGCGCTGTATCCCCGAGAGGTCGCGGTGGGACGTACAGCGAGATGTCTCCAACACCTCGCTGGCGAGTTGCATCACGGCCGGGGCCTGGTTGACCCCTACCTCGAGAAGGATGATGGCCCTGTGGCGCAGCGCGGACGGAGCATCTTTCAGAAGACGGCGTATGTATTCCAGGCCATCGTTACCACCGTCCAGCGCGGTCACAGGTTCAAAGTACCGTATCTCCGGTGACAAGTTGGCGACCTGGTCGTGTTCCACGTAGGGAAGGTTGGCTACGAGCAGGTCGGCTGGCTCTGGCAGGGGGTGTGTGAGGTCTCCCTGCAGCAGTTGGACACGGTCCGCGACGGCGTGCTTTCGTCGGTTTATGTCTGCGACTTCCAGGGCGCCGGCCGAGATGTCCACCGCATAGATGTGGGCGTGTGGGAGGCTGAGGGCCAGGGCGATGGCTACGCAGCCGCAGCCTGTGCCGATGTCGGCTATCACAAGCGGGTGGTTTGCGTGCCTTGCCAGGCATCTTGCGCCCTCGAGGGCCTTCTCTACCAGGAGCTCGGTCTCGGGTCGGGGGATGAAGACACGATGGTCCACGTAGAACTCCAGGCCGTAGAACTCGCTGCTGGCCAGAACATAGGCGAGTGGTTCTCGGGTCAGGCGTCGTGACAGGAGTCGGCACAAGACCTCGCTCTCTTCATACCTGAGCCGCCTCGATGGCTCAAGGTGAAGCAGGAGGCGCGAGCCACCTGTTACATGACATAATAGTATGTCCGCCTCCAGAGAGTGGTCCGGGATGCCAGCAGAATCGAGTGTGCGGGCCATGTGTCTGCGTGTCTCTATCATGGAGAGAGATAGCGGGGTCAGCCTGGTCTCACAGCTTACTGGCAACATGCTGGTACGACTGCTCCATCAGCCTGGTGTGCTCATCGGCGATGAGGGCATCTACGAGCTCGTCAAGGTTTCCCGCCATGATTCGCGGTAGGCCGTGCAGGGTGATGCCGATGCGGTGGTCCGTTACCCTGTCCTGGGGAAAGTTGTAGGTGCGGACCTTCTCCGCCCTCTCGCCGGTGCCCACCTGGGAGCGACGTGCCTCGCTCAGTTCCTCCTGCCGCTGCCGTTGCTCTTTGTCGAATACGCGGGCCCGCAGTACGGCCATGGCCTTGGCCCTGTTCTTCGTCTGGGAACGCTCATCCTGGCAGGAGGCTGTTGTACCTGTCGGCAGGTGCATGACGCGCACCGCCGTCGCCACCTTGTTCACGTTCTGCCCGCCGGCACCCCGGCTGTGGAAGAACTCGACCTTCAGGTCCTCGGGACGGATGTCCAGCTCCACCTCCTCGGGTGCCGGCAGCACGGCCACCGTGGCAGTCGAGGTGTGTATCCTCCCGGAGGCTTCGGTGATGGGGACTCGTTGCACGCGATGGACTCCACGCTCATATTTCAGCCGACTGAACGCGCCTTTTCCCTTGACCTCGAAGATGACCTCCTTGAAGCCCCCTCGTTCGCTCTCGCTGCAGTCCACCAGTTCCGTATGCCAACCCCTGGACTGCGCGTAGCGGGTGTACATGCGGAACAGGTCGGCTGCGAACAGGCCTGCCTCCTGTCCGCCCGTCCCAGCGCGTATCTCGACGACCACGTCTTTCCCATCGTTGGGGTCCCTGGGAAGAAGCCCCAGTCTCAACTTTTCGAGCACCTTCTCCTGGCGTGATTTCAGGGCCTCGACCTCTTCCCTGACCAGCTTTGCCATGTCCTCGTCGGGCTTGTCGCTGAGCATAGCCCTGGTGTCTTCCAGGCTCCGGCTTATCACCTTGTATTCCCGGTAGTCAGTCACCAGGTCCTCAAGCGCGGCGCGCTCGCGCGCCAGCTCCTGCAGGCGCTGCGGATTGGAGGATACCTCAGGGTCGGAGATGAGCTGTGTGAGTTCCTCGTACCTGCGTTCTATCAGTTGCAGCCTGTCAAACATCTGTGAGTCCGAACTACATATGACTATGTAGGTACATTATATCATCTGGCCGCTGGTCAGCCTTCCTCGCAGGTGCCCGGCCAGACCCTGCTGCCCGGCTCCAGGCGCGTTCCCTCGGCTATGGTGACGCCATCGCCTACCGCGCAGTGTCCTTCCACACAGGCCCCGGCCCCGAGCACGCAGCCATTTCCTACAACAGAGTCTATGATTCGTGAGTCCTTGCCGACCCTGACGCCGTTCCACAGTACCGAGCTCCGGACTTGAGCACCGGCGCCTATATGACAGCCGGCACCCAGGGTTGCTGGCCCATCTATCTGTGCATCGACACCAACCTCACAGCCGTCACCCAGCAGCACTGGACCTACTATGCGGGCCGTAGGATGGACTCTGGTGCGCTGTCCCCTGCCGATGTCCGTACCGGCCTGCTGCTGTGGCCGGCCTGTACCTCTGAGTAAGAGGTCGAGGTTGAGCTGGAGGTACTTCTCCGGGGTCCCTATGTCTATCCAGTAGCCCTGCAGCCGGTAGCCGAAGACGGGCTCGCCGCGCTTGAGCAGCAGCGGAAATACGTCGTGCTCGAACATCACGCGGGCCTGGCCTGGAATCAGGTCCAGCACGTTGGTCTCCAGGACGTACACCCCGGCATTGATCAGGTTGGTGGTCACCTCCTCCCACCTGGGTTTCTCCACGAACCTTTTCACCCTCCCGTTGGGCTCCGTCTCCACGACGCCGTAGATGGTGGGGTTCTCCACCGGGGTTAGCGTGATGGTGGCCCTGGCCCCGTTTCGCGCATGGAACTCGACCAGGGACGTGATGTCGAAGTCTGAGAACACATCGCCATTGAGCACCAGGAACCTGTCGTCGAGGTACTGCTGTGCCAGCCTGACGGGCCCTGCCGTTCCCAGCGGCTGGTCCTCCACGCTGTATATGAGCTTTAGGCCGAGGCGCTGCCCGTCGCCGAAGTAGTCAGCGATGCTCTGATACATGTGTCCCAATGCCAGCACCACCGTATCAACGCCGTGGGAATGAAGGCGATGCAAGATGTGTTCGAGGAACGGCCGGTTCAGCACCGGTACCATCGCCTTGGGTGTATTACAGGTGAGTGGACGAAGCCTGGTTGCCTCACCACCGACCAAGATGACCGCTTTCATTCCTGAGACTACTCCTTGGCTATCCCTAGTGGATGAGCCATTATATGCCGGCGCAGCGACTTTGTCGCAGGCGCAGGGGTCTGCTCTCGTCTACGAGCGGGGCGTCTTGCGGCTCATGGCGCCAGGCCACCAATTCCATCTGCCCATCAGGGCGGCGATGCCCGGGACGAGGAAGGCGCGTACCAGGAAGGTGTCGATGAGGATGCCGATGGCTATCGCTCCTCCCACCTGCAACAGGGTCTGGATGGGTGCGGTGACCATGGTGGCAAAGGTGCCAGCCAGGATCAACCCGCAGGCGGTGATGATACCGCCGGTCGCCCCGACGCCAATACGCACCCCCTCACGGGTAGTCCGGTTTTCAGATTCCTCCCTAACGCGGGACATGAGGAAGATGTTGTAGTCCTCCCCCAGGGCCACCAGGATCACCAGCAGGAATATGGGTACGAGATAGAAGACACCTGCATGCCCCAGTAGTCCCTGGAACACCCATGCTGATAGGCCCAGCGTGGTGCCGTAGCTGAGGAGCACTGTTATCAGCAGATAGAGCGGCGCGACGAGGCTGCGCAGCAGGAGCGCCAGCACCACGAAGACGCCGGCGAAGACCACCAGGAAGACACGGACGAAGTCCGCGTCCGTCACCGTGTGGACATCGGCGAACTCTGCGGTGGAACCCCCGACGGCGGCTTCACCTCCAGCCAATGAACTCGCGGCGAGGCTTGTCTTCAAGGCCTGTCTTACCTCGCGTGCTATATCAAAGGCCTCTGTGGAGTATGGGGGCTGGTCCAATACCACTGATAGCCGCACAGCCCTGTCGTCCTGGGAGAAGAAAAGGGACATTATGCCTTGTGCCGCCGCGTTGGACTCGAACAGGCTCCGGGGTATCAGGTAGGCATCTGGACGGGAGCGGAATGACTCCGCGAGGCGGCCCAGGCTGGAGGAGAGGTTTGTCAGTGTCAGCTTGAGCTCCTGAATTGGCGGGGCTGGAGTGCTGGAGGCGGTCAAGAGTGCCTTGAGCTGTGCCAGGCCACTGAGCGCGTCATAGTAGGCGATGTTGGATGTGACCTGGGAATATGCCGCCGCCAGTTCGTCGAGGTAGCTCTTGATGGTGGTGAGTGACCGTCCCAGCTCCTGTGGAGAACCCTGCGCCGGGTTGTCCAGCGACCCTGCGGCCGTGCGCACCGAGGTCGAAAGCCCCTCCAGTTGGGCTTTCACCGACAGCCACTGGCTGCTGTCGCTCGACTGTACCGGGCTGCGGACCTTCTTCACCCCTTCGACTCCTGCGACCGACGTGGTCATGGCGGCGATGGCGGATAGTGACGAGGGTTCGGTGGCCGTCTTGCCGGTAGGGGCGACGACTATGACGTCGAGTGGCGTCATCTCGCCAATGTCATAGTGCTGCTCCAGCACACGGAAGCCGGCGATAGAGTCCATCTCCTCCGGCAACTGGGTCAGTATGTTGAACGAGCGCTCGAAGCTGAAGAAGCCGGTGTAAGGGACAAGCAGTATCACCACCGCGATTACGACTGACAACGCAGGCCGGCTGGTCACCAGGCGAGCCACGCGAGACCAGCCGAAGGCTCCTACCTTGCCGCTCTTGCTGTAGGCAGGGGCTGGCCAGAAGAGCCTGGAGCCGAAGATGGATGCCAGTGCCGGTGTCAGGGTGAGTGCTGCAATGAGTGTGATGAAGACCGCGATGGCCAAGAACGGTCCAAGGGTGCGGAACATCTCCAGCTGGCCTACCAGCAGTCCCAGGAACCCCACGATGACCGTGGCGGCGCTGGCGGTGATGACCACACCGATCCTCTCCATTGTGGTGACCCGGGTGTCACCGTGTCCCGCAGCGCGTGCCATCTCCTCTCGCAGTCGCGACATGATGAACAGGCAGTAGTCGGTGCCGACACCGAAGACGATCACCACCAGGTAGGCGTCCACCTGCGACCATACGCTGAGCCCCGCCTGGGCGAGGTATCCCAGCGCCCCACGGCTGACAAGGTAGGCGCAGGTGATGGTGACGAGTGGTACCAGGGCGGCAACGGGGGAGCGGTAGATGATGAGCAGAAGGACGATGACCAGGACCACCGTGGCCTGCGTGGTGCGGTCTATGCCTCTGTTGACGGCTTCGAGGAGGTCGGCGCTTATGCCCGCCCCGCCGGAGACGTAGACTTCCAGGCCTTGGGGTGGGTTGCTGGGGAGGGATTGCCTGATGCCCTTGACAGCCTGGACAGTGCTCTCGTCGAAGGAGGAACTCGAGAAGACGACCTGCATGAGCATCACGGTCTTGTCGGGACTTAGCATGAACTGCTCTAGCTGCGGGTCGTTGAATATTGTGCTCACCGAGGTCACCTCTGGCGGCACCTGGTCCGAGCGTAGCCAGTCGTGGAGGGCACTGGCATAGGACATGTCGGCGGTACTCAGCCCGGCGGGGTCGTAGAGGATGATAGTGCCGGTGCCTTCGGCTTTGTATTCTGGAAAGCTCTGCTCCAGTAGCCGCTTGGCCTTCAGCGATTCGACGCCGGGGGGCAGCGAGGCCTCCTCGCTGAGGTGGGCAACGTCCCTGAGGGACGGTGCGAGCAGGACCAGGAGTACGGACAGCACCACCCAGCCCAGGGTGATCCACAGCCTGTTTGTGACCGAGAAAGCCCCGATCCTTCTGAACATAACACAGGCCCCCTTTCGCGACTCAGGCGGATATTCTCCCACTACTGAGGGCCCGTTATCAAGCCTGGGGCTACCCCCGCCAAAGGTGCTATTGACAAACGGCGGCCATCGCGGTAGTTTGATATGGTCTGCATTGGCTGTATCCCGCAGACCATTACAACGGGGGAGGGGTGACGTCTCAGGAGAATGCCAGTCTTCATTCACGTCTTGTTCGTCGCGTGTATCGCGATTTCGCTGTATCTTGTCTACGGGACCTTCTTCAGGAGTTTCGCGAGCAAGAGCTACGAACTTTGGAAGCGCTATTCCTTCTTCCCCCTGCTTTGGCCGAAAGGATTGCGCGCTCACGCCATAGCTTACAAGACCCTGGTGTTGTTTTCGCTGGCCCTGTCTATTGCACTCTACATTCTATTCATCGTGTCCCCTTTCTAGGGAATAATGCCCAGAGGTCCACACCATGAATTCACAAACACCGATCGGATTTCTATGGCTTGAGGCCCAGGTCTCCAGCCTGAGGTACTTCCCTTACGGCTCGACCAGGTCATCCAGTGGCGCCCTTGGCACTGACCGGAAGTTCACCTCCCAGCGGCTGGACCTTAGCGGCCTGTACTACTACGGGGCGAGGTACTACGACCCCCAGGTGGGGAGGTTCGTGAGTCCGGATACCATCGTGCCCGACCCGGCCAACCCGCAGGCGCTGAACAGATACACCTATGTCTACAACAACCCGCTGAAATACACGGACCCGTCGGGGCATCTGGGATTCTTCGCAGCCATTGGCCTCGGCGCTCTCATAGGAGCGGTGGTCAACACGGTCGCGTACGTGGTTCGCACCGCTGTTGACCAGAACATCGGTTTCACAAAGGGAGGACTGGCCAAGGCGGCGGCATCAGGGGCTGTCGCCGGAGCACTTGCAGCGTCGCCACTGAAGTTCTTGGCGGGGACGGGATGGGCTGGCGTGGCAGCTTCGATAGGAGTAGGCGGTATCGCGGGAGCAGAGGGATACCTTGCGGGAGAAGGCGCGGAGAGCCTGGTCAGCAAGGTCACCGGTGCTCCTGACCAGTCATCTCCCAATATCGGCGACATGTTGATAGCCGGTGGCACAGGGATGGCGGGCTCTGGAGTTGGACAAGTTGCCACTGCACTTAACGCTGCGCGGATGGCGCTGGGGCAGGGGATGCTATCTGATGCAACCCAAGCCTTCAAGAGCAGCATCTCCACTATTGTGGATGTCCCCGCCGAGCCCTTCGTTGTAAGTGCCTTTGTCGCCGCTGGCACCTCAGTCGCTATACAACTCGCCACTGACCCCCTGGCTGGCTCGACAGCCTCGGGAGGGTATGGCCACTTGGTGGAGGACCTTATGTTCTGATGAAGAGGATTACGATGAGCCACCCTTGCCGTGCTACGCTCACCGAGATTCACGATGGCCAATACCAAGGAACACATCAGCACTAGATTCATCTTGCTCATGGTCGCGGTTCTCGGCCTCCTTGCCGCGTTCGGAGCGTTCCTGGTTTCCACGCCGATCCTTCGACTGAGCCTGTACAGAGAGTGGCAGTTCTATCTTGGCTTGGCTGGCGTTGCTGCTTGGTATGCAGTGTTCCTTGCCCCAGCTCCCAAGTGCAGGTCGCGGAATTCCGCTACGATAGGCTTGGTCATATTGATGCTTGGCATCCCGTTTTCTCTTATGCTTGACTATTTCATCGGGCGGAGTCTGCACTACGCGACGTTGCTGTACCTCGTAATCTATCTATTTTTCTCGTCGTTCCTTCTCTTCCCGGTCTTCTTCGTGTGGCTAGTGGCTCGGCTTTGGAACAGGGTGTTCAATGCAAAGAAGGTCTGATGGAGTCTGTGGAATGGTAATTGTACGGTCGGGCACTGTCACGGAGAGCCCCCTGCGTTGGTGACGCCACCAGCAGCCAGACGCTGACCTGGGACGTGGAGAACCACCTCTCGGAGGTAACCTGGAGCGGCTCGACGTGGACCTACGTCTACGATGGCGATGACCGCCGCGTGAAGAAGATGGAGAACCAGCGCACCATAGTCTATCCCAACAGGTACTACGAGAAGGACCTCACCGGGCAGCAGGTGACCACGTACTACTACCTGGGAGACCGGCTGGTGGCGCTGAGGAAGTGGGACGCCAACGAGTACATCCACCAGGCCTGTCCTGAGCGAAGCCGAAGGAAGCACCTCACCAGCTCCATGCTGAGCACCAATAGCTCAGGTGCCCAGGTATCGGCCATCGGGTACCACCACCTGGCATTGTCTGGTCTAGCAGCGGTACCCCGGAACAGCCCATGTGGTCTCGGCAATGGGCCGGGCAGTGATGCTGACCTCAGTGCCTGATCGATGTCACCGAGAGATTGAAACATCACCCCCTGACCAATCCCGTGTTTGCCTGGCAAGGATACGCGAGTCTATAATTAGGGCAATTTCAGCGGTACCTGCGGGCACGAATGAAACGCATACTGGATACCATCGACCGGCCGTCAGACTTGCGCAAGCTGAGTCTTCCTCAATTGGGCAAGCTCGCCTCTGAGGTCCGGGAAGAGCTGATAGCGACGGTGACGGAGACGGGCGGCCATCTCGCCTCCAACCTCGGGGTGGTGGAGCTGACCATCGCCCTGCACCGGGTTTTTGACAGCCCTCGGGACAAACTCGTATGGGATGTGGGCCATCAGAGCTACGTGCACAAGCTGTTCACCGGCCGCAGGAAACAGCTCAGTACCTTGCGCCAGCACCGCGGCCTCTCCGGGTTCACCGACCGCTCCGAATCGCCCCATGACGTGTTCGGTGCTGGCCATGCCAGCACCTCGGTCTCCGCAGCCATGGGTATGGCCAAGGCCCGTGAGCTGTCGGGGGAAGACTACCACGTGGTGGCCATAATCGGAGATGGCGCCCTGACCGGCGGGATGGCATTCGAGGCCTTGAACCACGCTGGACACCTCGGCACCAGGATAATCGTGGTGCTCAACGACAACGGGATGTCCATCTCTCCGACTGTCGGGGCGATGGCGGCGAAGTTCAACCGTCTCAGACTGGACCGCCGCTTCCGCTGGGCCAAGAAGGGAGCAAAGCAAGCAGTCTCGGCAGCACCCCTCGGCGAGCAGGTATGGGAGCTGGGTGGCAGGCTCAAGAACGGCCTGAAGAGGCTGATAATCCCTTACATGCTGTGGGAAGAGCTTGGCTTCGTCTACGTCGGGCCGGTGGACGGCCATAATGTCGAAGCTGTAGAAGCCGCCTTGCGCCAGGCGCAGCTTTCCGCCGATAAGCCGGTGCTGGTCCATGTGGTCACGGTGAAGGGCAAGGGTTATCACCCCGCGGAGAAGGATGCCGTAGGCTATCATGGCATACCGCCGCTGCGAGAGAACGGGAACGGGGGGCTGAGCTACAGCGGTGTCTTCTCGCGGACAGTGCAGCGATTGCTGAGGGAAGACCCGAGGATTGTCTCTATTACGGCAGCTATGGGAGAGGGCAATCACCTCAGCGAGGTGAGCCGGGAGTTCCCGGGACGCGTGATAGACGTGGGGATCTGCGAACAGCACGCTGTTACCTTCGCTGCGGGTTTGGCTGTCCAGGGCTTCGTCCCCATAGTGGCGATATACTCCACTTTCCTTCAGCGCGCCTTCGACCAGTTGCTCCACGACGTCTGTCTGCAGGACCTCCCCATCGTGTTTGCGCTGGACCGGAGTGGCATCGTGGGCGATGACGGGAAGACCCATCAAGGGGTTTTTGACCTTTCCTACCTGTCGTTGATGCCCAACATGATCGTCTCGGCGCCAAAGGATGAGAACGAGCTCCAGCACCTCATCTACACGGCGACGCGTGCCAAGCATCCCATGGCGGTGCGCTACCCCCGTGGGGCCGGCCCCGGAACCCCTCTCGAAGCTGACCTGCGCGAGTTGCCCATCGGGAAGGCAGAGGTCCTTCGTCACGGTGGTGACGTGACGCTCCTGGCGATAGGCTCCGCCGTGTCCTCGACACTGGAGGCAGCGGATATGCTCGCCGATGTGGGCGTGGAGGCGACGGTGGTGAATGGCCGTTTTGCCAAGCCTCTGGACTCCGACCTCATCGCCGAGGTCGCAGAACGTACTGGCCGGCTCGTCGTCGTGGAGGAGAATGTAGGGTCCGGCGGGTTCGGCAGCGCAGTGCTCCAGGCCCTCCGGGAGAGGAGGGTGCAACCTCTTGTCGAGCGTCTCTGTATCCCGGACGAGTTTGTGGAACACGGACCTCAAGACCTTCTGCGGGCGAAGTTCGCCCTCGATGGCGAGGGAATCGTCCGGCGGGTATTGGCTTCGTTCCCTGAACTCGAGAGAGCCGAGGGCCATTCGACCTCCACCTCCTATGCCGCCAGGAGCAATCTCCGGTAGTGCCGGCGGCCAGCCTGAACTTACCCGCGTGCGGCGACGAGATGCACGGACGTACACCGTTTGAGCGATATCGCGTGCTGGTCGAAGCAGAGCTCCGGGCCAGCCTCGACTCTGCGCGTCTGCCCTTCTACGACATGCATCGGTACCACCTCGGCTGGGTGGACGAAAGCGGGCTTCGGGTCGTGTCGCAGAGTGGGAAACTCCTGCGCTCCACGTTGTGCCTTGCCGGTTGCAGGGCGGCAGGTGGTGACCCCAAAAAGGCGGCGGCGGCAGCGGCAGCGGTGGAACTGGTGCACAACTTCTCATTGGTCCACGATGACATCCAGGATGCGAGCGAATATCGCCGCCACCGGACGGCCGTATGGAAGGTGTGGGGGACCGCACAGGCGATCAACGTCGGCGATAGCATGCATGCTCTGGCCCATCTGGTGCTAATGCGCCTTGGCCTCTCAGGGATGCCGGAGAGGAAGGTAGTACATGCCGGGGAGGTGCTGGCGAAGGCATGTATGTCACTGTGCGAAGGTCAGTACCTGGACATACTGTATGAAGGTCGTACAGAGGTCACATTGCAGGACTATCTGGACATGGTCTCGCTGAAGACCGGAGCCCTGCTCGGAGCGGCCGCTGAGCTCGGTGCGCTGGTAGGGACGGATGATGAGATGGTGGTGTCGGGGCTGCGTGTGTTTGGAACGGAGCTAGGGATAGCATTTCAGATACATGACGACATCCTCGGCATCTGGGGCGATAGCAAGAGGACGGGCAAACCGTTGTACGACGACATCCGTGGCCACAAGAAGACTCTGCCCGTGGTGTATGCTCTGCGGGAGTGCGGGGGAGAGGTGAGGGAAGCCCTATCGGGTCTCTACCGACAGGAGGCCGTCTCGGTGGAAGACGCAGCCAGGGTTGCTCAGTTACTTCAACGGGTGAGCGCGCGGGAGTATGCTGAGAAGATGGTCGAGCGGCACAGAGGGGAGGCCATCGGGCAGTTGAAGGTTGCCCCCGTTGCTGAAGGCCGGGATGAGCTCACAGAGATAGCTCAGTCTGTGCTGGGGAATGACTAGCGGGGAGAACGTAGTGGAGAGGAGCGGATGAAGCTGGCTATCACTGGGAAGGGTGGGGTGGGGAAGACCACTGTATCCAGCCTGCTCGCCCGCGTCTTCGCCGCGGAAGGCAGAACAGTCCTGGCGATTGACGCCAACCCGGATGCCAACCTGGCGGCAGCACTGGGCATACCCCAGGATGAGGCCTCGCGCATTGTCCCCATTGCCGAGATGAAGGAGTTGATCGAAGAGCGCACCGGGGCGAAGCCAGGGACCTTTGGCGGGTACTTCAAGGTCAATCCGAGGGTGGACGACATTCCGGAGCGCTTCGCCGCCAGGGTGGACAATGTGAGGCTTATCGTGATGGGGACTGTGAAGAAGGGAGGGGCTGGATGCGTCTGCCCGGAGAGCGCAGTGCTGAGGAGCCTGGTGAGCCATCTGTTCCTGGGCAGGTCGGATGTGGTGATAATGGACATGGATGCTGGGGTGGAACACCTGGGAAGGGGCACCGCCAGGGGCATTGACGCCTTCATTGCTGTTGTGGAGCCGGGGCAAAGGAGTATTCAAACTGCCCATGCGGTCAGGAGGCTGGCCCGTGACCTCGGGGTGGACAGGTTCTACGTCGTGGGCTCCAAGGTCAGGAACGAGGCCGACCGGGAGTTCATCGCCCGAAGCATGTCCGGTTCGCGGGTAATCGGGTTTATCAGCTATCATCCTGAGGTTGCGGAGGCAGACCGGCAGGGCAAGGGTGTCTATGATGCTGCGCCGGCAGCGGTTGAGGAGGTCAAGAAGATAAAGGAGAACCTGGAGCGCATCTACGGGGAGGCGCATGTTGAGAAAAAAGACGGTTAGGGACATCGAGGTAAGGGGAAAGAGGGTCCTGGTGCGTGTAGACTTCAATGTCCCGCAGGACAAGGCCGGGATGATCGCTGACGACACCCGGATAAGGGAGTCGCTGCCCACGGTGCGATACCTGAAGGAGAACGACGCCAGGGTCATCCTCTGTTCTCACCTTGGGCGCCCCGACGGCAAGGTGGTGGAGAAGCTGCGCATGGCTCCTGTGGCAGCCAGGCTTTCTGAGCTCCTGGGCAGCCCTGTGCTGGTGGCGCAGGACTGCGTGGGTCCTGAGGTGCTGCGCATGGTGAGCATGATGAACGGTGGCGACGTATTGATGCTGGAGAACCTCCGTTTTCACGTAGAGGAGGAGGAGAATGGCGCTCGCTTTGCACAGGACCTGGCGAGGCTGGCCGATGTCTATGTGAACGATGCTTTTGGCACCGCGCACCGCGCACATGCCTCTACAGTGGGGGTGACCCACTACCTGCCGGCGGTTGCCGGCTTTCTGATGCAGAAGGAGCTGGAGGCAATGGGCAGGGCCCTGGAGAAGCCAGCGCGTCCCTTTGCTGCTGTGGTGGGAGGGGCTAAGGTGAAGGACAAGCTGGGACTTCTCGAGAACATCGTGGCCAAGGTCGACTCACTGCTCATCGGCGGAGGGATGGTCACGGCGTTCCTGAAGGCCAGGGATGAAGCTCCGGGAAAGGCCGGGGCGTCGGATGAGACCACCGCCTCTGTGAGACGCGTCATGGACCGGGCGCGGGAGAGGGGTGTCAACCTGGTACTCCCCGTAGATGTGGTGGCCGCTGCAAGCGCGGAATCTCCTGGTACCGCCAGAGAGGTCCTCGTGGATGGGGTGCCCGAGGGCTGGAGCATCGTGGACATAGGGTCGAAGACCGTGGAGCGGTTCACGACGGAGTTGGCCAGGTGCAGGACGGTGGTCTGGAACGGGCCGATGGGTATTTTTGAGGTTCCAGGGTTTGCCCGGGGCACCAGGGCCGTTGCAAACGCCATCGCCGGCCTGAACGCGACCACGATCATCGGTGGTGGTTCCACGGCGGAGGTCGTCGGGGAGTTGAAGTTGACGGAGAAGATGACTCACGTGTCCACCGGCGGTGGGGCCTCTTTGATGTTCCTGGAGGGCAGAGAGCTGCCCGGGATTGCCGTTTTGCTGGACAAAGAGTAACAGGCAACGGGGTGCGCTGAATGAACGACCTTGAGAAGCTCGCCGAGCTATCACAGAAAACGTCTTCAAAGATAGTGCTGCTGGTGGTTGACGGGCTTGGAGGGCTTCCCCACCCGGAAACGGGCAAGACCGAGCTGGAGACGGCCCGAACGCCCAACCTGGACCGTCTGGCGGCAAAGGGCGCTTGTGGGTTGACCGAACCCGTGGGCGCGGGCATAACGCCTGGCAGCGCCCCGGGTATTCTGGCGTTGCTTGGCTATGACCCCCTGCGGTATACCATCGGCCGCGGTGCCCTGGAGGCTGTGGGCGTGGACTTCGATTTGCAGGAGGGCGATGTTGCAGCGCGGGGCAATTTGTGTACCGTTGACCAGGACGGCTTAATCTCCGACCGCAGGGCAGGCCGGATTTCCACAGAGAAAAGCACCGAGCTATGCCACCTGCTCGGCAAGATAGACCTGGGGATTGCTCAGACATTTGTGCTGCCGGTGAGGGAGCACCGCTTCGCCCTTGTGCTGCGAGGTCGGGGGCTCTCGGCCGACCTGGGTGACTCCGACCCCCATAAGGCAGGGGTTCCGCCTAGACCGGTGTTGCCCTTGACGCCAGGAGCCGAGACAGCAGCGGCGGCAGCGAACAGGTTCATCGAGGAGGCGAAGCTGCTGTTGAGGCACCACCGCCCTGCCAACATGGTGCTGCTTCGCGGCTTCTCCCATCGGCCTCACCACCCTGACCTGGGGAGCGTGTACAAACTGGAGCCCGCTGCTATCGCTGCCTATCCTATGTACCGGGGCCTGGCCCGGCTGGTGGGGATGGAGCTGCTGGACACCGGCAGCACGGTGGAGGAGGAGTTCAGGACGCTGCAGCAGCACTACGCCGAGCACGACTTCTTCTTCGTACATGTGAAGAAGACCGATGCCGCTGGTGAGGACGGCGACTTCGAGCGGAAGGTCAGGGCCATCGAGGAAGTTGATGCTGTGTTGCCGCTGGTCCTGGAGATGGGGCCGGACGTCCTTGTGGTGACGGGCGACCATTCGACTCCTGCGCTGATGAAAGGGCATAGCTGGCACCCGGTGCCGTTCCTCCTGTACTCGAAGTGGTGTCGTGGTGGTGGGGTGGGGAAGTTCTGCGAGCGCACCTGTCTTTCTGGCGAGCTGGGCAGGCTGGCCGCGCGTGAGGCCATGGCTCTGGCCCTGGCGCATGCGCTGAAGCTGACGAAGTATGGCGCCTGAAAGGGCCGCCGCATTCCAGGAGAGGTGAAGATGCGCATACCTTTCGTTGCCGGAAACTGGAAGATGAATACCACTCTGGAGGAAGCCGTCGCCCTGACGAGGGAGATGCGGGAACGGCTGGACGCGGTGGGGGGTGTGGAGAAGGTGCTCTGCCCTCCGTTCATTTCTCTCGCTGCGGTCAAGGAGGTCCTCCGGGGTTCTGCGGTCAAGCTTGGGGCCCAGAATGCGTACTTTGAGGAGAAGGGCGCCTTCACCGGCGAGATATCCCCGGTGATGCTCAAGGGCTTGTGCGAGTTTGTGATCATTGGGCACTCGGAGAGAAGGCAGTACTTCGGCGAGAGCAACGACGTGGTGAATAAGAAACTCAAGGTGGCGTTGAAGGTCGGAGTAAGGCCTATCTTCTGCGTTGGCGAGAGGCTGGAGGAAAACGAGGGTGGCAGGACGGAGGAGGTAGTGGCTGGACAACTGGCGTTGGGGTTGGAAGGCATACCGCCCAGCGCGGGGATGGTCATCGCCTATGAGCCGGTGTGGGCGATCGGCACGGGCAAGGCCGCTACCAGCGGTCAGGCGGAGGCGACCATCGCCCTTATCCGGAAGAAGCTCGCAGGGCTGTGGGACCAGGAAGCTGCTGGCCAGATGCGTATCCTCTACGGGGGCAGCGTCACCGGGGCCAACATCGCCCAGTTCGCGGCGGAAGCCGACATAGACGGTGCGCTCGTGGGTGGGGCCAGCCTGAAGGCGGCTGATTTCGTTTACATTGTGGAAGGGGTGGCTGCTGCCAAGCGGGGGCGATGAAGCGCCTTCTCGTGGTCATAGTTGGTCCCACCGGTGCCGGCAAGAGTCGGCTCGCCCTTGACTTGGCCCCGGGGTTTACCGCAGAGATAGTCAACGCTGATAGCCGGCAGGTCTACCGCCGCCTGGACATCGGAACGGCCAAACCGGGCCCTTCGGACAGGGCTCTCGTGCCCCACCACCTGCTGGATATCGTGGACCCTGACGAGGACTTCAGCCTCGCCCTCTACCAGCAGAAGGCGTTTGCGGCCATTGCAGACATTCACTCTCGTGGCAGGCTGCCCATGCTGGTGGGAGGTACAGGCCTGTATGTATGGGCGGTGGTCGAGGGGTGGGAGATACCTCCAGTACCGCCCGACCCGGAGTTCCGCAAGCGGCTGGAGGCACAGGCGACCGGCGAGGGCTGCCTGCTGTTGTACGAGAGGCTGAGGGACCTGGACCCCGAGGCTGCCGCAGGCATCGACCCCAGGAACACCAGACGTGTGGCCAGGGCACTGGAGGTGTGTCTGGGGGCGGGAGTCCCCTTTTCCAGGCTCCGGCGAAAGCGCACTCCACCCTTTCAAAGCCTGGTCCTGGGTCTCACCATGCCGAGGGCGGAGCTGTACCGCAGGATAGACCGGCGGGTGGAGGAGATGATGAGTCGCGGGCTCATAGACGAGGTCAGAGGGCTATTGGACAAGGGCTACGGCTTTGACCTCGCTCCTATGTCTGGGATAGGATATAGGGAAATCATTCTGTATCTGGAGGGCAGGGTCACCCTGGAGGAGGCCATCCAGCAGATAAAGTACCGGAGCCACCAGCTGGCGCGCCGTCAGTACAACTGGTTCCGCCTGCGAGATGCCAGGATTCGCTGGCTGGCTGCGGAGTCGGATGGCCTTCTGGCGGCAGCGCAGGCGTTGGTGCAGGAGTTTGTTCGATGACGACCATGGAATTCACCAAGATGCAGGCTTCGGGTAATGACTTCGTGATCATCCGCAGCTCTGATTCCAGACGGAACTGGGCCAGGCTCGCTCCGCTCCTCTGCCATCGGCGTCTTGGGGTCGGTGCCGATGGTGTGCTCGTGGTATCGCCGTCGCGGAAGGCGGACCTGAAGGTGCGGGTGATGAACCCCGATGGCTCTGAGGCAGAGATATGCGGCAATGGTCTCATATGTCTGGGCAAGTACGCGGTCCAGGCCGGGGTAGTTGAGCCCATCTGCGATGAGATGACCGTCGAGACGCAGGCGGGCGTGAGGAAGCTGAAGCTGCTCAACCTTGATGGCAAGGTGAAGCGAGTCAGCGCGAGCATGGGGCAGCCGCGGTTCCGACCGGATGAGATACCCGTACTGGCGCAGAGGGGTGGTGGGCCGGGTGACGGGGCGCCGATATTGGACCATCCCCTGTTCGTAGTGAACCGTAAGCTGTCATTGGCCTTCGTCTCCATGGGCAACCCCCATGCCGTGCTGTTCACCACCAAGCCGCTGGACGACTTTCCTCTGAGCAGGCTTGGACCGGTGGTGGAGAACCATCCCATATTCCCCCAGCGGGTGAACTTCGAGGTGGCGCGGGTATTGACTGAAGGCCGGATTGAAGCGAAGGTCTGGGAACGTGGGGTGGGAGAGACGATGTCATGCGGCAGCGGTGCCTGCGCAATAGCCGTGGCTGCAAGATTGCACGGCTACGTCGGAAACTATGTGGATGTGGAGCTGCCCGGGGGCATGCTCAACGTCGAATGGGATGGGGAAGGCGATGTGGTATTGACCGGCTCGGCGGAGCTCGTGTTCACCGGCACATGGCATGGCGCTGGAGGATAGTAACGAATGAGGTTTGCCAGGCGTGTTCAGCAACTTCCCCCGTACCTTTTCGTGGAGATAACGCGCAAGATCGCCGAGAAGAGAGCCAGGGGTGAGAGGGTCATCAGCTTCGCCATCGGCGACCCGGACATCCCTACGCCACCCCACGTGGTGGAACGCCTGTGCCGTGCAGCGTATGACCCGCAGAACCACCGCTATCCGGAGACCGATGGCCTGCCCGAGCTACGCCGCGCCATAGCCGGATGGTACAGGAGACGTTTCGGCGTTTCGCTTGACCCCGACAGGGAGGTGCTGCCGCTCATCGGGTCGAAGGAGGGGATCGCCCACATCGCCCTCTGTTTCATAGACCAGGGGGACATCGCCCTGGTGCCGGACCCGGGGTACCCGGTGTATTCCATGGGCACGGTGCTCGCTGGCGGCGAGCCTTACTACCTGCCGCTGCTGGAGGAGAACGGCTTTCTACCCGACCTGGAGGCGGTGCCTGCCGGGGTGGCACGGAAGGCCAGGGTGCTGTGGCTCAACTACCCCAACAACCCTACAGGCGCTGTTGCGGAGCTGGACTTCTTCGAGAAGGCGGTGCATTTCGCGCGGAAGTACGGCCTGGCAGTATGCCACGATGGCCCTTACTCCGATGTGGCCTACGATGGGTACCGCCCTGTGAGTTTCATGCAGGCGTCCGGGGCCAGGGAGGTAGGCGTGGAGTTCCACTCCTGCTCCAAGACCTACAACATGACCGGGTGGCGGATTGGAATGGCGGTCGGCAATGCCGACATGGTCAATGCGCTGATGCGGGTGAAGTCGAACATGGACTCCGGTATCTTCCAGGCGGTGCAGCAGGCAGCCGTTGAGGCGCTCACTGGAAGTCAGGAGTGCATAGCGGAGCACAACGCCATATACCAGCGCCGCCGCGATGAGCTGGTGAAAGTACTCCAGGAGATAGGGCTGGCGGTGCGACCGCCACGCGCTGGCCTCTACCTCTGGGTGCGCGTGCCAGAGGGCTACACCTCGGTGGGTTTCACGGCCAGGCTGCTGGATGAGACCGGGGTCGCCGTCACACCGGGGGTGGGATATGGCCCGCACGGCGAGGGGTACGTGCGCCTCTCCCTCACCACCCCGGATGCCGACCTGCAGGAGGGAGTGGCACGGCTGCGGGCATGGCGGAGCCGTAGCGGGACGGCGTCCGCCCACGAAGAGACAAGAGGTTGACATAAGTCCTACAGGTTTGACGCTTTTGGTATGAAGTCTCGTGAGTCCCTTTGACGATCCCTCTCCCTTGACGGGAGAGGCTAGGTGAGGGTGAATCCCCCTCCCTCTATCTCCCTCCCGCCAGGGGAGGGAGAATAATAACTCGACCTACTAACGAGACTACTGGACGGTAGTGATTGAGAGGTAAGAGTCCATCCGGGGCAGAGCTGTTTCCACGGGGGAGGTAGCTGAGAGGGCCTTCCTTGTCGCCGTAGAGGACAAGCACGACGGAGGCGGCTGGTCGGCTGAGAGCTCGTTGCAGGAGCTGGGCCAACTGGCGAGGACGGCCGGAGCGGAGGTTGTGGGCACACTCACGCAGCGCCTGCCCCACCCATCGCCTACCTACCTGGGTAAAGGCAAGCTCGAGCAGATGGTTGCGCTGAAAGGGCGGGCAGGGTATACCCTCGTTGTTTTCGACGACGAGCTTTCCCCGGTGCAGCAGCGGACACTGGAGGAGGCGCTTGGCGTCAAGGTGCTGGACCGGACGGCGCTGATCCTGGACATCTTCGCCAGGAGGGCGCGGACCAGGGAGGGCCAGCTCCAGGTGGAGCTAGCCCAGCACGAGTACCTGTTGCCCCGGCTCGCCGGCCAGTGGAGCCACCTGGAGCGGTTGGGTGGGGGCATCGGGACCAGGGGACCGGGCGAGTCTCAGCTCGAGACCGACCGGCGCCTGGTCAGGCAGAAGATCGCCCGCCTCAAAGAGAAGCTGGAGCAGGTGCGGGCGCAGCGCTCTCAGTACCGGAAGAGGCGCAGGGCGAGCGGCATTCCCGTAGCATCGCTGGTGGGCTACACCAACGCCGGCAAAAGCACCCTGTTCAACAGACTGAGCAGGGCCGGTGTGGTGGTTGAGGACAAGCTGTTCTCCACCCTGGACCCGGTGACCAGACGGCTCTCGCCGCCGGACTCGCCGCCGTTCTTGCTCACCGACACCGTCGGCTTCATCCAGAAGCTGCCCCATTCCATCATCGCCGCGTTCCGGGCCACGCTGGAGGAGCTGAGCGAGGCCGATGTTCTGGTGCACGTGGTGGACATAACACACCTCAGGGCCGCCGAGCAGTGCCAGACCGTGGAGGACACCCTGGCCACCCTGGGCCTCGCGGGGAAGCCCAGGGTCACGGCATTGAACAAGGTGGACCTGCTGGTGGGCGCCGATGGTCAGCCAGAGACGGTGGAGGAGCTAGCAGGACTGGCGTCGAGGTTGGGCGTGCCACAGCAGGACACGGTGCTCATCTCCGCCGCCACCGGCTTCGGGCTGGAAGACCTTCTCCGGATGATAGCCGCGCTGCTGCCCAGGCCCAAGGCTGAGGAGGCAGCCAGCCTCAGGGAGCGGTATCCCTGAGCATGGCTTGTTTGGGAGACCTCTGGTATACTCCGCTCGGAGGGATGCAAAATGAGACGGAAGGCTTGCGCTGTACTCACTTCTCTACTGGTAATGGCCTTGCTGGTTGCCTCGGCGGTGGGTGGTGGATGCAAGAAGGAGCCTGCATCCGACCTGACAGTGGAAAACGTGGTGGCCCGGACGGCACAGGCCGCGCTGAACCTGAAGAGCTATGTCTTCGACCTGGAGATGGCCATGCACATGGCAGGCGTGGTGGATGGCGAGGCGGGGGACATGACCGTATCCCTGAAAGGCGATGGCGCTATAGACTTGAAGGACCGGGAGATGGGGGTGGAGCTGGTCATGAGCATGAAGGGGAAGGCGGGGGATGAGACGCTGGATGAGACAATGGAGATAGCCACCTACATCGTTGGTGACATGGCTTATCAAGGCACCGCCGATGAGGAAGGGGAAATGCACTGGCAGTCCCAGGCAGTACCGAGCGGTACTTGGAACCAGATGCAGGTTGAGCAGCAGATGGAACTGCTGGAGAAATCGAAGGTCAAACTGCTGAAGGCCGAGAAGGTGGGTAGCATTCAGTGCTACGTGGTTGAGCTGGAGCCCGACCTGGGCGCGCTCTGGGAAACTGTGATGCAACAGCCGGCGATGGGAGG
>JBFMDE010000005.1:0-51124 GCA_040754215.1 Chloroflexota bacterium
CCTAAGGGAGAATCATCAGAGGAAAGTATGAACTGGCTTTGCGAGAGGGTATGATTTTTCGCGGGTGGAGACTGAGGAGCGTTCAGACTATGCCGAGGTCATGGGCGCGAGCCGCTGCCTGGGTGCGGGATGTGACATTCAGTTTGCGCAATATGGCGGTCACATGGGTCTTGACCGTATGCTCGGTGATAAACAGTTGCTCGGTGATTTGCTGGTTGCTAGCTCCTTGGGCAATCAAGCGCAGGACTTCAACCTCGCGGGTAGTGAGAGACTCTCCAGTATCGGGCACATAAGCCCGGCGCAACTCAGCCATCTCACCAAAGAGACCAAGCAGACGGATAGCAAAGGGCGTGTTAATTCCCCGCTCTACCGCCAGGCGCAGCAGCGGCACCATGATTGGGCCTTCGCGCAGGACCAGTCCGGGCATATTTCGTCGCTCGCACTCTGCGAGCACAGAGGCAAGCTCTGACGCTGCTGCCTGCGGGTGCTTCCATACTAGGTAAAGGTGTGCCAGTAGTAAGCGGGCGATGCCGAAAACAAGGCACTGCGGTTTTTTGTCTTCAATCGCAGTCGCATTGCGCAAGGTGCGTTCGGCGTCAGCATAGCGCCGATCACTCGTCTCAAGTAATGCCCGCATTAATTCTCTGGACACCGTTACCTCAGGGAACTCTTCGTCCTCCCTAACAGCGGACACACGGGCGTAAGTCACGCGTGCCTGCTCCAGATTGCCCTGCAACCATTGCGCCCGTCCTATGTAGTAGAGAACGGTGACAGTCCAGAATTTAACGGGAGGTGTCTGTTCGATCCAGGACAGCCGGGCGTGCCAGTGACGCTCGACAGCCGCGTAGTCACCCCGCGCAGAATAGACACCCGTCAGCACCAGGTCAACTTCGGCATCCAAGAAGGTAAAGCCTCCCAGTTGCCGGCTGATATCGCGTGCTCGCTCCGTCTCCTTGACCGCCTCATCCAGTTGGCCATGCAGGAAGTTGATATATCCCAGCAGAGAGTGAGCGCCCGCTTGCATGGGCCCAATGCCTTCACCAAACTGGGTCAGAGCTTGACGGCAATAGTGCTCGAGACGTCCCGTCCCACCGGGCAGCAACGCCACATGGGCGCGAAGTATGGGTGCCACGATACCGAAAGCTCTTGCCTCTCCCGATTCCAGGGTGGTTCGCAGCACTTCATCCAAATCTGTGTCCGCCTTGTCCCACTCGCCCTCGTTGAGCAATTGCCAGACCCTGGCCATCAATAGCTGTACCCGTGCGTGCGAGGGAAGGGGCAGGGCTAAAGCCTGGCCGATAAACATGGCTTGACGCTCATAGTCGTGCTGCTGGCTGGCCACATCAACCAATCCCAGCAAGGATTCACCTTGTCCTGCCTGGTTCCCGGCCATTTCGAAACCACGCCGGGAGCGTTCCAGCAACGACGACGCCAGTTTCAAATCACCGCGGTGGAGAGCGCAGACACCCAGGTGGTAGATAAGGCGGGGGCGTGCTTCTTGGACAGAAGGGGGAAGGGATTCGATCCAGTCGCGTAGTGTGTGCAGGAGACCACCGTTTAATAATTGTTCGCCGACTTGCTCCACCGTTTTTGCCGCGTACTCCCAGAGGCCCGCTGCCAGATAGTGAGAGATGGCACGCGCCGGGACGGTCTCAGCTTCGGCAGCCTTCCGGTGCAGGTCAGCGACTCGCTCTGGCATCTCCTGCACAAGCCGTCGGCGCAGGAATTCGGCAAAAAGGTGGTGGTAGCGATAAGTCGTGCCGGCCTCGTCCACGGCCACCAGGAAAAGGTTCCGCCGGTAGATATCTTCCAGGATAGCCGCGGCATTGGCGCGTCCAGTTACAGCCTGACACAACTCTGGGATCAGTTCGGGTAGGATTGATGTCTCAAGAAGAAAGCTTCGTACAGTTGCGTCCTGGTGGGCGAGAACCTCATCGGCGAGAAAGTCGAAGACGTGAGTGCCGGGCAGACGAGTAATGAAGGCGGTACGCCCGGCGGACGGTGGAATTTCCGCGAGCGAGTTGGCCAGAAGGCGCAGGCCGGCTGCCCAACCTTCAGTGACGGTGTATAGTGTGGAGAGCTCTTCGCGCGTAAGGCCCAGGCGAAACTGGTCATTGAGAAAAGCGGCTGCTTCATCAGGAGTGAAGCGCATGTCATGCAGGCGCACCTCGGCCAACTGTCCTCGCGCTCGCAGGCGAGCTAGGGGCAGGGGCGGGTCATAGCGAGTTGATGCCACTATGTGCATTTGGGGTGGCAGGTGTTCCAGAAAATAGTCTAGCGCCACATAGACGGTCGGCTCGGTGACGAGATACAGGTCTTCCAGTATCAGGATGCAAGAGCCGGGCAGGGTGTCCAAAATGTCATTGACCAGCGCACCGATAATACGGCGGACCTCTGCTCCGGGGTTGGGAAGACTGGTCAGCAGCACTTGTGCTCTTACTCCACAAGCTGGAACGGCGCGCTGAATAGCGGCCACCACGGCACCCAGAAACTGGGCCGGGTCGTTGTCGTCCTGATCCAGCCAAAGCCAGGCCGCAAGGAGTTCCGGGTATATGTCGAGGAGCGCAGTAAGCAGGGTCGTCTTACCGTAGCCAGCCGGAGCAGAGACCAGGGTCAGGGGATGTGAGATAATGGCGTCTTGAAGCGCCGCAAGCAACTGCGTGCGCTGAATGACGTCTTTGCGAAGCCGCGGCGGGCGCAGCTTCGTCGCCGTCAACCATTCCGCATGGGCCCCATGTTCTGGTTGCATCTTTACCATATTCCGCTCGTGTCACAAAAGTTTAGAGCGGTATTCACAGTGAAACAACGGCAAACACGCTCAAGTTACCATAATCATACTATACCTGGCTCTCCTGCAAAAATGGTCGGGGCGGATAGAGAGTTCTTGAGGTCATAGCTTGTAGGGTTATTCAACAAGGTAGCGTTCTGTGACATCCACCGGCAGGAGGGGGGGCTGGGTCCCACAGATCGAGCCAGCCAGTTCCTGTTATAGTCTCGGTGGGCCACATCGAAGGGGAGAATCACAAGACACCGTGAGGTAGACCGGAAACGGCGAGAGCATCTTCAAGTATGACGCTCTGTCTTGCGAGTAAGTGGTACCCCCAGGGGGATTCGAACCCCCGATTGCCGGCTTGAAAGGCCGGTGTCCTAGGCCGCTAGACGATGGGGGCGCGGGCGTGAGTATAGCACACGGGGCCTATTTCCTGCACCGCCACACTGTACCTTGAGGCGTGTCCTCCAGCGTTATCCCTAGCTCCACCAGCCTGGAGCGGATGCTGTCGGCCAGTTGCCACTGCCGTGCAGACCTCAGCCGCCGCCGTGCCTCGACCAGCTTCGCTATCGCCTCGGTGTGGCTGTGGGCAGCCGCGGCAGCGGAGTCCAGCTCCCTGCTCAACTCCTCCTGCCCCGCGCTGCGCAGGCCTTCGGCCACTGAGTCCATGAGTTGATGGAGCCGCTCTGTGTCTACTGTTACCTCAGGCTCGGCCAGCGAGAGCCCCAGCACGCCGGTCAACTCCCTGAGCGTCGCCTGGGCCGCGGCCATGCTTGCCCCCTCCTCTGCGGCGCGGTTTATCTCTCGCACCAGGTCGAACATGACGGCCATGGCCTGAGGGGTGTTGAAGTCATCGTCCATGGCCTCAATGAACTTCTGACGGAAGGGCGCGGCATCGAGAGTTGCTCCCTCTGCCTTGCTGCCACGCTGCGCTGCCTGGCGCAGCCGCTCCATCCCCTTCTCCGCCGCCTCCAACCCGGCCTCGGAGTATGTCAACGGGTTGCGGTAGTGTGAGCTGACTATCAGCAGGCGTATCGCGTCCGGCGTGTACCGCTGCAGAAGCTCGCGCACCGTGACCATGTTGCCCAGGGACTTGCTCATCTTCTCCTCGCCTATCTGTACCATGCCGTTGTGCAGCCAGTACCTGACGAAGGGGACGGCGCCGGTGTAGCTCTCGGACTGCGCGATTTCGTTCTCATGGTGCGGGAAGATGAGGTCCCGGCCCCCGCCGTGTATGTCCAGCGTCTCACCGAGGTAGCGTATAGACATGGCGGTGCACTCGATGTGCCACCCGGGCCTGCCCTTGTCCCAGGGGCTGTCCCACGAGGGCTCTCCCGGCTTGGACGCCTTCCACAGGGCGAAGTCGAGATGGCTCTCCTTCCCGGGTTCGGCAGACGAGGGTGCCCCTGGCTCCATCTGTGAAGGGTCGCGGCCGCTGAGCTTGCCGTAGGAGGGGCAGCGGCTGACCCGGAAGTACACGCTGCCGTGTGCCTCATAGGCGTAGCCCTTCTCCATCAGGGCCTGGATCACCTCCAGCATCTTGGGAATCTCTTCGGTGGCCCTGGGGTAGACGTGGGCACGCCTTATGTTGAGGGCATCCATGTCGGTGAAGTAGCGCTCGATGAGCCTGGAGGTCAGCTCGGTGGTGGGAATACCCAGGACCTGAGCGCGGTTTATTATCTTGTCGTCCACATCGGTGAAGTTCTGCACGTGCGTCACCTTGTAGCCGCGGAACTCCAGGTAGCGCCGGATGAGGTCGAACACGGTGTAGCTCATGGCGTGCCCCAGGTGGCACTCGTCCCACGGCGTGACACCGCAGACGTACATCCGCACTGTGTCTCCGGCGGTGAACTCCTCTTTCTGACGGGAAAGGGTGCTGTATACCTTCATCTCAATCTCCGGGCGGTCCTTCCACCAGCGCCACAGCTATGGCAGCGATGCCTTCACCACGGCCGAGAAAGCCCAGCCCTTCGTTTGTGGTTGCCTTTATCCCGATGCGTTGCGGGCTGATGTCGAGCAACTGGCCGAGCTGCCGCCGCATGTCGGCTACGAAAGGGGCCACCCTGGGGCGCTCGGCAATCACGGTGACGTCCACGTTTGTTATGGAAAACCCCTTCTTCAGCAGCAGCACCCTCACCTCTCTCAGCAGGCTGAGGCTGGATGCGCCCTTGTACCTGGGGTCGTCCGGAGGGAAGTGGGTGCCGATGTCCGGGAGAGCGGCTGCGCCGAGCAGGGCGTCCATGATCGCGTGCGTGAGCACGTCGCCGTCGCTGTGCCCGCCGAGGCCGAGGTGGAAGGGGATGTCCACACCGCCAAGCACGAGCCGTCGTCCCTGTATCAGGGGGTGGACGTCGTATCCGATACCTGCGCGCATTGCCTTCGTCGTCTCAGTATGGCCTCGGCCAGGGCCAGGTCCTCGGGTGTGGTCACCTTGATATTATCGTAGGAGCCAGGGTACAGCTTGACCTGGTGGCCAAGACGTTCTACCAGTGAAGCGTCGTCGGTGGCCTCACCGCCGGACCGATATGCTCTGGATATTATATCAAAGCGGAACACCTGGGGCGTCTGTGCCGCCCAGAGGGTGTCGCGACGGGGTGTCTCGGCGACCGTACCGTCGGGGTGGGCGACCTTTATTGTGTCCTTCACCGGGACCGCCGCAACTGCGGCGCCAGTCTCTTCTGCTGTCTCCAGCCCTCGTTGGATGAGCGAGTGTTCGAGGAAGGGGCGGGCGACATCGTGGATGACTACCCATTCGCAGGGTGGTAATTTGCCGAGTCCTATCCGTACTGAGTCCTGGCGCCTTTTGCCGCCGGCGCAGACCTCTGCGACCTTGGAGAAGCCGTGCTCGCTTGCCAGTTGACGGCCGCGCTCTACGTTGTCCGGCGCCAGTACCAGCACTATGTGGTCAACAAGGCTGGAGTGCTGTGCCGCCAGCAGAGGCCAGTAGAGCAGGGGGTACCCTCCCAGGGGAGCGAAGACCTTGTCCACTCCGCCCATCCGCCGCGCCTGCCCCGCACCGGCGAGGATGAGGCCGGTCTTTGGTAAGGCCCGCCTAGCTTCTGGGTCCACGTTCGCGAGCGGCAGCCCCATTCTTCAACTGGGCGAATATCATCCGGCCTACCGATGTCTGCAACACCCTGGTGACCACAACCCACACGCGGTTGTTGAGGTAACGCCTTCCCTCCTCTACCACTACCATGGTCCCATCGTCCAGGAATCCCACCCCCTGACCGTACTCCTTGCCCTCCTGGATGATGCGTATCTCCACCTCTTCCCCTGGTAGGATCACCGGTTTTACTGCGGTGGCGAGCTGGTTGATGTTGAGCACTCTAACGCCCTGGAGTTCGGCCACCCGGTTGAGGCCGATGTCGTTGGTCACTATGGCATAGCCGGTGGCCTTGGCCATCTGTACCAGCTTCGAGTCCACGCCCTCGGCGTCTTTGAAGTCCATTTCGGATATCTCTACGGGCACAGCCGCCTCCTTCTGTAGCTTGTTCAGCACCTCGAGGCCGCGCCGTCCTCGCTGGCGCCGTAGGGAGTCACTGGAGTCGGCGATGTACTGCAGTTCCTCGAGGACGAATTTAGGGATGACCAGTATTCCGGGGGCAAACCCGGCGCGACCGATGTCGGCGATACGTCCGTCAATGATGGCGCTGGTGTCAACGATGGCGCGGGGGTTCTCCGGGGATTCCCACGCGGTGTTGCCTTTGCCCTGGGCAGAGGCCTTCAGGTCCATGATGCTGGCAAGCGTCTTGGAGCGCGCTGTCATCATGGACACGCCGAGGTAGACCAGAACTACTGCCACTGCGGCTGGGGCGACCTTGCCGGCAAGCCCGGGCAGCAATGACAGTGGCAGGGCGAGCAGCGCTGACATGACCAGGGCAGCGAGCAGCCCTATCATGGCCGAGATGAATGTCTGTGTCGGGATACGTCCCATCTCCCGGTTCAGCCACCTCTGGAAAGCACGGGCGGGGTAGGGTGTCACGACTGCGCCAACGACAGCAGGGCCTAGAGTCCAGATGAGGATGCTACGCAGGTCAGTGCCACCGAAGACGCCGTTAAGCCACCAGCCGATGAGTCCGAGCAGTATGAAGCCAGCCGCCCTGTATAGTATGTTGGCTATCATGTGGAGACTACCCGCGTTTCTTGTGTAGTGGTTTTCCTGCTCATTCGACAGTCTAATTGATGAAAGAACATAAAGTCAAAACAATGACGACAAAAGGTCTCGACCTGCCCGGCGGGTGGCCGGTGTGGTCGCTACCGGCATGTGGTTTGAGTACGAGGGCGTGCTGGTCCTTAGGAGAGTGCCCTGCCTGCGGTCTCAGCCAAGCGTATCAGGATGGTGGGAACGATACCGAGGAGCAATATGCCGGCGCACGCCAGTGATAGCGCCGTCCGCAAGGCTGCTGAGGAGGGTACAGGCTCATTGGAGACCGGTGCGCCCAGCCACATCACCTTGACCACTCTCAGGTAGTAGTATGCTGATATGACTGTGTTGAGCACCGAGATGATGACTAGCCAGAGGAGGCCTTGCTGCACGGCGGCGTTGAAGATGTATATCTTGGCGATGAGTCCGGCGGTCGGTGGCAGTCCCACCAGCGATACCAGGCACAGGGTCAGTCCCAGGGAGAGCAGAGGCGCTCGTTTCCCCATGCCACTATAGTCGGCGATAAGGTCAGTCCCGGTCTTATTGGAGAACGCTATGATGGCGATAAACGCTCCCATGTTGGTGAGTGTGTAACTGGCGAGAAAGAAGGCGAGGGCGCTGCGGGCGACCGGCGCCATTGTCTGGCTTATGCCCGCGGCGGCCAGTCCTACCAGGATATACCCCGCCTGCGCTATGCTGGAATACGCCATCATGCGTTTGATATTGGTCTGCCAGATGGCCACCACGTTGCCGATGGTCATGGTGATGGCTGCGAGGATGGCGAACAACATGGCCCAGTTCTCACTGAGCCACCAGTGTGGGTCACTGAGCCAGGGCGGTGGTCCGAAGGCCGTGTAGAACACCCTGAGCACCACGGCAAAGCCAGCCGCCTTGCTGGCCACAGAAAGGTAGCCGGTGATCGGTGTTGGTGCCCCTTCGTAGACATCGGGCACCCACATCTGGAAGGGGAAACTGGATATCTTGAAGCCGAACCCGGCGGCGACGAGGACGAGGGCCAACAGGAGAGCCGGGTTGTCCAGCAGGCCTCCGAGGGACAGGGCTTGCAGAGAGCTGGCTATCTGGCCCAGTTCGGTTTTGCCGGTGAGGCCATAGACCAAGGCCATCCCGTAGAGCAGGATTGCCGAGGCCACCGAACCTAACAGGAGGTACTTCAAACCTGCCTCGGTGGACTTCGGGTCCTTGAGGAAGCTGGCCAGGATGTACAAGGAAATGCCGCTCAGCTCCAGCGCCACGTAGATGGAGACCAGCTCCCTGGTTGCGGCCAAGAGCATCAGGCCGACGGCGGATATCAGCACGAGGGCGACATACTCTCCCCGGAAGGCCTGGAACTTGGAGACGTAGTCAACTGAGGATAGCAGAACAAGGGCCAACGCAGCCAGGATGATGAACTTGAAGAAGAGGGCGAACTGGTCCAGCGAGAGCATGCCGTTGAATGCAGTCTGCGGTGCAGCTCCCCACAGCAGTGCGGCGAAGACGGCCGAGGCGATCGCTCCTAACAGGCTCACGCCTATGAGAAGGCCCTTCCTGCTGACCACCAGGTCGAGCAGGATGACCACCACAGCGGTAATGAAAAGGCTCAGCTCAGGAGCGAGCAGCGAAAGGTTCAAAGTACTCTCCCTTCTGACACCATCGTGTTCAGACCAGTCCGCCTATGCTCAATAGCCTCTTCGTATCCTCGTGCAGCTCATCCCAGATACGGGGAATGTCCGTCTGCTTGACCCATATCGCCTCTGCTACGTCGCTGCCCGGTCGCACCTCTCCTGTCGTCTTCCTCGTCAGGTAATCTATGTAGATGACGTGCAGGGTCGTCTCTCCTTTGGCCTTGACCACCCGGTCGAAGGCCGGCAGCGGCTTGACGAGTTCTATCTCCAGCCCGGTTTCTTCCCGGACCTCTCTCCTTATACCCTCCTCTATCTTTTCGCCCATCTCTAGCTTGCCTCCAGGGCAGATCCACTTCCCGGACCAGAAACCTCCTCGCTCTGGCCTGTGTTTGACCAGAAGCACTTTCCCCTTCTCATCTTCGATGATCGCGCCGACGGCGACCATTATTGCTGGCACGGGGCCTCACGGCATTCCCAGAAGGGCTACGATCGGTTTCGTGCCCATCTGGATGATGTTAGTCAGGATGGCCGGATACAGGCCAATCAACATTATC
The DNA here is from genome assembly GCA_040754215.1 of Chloroflexota bacterium. Lineage (GTDB taxonomy): Bacteria > Chloroflexota > Dehalococcoidia > JACPPY01 > JACPPY01 > JBFMDE01. The sequence continues at coordinate 9,094 of JBFMDE010000005.1, forward strand.
AAGGCACAGAAAGAGAAGATGCAGACCATCTCCACACGGTCGGCATCCGGCACATGGGCGTATTGTTCCAGCGGCGGGCCGTAGAACACTCGCTGTAGCAGCCACAGGATGTACCCCGCGGTCAGCACTATGCCGAAGGCGGAGAGCAGCGTCATCACACGAGCGGAGTCGAAGGCGCTGCTGGTGAAACTACCGACGAAGACGAGGAACTCGGCGGCGAAGCCGCTGGTCCCTGGAAGGCCCAGGGAAGCCAGGCCCGCCAGGCTGAAGACTACCGCGATGACCGGCATGCGGCGTGCCAGCCCTCCGAGGGTGGTGAGGTTGCGGTTGTGCGTCTTGTCATACACCAGGCCGACCATGGCGAAGAGAAGGCCGGTGACTATGCCGTGGCTGAACATCTGTAGTGTGGCGCCGGTGAGGCTGACGGAGGTAAGGGCGAAGATGCCGAGCAGCACCAGACCCATGTGACTCACGCTGCTGTAGGCGATGAGCCGCTTGAGGTCCGTTTGTCTCAAGGTTACCGCTGCCCCATAGAGGACGTTCACCACTGCCAGCGCGGCCAGTATGGGGGCAAGGGACCTGGCTACATCCGGGAAGAACCCTACGTTGAACCGGATCATGCCATATCCGCCCATCTTCAGCAGCACGCCTGCCAGGACGACGCTCACGGCGGTGGGGGCGTCAGTGTGTGCGTCCGGCAGCCAGGTATGTAGCGGAAACACGGGCAGCTTGATGGCAAAGCCGATCAGCAGCAGGACGAACATCCCTGTCAGAGGGATGACCGCCCTCAGCTCTGAAAGGTCGGTCCTGGCTATGACGCTCATGTCCATGGTGCCGACGGTGAAGTACAGGGTCAGGATGCCCGTGAGCATCATGGCGCTGCCCAGGACGGTGTATATGACGTACTTGATGGCGGAGTATTCTTTCCTGCCCGTGCCCCAGATGGAGATCAGGAAGTACATGGGCACGAGCTCTATCTCCCAGAAGATGAAGAACAGTATGAGGTCAACGGAGGCGAACACGCCGAGGACGCTGGTCTCCAGCACGAGCAGCCACACGAAATACTCGCGTGCCCTCAGGGTGACCTTCCACGACACCAGCACCACGAGCACGCCGATGATGGTGGTGAGAACCAACATAGGAAGGCTGATGCCGTCAACGCCGAGGTGGTAGGCAGCGCCTACTGCGGGGAACCAGTCGAGCTTCTCCTCGAACTGCATCAGGCCGATGGCTGCGGTGGAGCGGTCGAAGCCGGCGAAGACGTACAGGGATAGGGCGAACGAGAGCAGCGAGAATACCAGGGCCACAGTCCGTATCGTCTTCTGCTCTGGCTTAGACAGAAGGGCGATGACGATTGCCCCCACCACCGGCAGGAAGAGTATTGCCGACAGATAAGGAAAGCTCAAACCCCTTTACTCCTTCAGTGCCAGAAGTAGAAGCCCACCAGAATGGCCACTATCCCTATGACGATGGCTACGGCGTATCCTTGTAGTTGTCCTGTCTGTGTCCGCCGTATGCCCCTACCCAACAGGATGGCTCCATCTGAGATGCCATTGGCAGTCCCGTCCACTACCTTTTCGTCCAGCACTTGACTGCCGCGGAACAGCCCGTTCAACAATGCCGAGCGGACGACGACACCCTCGTACAGTTCGTCCATCCAGTATTTCCTCGACAGCATGGTGTATATGGGGGAGAACGCCCTGCCGACCGCCTCGGCGGATATCCATTTCCTGGCGTACATGGCGTAGGCCAGGAAGATGCCCAGGCCTGCTACGATGAGCGATGCCCAGGGCAGTGGGTGTGCGAAGATGCCGAACAGCCCCTCCAGCAGTGTCTTCTCCTCGACGTGATGGCCGAGGAAGGAGGTGAAGGCCCCGCTCAGGTTGACCCAGCCTGACGCCACTGACAGGATTGCCAGGATGACCATGGGGACGAGCATGACCGCCGGTGATTCGTGCGGCTTTGGCGGGTGAGCGCCGTGTGCGGAGGAGCCATGTGCGCCATGCGCACTGCTTGGCTCGCCGCCCCGGTATTCGCCGGCGAAGGTCATGAACACCGCGCGGAACACGTAGAAGGCAGTCATGAACACCGTGACCAGTGCGAGGTAGAACCAGACCGGGGTGTAGCTCCAGCTCACCGCCAGTATCTCGTCCTTGCTCCAGAAGCCGGCAAGGGGCCAGATGCCTGCCAGGCTTAGAGATGCGATGACGAAGGTCACGGTGGTATAGGGCATGTATTTGCGGAGCCCGCCCATGTAGCGCATGTCGAACGTGCCGGTGGCATGGTTCACGCTGCCCGAGCCGAGGAAGAGGAGGCACTTGAAGAAGGCGTGATTGAAGAGGTGGAAGATGCCGGCCGCGATGCCTATGGCGACGGCCTCCTCTGTCTCTAAGTGCCCGCCCGAGGCGTAGGCTGCGAGGCCACCTGCGCCGAGGCCTAGCATCATGTAGCCCAACTGGCTGACCGTGGAGTAGGCCATGACGCGCTTGATGTCGTTCATCACCAGGCCCATGCTCGCGGCGAAGATGGCGGTGAACGCTCCTATGCCGGCGACAACGTTGAGTGCCTGTTCTGAGTAGGCGAAGAGGGGGAAGGTCCGTGCTACGAGGAATACTCCGGCTGCCACCATGGTGGCGGCGTGAATGAGCGAGCTGACCGGAGTGGGACCTTCCATAGCGTCCGGCAGCCATGTGTGCAGCGGAAACTGGGCCGACTTGCCTGCGGCGCCGGAAAAGATACCGACTGCGGCCCAGGTGAGGGTAGTGCCCGCAATTGCCCCGGTCATCGCCGCGTGACGCAGGGTCTCGATGTCAAAGGTATGCTGGGACAGGTAGAGGCTGAGGATGCCGGCGAGGAAGCCGAAGTCGCCGAGGCGGGTGACCAGGAAGGCCTTCTTGGCCGCATTGGCCGCCGCTGGCTTGTGGAACCAGAACCCGATGAGCAGGTAAGAGCACAGGCCGACGCCCTCCCAGAAGACATACATGAAGACCAGGCTGTCTGCCATCACCAGGCCCAGCATGTTGGCGGTGAACAGGGCCATCCAGGCGAAGTACCTGGGGTACCCCGGGTCGCCGTGCATATAGCCCTGGGAGTATATCTGTACCAGCAGTGATACCGAGGTCACCACCACGAGCATCACCGCGGTCAAAGAGTCTACAAGCATGCCAATCTTGATGGTGAAGCCGTTTATCAGCACCCACTCTACATCCGGTATCTCGAGCACATGATGGGGAGCCTGCATCACCGCGACCAGTGTCCATATGGAGAGCGCCAGGGACGCTGCTATCGAGACGATGGTGGCATATCCGCTCCACTCTGGCTTGTGGTTGAAGAAAGGACGGAGAATGAAGGTGATGACTATGAAAGCGAATATCGGTAGCGTCCAGATGAACCAAGCGAGCTGGTGCGGCATCACAGTTTCCTCAGGACCTCATCAATCACGTGCGCCTTCTCCTGAGATACCAGGACCCTGTATGTAGCGGACTCGCCGACACCCGGCTTCGTGGTGTCGGGCAATATCCGTGTGGGTATTCCTTCGCCCTCGAAGAGCTCTTTCCATGCCTCGGCTATCATCAGGTTCGACGCTGTCTTGACCTGGACCCACATACTGTACCTACCATTTCATGAGGTTGACCTTGTCCACGTCGACCGTCTTGCGCGCGCGGTAGATGGCCATGATTATGGCCAGACCCACGACGGCCTCGGCGGCGGCAACCACGATGACAAACAGGGCGAAAACCTGTCCGGTCAACACGGGAGGATTCAGGTATCTCGAGAAGGCAACCAGCGCGATGTTTGCTGCGTTGAGCATGAGCTCGATGGACATAAGGATGACCACGGCGTTCCGCCTGCTCATAGCGCCGTAGAGTCCGATGGAGAAGAGGATGGCCGAGAGGATGAGATAGTGTTGCAGCCCTACCGACATTTCGTTCCTCTCCTTGACTTTCCCGTTACTTCTCTCTTATCAGGAGCATGGCACCAATGACCGCTGCCAGCAGCAGGGCGGCTGAAACCTCCAGTGGCAATATGAACCCGCCCTTCCCGAAGAGTGCGACGCCCAGTGCTGCTGTAGTAGGTTCCGGGGCGGGTAGGGTTCCGGTGTTCCACTGGCTCTTGAGTAGCGTGAATACCAGCACGGCGCCGAAGAGCAGAAAGGCGATGACCGCAGGGATGCCCACGGCGCTTGGTCTGCTGGCCTGCCACACATCGCGGGTCAGCATGATCGCGAGGATGATGAGTATGGATATAGCACCGACGTAGATGAGTACCTGTACCACTGCAAGCAGGTCTGCGCCGAGAGAGGCGTAGAGGCCGGCTATCATGAAGAAACACAGCATCATGGCCAGGGCGGCGCGGAATACATTGCGGAGCACTACCACCGCAAGTGCCGAGACCACGGCTATTACCGCCAGTATCCAGAAAACGATGTCGAAGGTCACTACCGGGCGCTCCTGCTCTTCTTTCTGCCTGCCCGTTCCAGCAGCAGTGTCTGTTTGGGCAGCGTCTTCTCTGTATTCGGCCTGAAGTACCCGGAGGGCTGTCTCTCCGGGGTCTCGATCAGTTCTTCCTTGCCGAGGACCAGCTCCTCTCTGCGGTAGCGGGCCAGTTCGTATCTGTACCCCATGTACAGGGCATCGTAGGGGCAGGACTCGACGCAGAGGCCGCAGAACATGCAGCGTCCGGTGTCTACTTCGAACTTCTCAACCTCGTAGAAGTTGTTGTTCCCTCGCCCTGTGACGATTTCGATGTTGCCTTGGGGACAGGCCTTGGCGCAGGTGGCACACCCGGTGCATCTTTTCGGATACCAGACGAACTCATTGCCACGGGAGCGTCTGGAGATGACGAGCCTGCCTTCGGGGTAAGAGGTCGTTATCGCCCGCCCCAGCAGGTTTTTCATCGTGACCGTCATGCCCTTCAGGATGCCGGTCCCAAACGGGTGCTCAAACTTTGACTTCAACTCTTCCTCCACCGAGGGTGAACATCCTGGGCCAGAGAAGGATGAGCGCTCCGGCTATGGCGAAGTTGACCGGGACCAGCACCCAGGTGAAGCCCTCGGGCCAGAAAAGCACTTCAATGGCGGTGATGACCAGGTTGATGACGGCCAGGGGCAGGAGCCCCTTCCAGGCGAAGCCCATGAGCTGGTCCACGCGCAGTCGGGGCAGGGTGGCCCTGACCCAGAAACCAACGAAGAACACGGCCACCATCTTGATGACCAGCCAGATTATCGGATGCAGCCACGGGCCCTTCCAGCCCGCGAGGAAGAAGGTCGAGAAGAGGGCCGAAGCGGCAACCGCATGGCCGTATTCCGCCACATAGAAGAGCGCGAATTTCATCCCCGAGTATTCAGTATGGTATCCGGCTATTATCTCTGACTCCGCCTCCAGGAGGTCGAAGGGGCTGCGGTTGATCTCCGCAGACATGGCGAGGAAGTAGATGATGGCGGCCAGCGGCTGGAGCAGGATGTAGGGGATGTTCTGGGAGTTGACGAGGGTGTTCAGTGAAAGGGTGCCGGCGATGAATACCACACCCAGGACCGAGAGCACCATCGGGATTTCATAGCTCACCATCTGGGCCACGCCGCGCATGGCCGCGATAAGGGTGTACTTGTTGCTGGAGGCCCACCCGGCCATGAAGATGCCCACTGTGCCCACAGAGCTGATCGCTATCATGTACAGGATGCCCACGTTGAGGTCGGCGAGCAGGGCTCCGTTGCCGAATATCGGCACCACTGCGAAGACCGCGAATGCGGGGATGACGGTGATAAGGGGCGCCAGCAAGTGAACCAGCCCGTCCGCCTTGGCCGGAACTATGTCCTCCTTGAGCAGCAGCTTGATGAGGTCGGCAAAGGCCTGGAGGACGCCCTCGGGTCCGGCACGGTTTGGCCCCAGCCTGATCTGGAAGCGGGCCACTCCCCTGCGTTCAGCGTAGATGAAGACGATGATCATGACCAGCGCGAAGGCGATGATCAGGACCACGAAGAAGAGCAGGTGCCACCACTGGCCTCCGGGCCAGTCCGGCGGCAGGGCAGCCTGAAGCTGCGACCCCTGCAGGTTCAGTGCCTGGTCTGCGATTGCCATCAGCGGTCTATCTCCCCCAGCACCACGTCTATGCTGCCGAATATCGCTATCAGGTCGGCCAGCTTCCAGCCCAGGCTCATCTGGCGGAGGGTGGTTATGTTGATCAACGTGGAGGGACGCACGTGGAAGCGGTAGGGGGCGATGGAGTTGTCGCTCACCAGGTAGAAGCCCAGCTCTCCACGCGGCGCTTCGATGTGTCCATAGACCTCTCCCACCGGCGGGCGGAGCAGGTGTGGCACCGGGGTGCGGACCTCTCCCCTGGGTATCTGCTTCAGGGCCTGTTCCAGTATGCGGCAGCTCTGCCGCATCTCCTGCATCCGGCACCAGTAGCGGTCATAGACGTCCCCTGCTGTCCCCACCGGCACGTCGAACTTGAAGCGGTCGTATATGGAGTAGGGGTCCTTGCGGCGGAGGTCCCAGTCCACGCCGCTGGCGCGCAGGAACGGGCCGCTGGCGGAAGAGTTGATCGCCAGGTCACGGGGTAGTATGCCTACCCCCTTGGTACGTGCGAGAAGTATCTCGTTGGTGGTGAGGAGTCGCTCGTACTCGTCTATATAGCTTGGCATCTCTCGCACAAAACGCTTCACCGCGGGCCAGAACTCCGGCGGCGCATCGTGACTCACTCCGCCAATGCGCATGTAGTTGTAGGTAAGGCGCTGGCCACACAGCATCTCGAACAGGTCGAGAATCTTCTCCCTCTCGCGGTACATATACATGAAGGGAGTGAAGAAGGCGCCGAGCTCGTTGAGCAGGAACCCGATCGCCATCGCGTGGCTGGCGATGCGCATCAGCTCTCCGACGATGACCCTCAGGTACTCTGCGCGTTCGGGCACAGGGATGCCGGCCAGCTTCTCCGCCGCGAGCACATAACCCCAGTTGTTGGTCATGGAGGCAAGATAGTCCAGCCTGTCGGTGAGAGGTATGTTCTGGGTGTAGGTGCGCCCCTCGGCGAGCTTCTCTATGCCTCGGTGCAAGTACCCGAACATGGGCTCTACGTCAACCACTACCTCACCGTCGAAGGTGACCCTCATGCGGAACACGCCATGGGTCGAAGGGTGGTGTGGACCCATGTTCAAGACGAATGGCTCGGTGCGCAGTTCCGTCACAGGTAGTCTCTCCTGAGTGGGTGTCCCGGGAAGCCCTCCCACAGCACGATACGCTTGAGGTTCGGGTGTCCTTCAAAGGCGATGCCCATGAGGTCGTAGACTTCTCTCTCCTGAAGGTCTGCCCCGCACCACACCGAGACCACGGAGGGTACGGCAGGTCTTTCCCTGTCGTAGCACCGGGTCTTGAGGGTGAGGCTTTGATTGTGTTGCAGCGAAAACAGGTGATACACCACCTCGAAGTAGTCCATGTAGTCCACGGCGGTCAGGTTGGCCAGGTAATCCAGGGCGAACTGCGAGCTCTTCAGGAACTCGGCGACGGGAAGGAGTTTATCGCTTGCTATGATGATGCCCTTGTCGTCGGAAGAAACGATAGCCCCAGGGATACGTTTTGCGAGCTCTTCAGTTACTCCTTTGCCGGAAAGGGCAACCGTCATTTCTCTATTTCGCTCCCCTGGTGATGAGAGGGATGCTGAAGTAGCGGGTCACGCTCTGGGACATGATCTTTTCGTGTAGCTTCATCACGCCATACATCAATGCCTCAGGGCGTGGGGGACAGCCGGGCACGTACACGTCCACGGGCACGATGCAGTTGACGCCGGGGACCACCGCGTACGATTCTCGGAACGTGCCGCCGCTGATGGCACACACGCCCATCGCCAGGACCCACTTAGGCTCAGGCATCTGGTCGTAGATGCGTCGCAATGCGGGTGCCATCTTCCAGGTGAGGGTGCCGCAGACCCACATGAGGTCTGCCTGGCGCGGCGAGGCCCGGAGGAGCTCCATCCCGAAACGGGATACGTCGAAGCGGGACGCAGCCAGGGAAATCATCTCGAAAGCACAGCAAGCCAGACCGAAGTTGACCGGCCAGGTGGAATAGTGGCGTCCCCATTGTACGGCCTTGTCTACCGTGGTGAGCAGTATGTTGCGCGACAGCTCCCTCTCCTCCAGCCAGTCCGCGGGGTCGGGGATCGGCTGGTCCATGGTTCTGCGCATGCGCTCGACCTCGGCGCCCTCTGCGACGTTGAGCTCGTGACTGGAATATACAGGCAGCCCTGGCTCTATTTCCATTCGAGGGTCCTCTTCCTCCAGGCATAGAGATATCCGACTGCGAGTATGGCGATGAATACCAAGGCGGTGACAAGGCCGAAGGTGCCCAGTACCTTGAGGTTTACCCCCCAGGCGAAGAGTAGCACGGCCGTGACGTCCAGGGCCACGAACAGCAGCGCGTAGGTGTAGTAGCGGAAGTTGAATTGGAGCCAACTCTTGCCCACGGTGACCATGCCGGACTCGTAGGGGGCCATCTTGGTGGGGTTGGGCTTGATGGGCACCATGCCGAAGAGACGGATAAAGAAGGCGATTATAGGAAGGCTGGCAGCGAAGAGGACTACGACTATCAGGAACAGGCCAACGTGTCCGAACTGTGTCAACAAGTCTAGACCCTCATGGCCAAATTGCCGAAGCGGGATTATACCACTCCCCGTCATGGGGCGCAACAACGAGCGTTTACAGATACGGTTAAGTGGTTGATGACGTTCTGGCATGGGAGCGTGCGCGGCCGGCACGGGCTCCTGCCGGCTCATGGTGAACTCGTTCGCAGTCGCCGTACTGTTGTGATAAAATGACGCGGCAAGCTGGGCAGCTTTGCGCGGACGCCGGTGGTACGCTGGCCCGGACCACGATTGGCAGAGGAGGCTAGATTGAAGCTCAAGCTCAAGATACGACGTTTCACCATGAACGACTACAACCAGGTGGCGCAGATCTGGGACATGTGCAACGTGCCTATGCCAGAGGGGCGCAAGGAAGCCCAGATGCGATTGGAGCGCGACCCCGACCTCTTCTTGGTTGCAGACCTGAATGGCACAGTCGTCGGAGTGGCGATGGGGGCCTGGGACGGGAGACGTGCCTGGTGCCACAACTATGGCGTTGACCCGAAGTTCCGCGGTCAGGGAGTGGGCTCTGCGTTGATAAAGGCATTGGAGGACAGGGTGAGGGAGAGGGGTATCCCCAGGCTCAATGCCTTGGTGAGAAAAGATGATATCGGCGTTCAGGGGTTCTACGAGGCGTGTGGTTTCCACAGGGAGGACTGGGTGGTGATGGAGTGGAACCTGCCCTGAACGGTGGACGCTGGCGCGGTATATCCGCTCTTCATGAGGAGAGCTGTGTGGGTAGGCGGGCGGGCATGATGGTTCGAGACCTGCATGACTGGCGGATAAACCCTGAAGAGGCGCGCGAGGTACAACGTCGGCTGGCAGGCCTGGTATCCAGGCATAGTGAAGTTGGTACAACTCGAGTGGTCGCTGGCGTGGACGCCTCTTACCCTCGTTGGCGAGGAGTGGGCACTGGGTCTGTGGTGCTGGTGAGATACCCCGACCTTACGCTGCTGGAGGTCAGGACCTATTCAGCAGAGTTTTCCTTTCCTTATATCCCTGGCCTTCTCTCTTTCCGGGAGTCGCCGTTGGTGTTGGGGGCCTGGAAGAGGCTCTCGTCTCTGCCGGACCTGGTGCTGGTTGACGGTCAGGGGATTGCCCATCCACGGCGGATGGGGCTGGCCTCTCACCTCGGCCTTCTCCTGGACAGGCCGACAATCGGTTGCGCCAAGTCTGTGCTGTGCGGGACACATGGACCTGTGGGAGAAGGACGGGGGTCGTGGGTGGAGCTTGTGGATGGGGGAGAGGTGATTGGCGCGGCAGTGAGGACCAAGGAACGTGCCACCCCTGTGTACGTGTCCATAGGTCATAAAGTAGACCTGCCATCGGCACTCCACTGGACACAGGCATGCTGCCGCGGTTACCGGTTGCCTGAGCCGCTGAGGCTGGCCCATCTGGCGTCGGTGGGTGAACTCCCAGCGACGAAGTCTGTGAGACACTGACGACTCGACCTGTGGCAGAGATCGGACAAGGAATCTGGCTGAAGGCAGTATGGATAGGAGGACCATTGGGATATGGAACAGTTACTGGAACAGTTGAACGCGCTGCATTCCCGAATTTCTGACATCGTGGTGCGTCTTTGACATAGCGAGCAAGGAAAAGGAGATAGCCGGTCTGGAGCAGGAAGCCTCTCAGCCGGACTTCTGGCAGGACACGAGGCGGGCACAGGCGGTCATGAGCCGGCTGAGTGCACTCAAGGAGTCGGTGCAGACGTGGCGGAGTGTAGAAAAGGAGGTCGCTGACCTCTCCGGACTGGTCGCCTTGGCCGTGGAGGAGAAGGACGACTCCTTTCAGGGAGAGGTGGATGCTGCGGTTGCGCGGTTGACCTCGCGCCTGGGTCAGTTAGAGTTCGGCCTGCTTTTCCAGGGTGAGTATGACTCGCGGAATGCGATCCTGGCCATACACGCCGGTGCCGGAGGCACGGAGTCCCAGGACTGGGCTGAAATGATGTTGCGCATGTACCTGCGCTGGGCTGAACGGCGTAACTTTGCTGCCGAGGTATTGGACACCTCGCCGGGCATCGAGGCGGGGATCAAGAGCGCCGTCGTTGAGGTCAAGGGCGAGCATGCTTACGGGCACCTTGTTTCTGAACATGGGGTGCACAGGTTGGTGCGACTCTCCCCTTTCGACTACGACCACGCACGGCACACCTCGTTCGTCCTCGTTGAAGTGCTGCCCGAGGCCGAGGAAAACGTTGACTTCAAGATTGACCCGGCAGAGATCAAGGTCGAGGCCTTCCGCTCCAGCGGCCCTGGTGGACAGCACATGCAGAAGACGAGCAGTGCAGTGCGAGTGACCCATCTACCCACAGGCATCGCTGCAACCTGTCAGAGTCAGCGCTCTCAACTGCGCAACAGGGAGATCGCGATGAAGATCCTCTACGCGCGACTTCTGGAGGTGGAGCTGCAGAAGAAGCAAGAGGAGAGGGCAAAGCTGAAGGGGGAGCGCATTGAGGCCGGATGGGGCAACCAGATTCGGAGCTATGTCCTGCACCCCTACCATATGGTAAAGGACCATCGCACCGGATATGAGACCGGCAACACCTCTGCAGTGCTTGACGGTGACCTGGATGGCTTCATGGAGGCCTTACTGAGGTCGAGGATCGGCGAGGGTAAGTGAAGTACCAGGAATCGCGTCTGCTGGCCTTGGCGTTGTGCCTGGCGGCAATCCTCACGGTCGCATCCGCCCTGGTCCTGCCTGGCATGGTGTCCAGGGCCTCCACATCCGGGATAACCCTTGAGACCTCGGTACAGGTCTCCTTTCCCAATTCGATGCTGTTCATGGTGAAGGCCGAAAGCGATGCCGACATCATGGAACTGAGGCTGCACTACACTGTGGAGAGGCAGAACTACGCGCTGGTTACCAGCGAGGCCTGGGCACAGTTCCGCCCGGCGCTGGTGGTTGATACTTCGTGGCTGTGGGACATGCGGAAGGGGGGGTTGCCTCCCGGGGCAGTGCTCCAGTACTGGTGGACGGCAGAGGATGCCGCGGGCAGGAGTTCAGCTTCAAGTCCGACGAATGTGTCATTTGAGGACGACAGGTACAAATGGCAGGCGGTGACCGAGGGCGCGGTCACCCTATTGTGGTACGAGGGAGGGCGTCCTTTCGCCGATGAGCTCCTGGCTTCAGCACAGCAGGCGCTGCAGCGGCTTTCCGCGGATACCGGGGCTTCACCACCCGGGAAGGTGGGGATCTATGTATATGCCAGCGCTGCCGACTTGCGTGGTGCTTTGCTGTTCCCTCAGGAGTGGACCGGTGGAGTCGCCTTCGTGAGCTACAACATCATAGCTATCGGCATTCCCACTTCGGCGCTGTCATGGGGCAAGAGGGCGGTGGCGCATGAGTTGACACACTGGGTTGTCGGTGGGTTGACCTTTAATAGCTACGGTGCCGGCCTCCCCACGTGGCTGGAAGAGGGCCTGGCGACGTACGGAGAGGGAGACATGAGTCCGGACACCAAGGCATGGCTCGACAAGGCCATCTCGGAGAACAAGTTGCTCTCGGTGCGGAGCCTGTCGAGCCCTTTCTCTGCGATTACGGAACAAGCATACATCTCCTATGCTCAGAGCTACAGCCTGGTGGCGTATCTCATCCGGGAACATGGCAGGGAAAGGATGCTCGAGTTGTTGAATGTGTTCCGCCAGGGAAGCGGTTATGACCAGGCCCTGAGGCAGGTATACGGCTTCGACCAGGATGGTCTCGATACCCTGTGGCGGAGAAGCATCGGGGTGCAGACGTCGCTTTCCCGGCAGCTGGAACCGGCGCTGGTTTAGGGGGCAACTATGCCCAGAAAACCGAAGGGAAGTCGGTCTGACGTGAAGGAGCATTCGTCAAGCAAGACCTTCACGGTGCGTGACATGCCACTCTCCGAGCGTCCGCGTGAGAGGCTGTCCAAGTTCGGCGCCGAGGCGCTCTCGGCTGCCGAGCTCTTGGCCATTATCCTGGGCCGTGGTGTGAAGGGCGAACCGGTGACCATGACATCCCAGAAACTGCTGAGCAGGTTCGGCAGCCTGAAAGGGGTCCTCAGTGCATCGCTCGAGGAGCTGTGCGCGTTGAACGGAGTCGGGCCGGCCAAGGCCGCCCAGTTGAAAGCCGCCCTGGAGGTCAGCAGGAGGCTGGAGGGCCAGGGAGAGGCGGGGTCGGGAGCCACCGTCAAAGGGCCGGACGACGTGGTCAGGGAGGTCAGGGCGGGACTGAAAGGGAAGAAGAAGGAACACTTCCTGGTGGTCTTGCTGGATACACGGAACCATGTCATCGCTGTGGAGCATGTCTCGAAGGGTAGTCTGGACAGCAGCGTTGTCCATCCCAGAGAGGTGTTTCAGCCTGCTATCGCTGCCAGCGCAGCATCGGTGATACTGGTGCATAATCACCCCTCCGGCGACCCCCAGCCCTCGGAGGAGGACGTCGCGATGACCAGGCGGTTGGCCTCGGCGGGGGAACTGATGGGCATCGGGGTGCTGGACCACCTCATTGTGTGTGACTCAGGCCATCTCAGCATGAAGGCCGGGGGGCTGATGTAGGGATGCTGCACAGGGGTACTGCACCGGCATGGAGACGGCCTGTGGCATCAACCACCTGGAGAGTGTTGCTCGTGGGGTTGGCCCTGGTGGTGTCCAGCGGGGTGGGATGCCGCCCGAGCACGGGTACGTTGTCCCCCACGCCACCGACGTCCACGGGGCAGGGAACGCTCAGGCTGGCGGATACCGGCCCCTTCACTCTGGACCCCGCGGTGGCGGGAGAGGCCGCGTCGGGCCTTTACATAATGCAGATATTCAGCGGATTGGTGAAGCTCGACGAGGACTTGGAGTTGACCCCCGACATTGCAGAGAGGTGGGACAAGAACCAGGATGGCAGGGTGTTCACCTTTCACCTACGGCATGACGCCAAGTTCCATGATGGCAGGGCGGTGAAGGCTGGGGACTTCAAGTATTCCTGGGAGAGAGCGCTTGACCCGGCGACGGGGTCGAGGACAGCGGGGACCTACCTGGGAGACATCGTAGGGGCTGCTGACATGCTGGTGGGGAGAACTGCCGAGTTGAGTGGGGTCAGGGTACTGGATGACTATACGCTGGAGGTCACCATAGATGGCCCCAAGGCGTACTTCCTCTCGAAGCTGTCCTACCCTGTGGCCTTTGTGGTGGACAGGGCCAATGTTGAGGTCGGAGGGTCGTGGTGGCAGCGTCCTAACGGCACCGGCCCGTTCAAGCTCAAAGAGTGGCGGAAGGACGAGTTGTTCGTGCTCAGCCGCAACGACGACTTCTATGGTGAGAAGGCGAAGCTGAAGGAAGTGGCCTTCGAGCTGTGGAGCGGAAGTTCCATGGTCTTGTATCAGAGCGGTGAGATAGACGTCGCCTATACTGGCGGAGCCTACATGGGTCTGGTGACTGACCCTAACAACGCGCTCTCGAAGGAGCTCAGGATGTACCCTGAGCTGAGCTTTTACTATATCGGCTTCAACGCCTCGAGGCCTCCTTTCGACGATGTGAACGTTCGCCGTGCCTTTTCCCATGCCGTTGACAAGGATAGGGTGATCAGCCTGGCGATGCAGGATGCGGTATCAGTGGCATACGGCGTTGTGCCACCCGGCCTTCCCGGCTATGACAGCAGCGTTTGCGGGTCACGCTTTGACCCGCAGAAGGCCAGGGAGTTCATCGCGGCCTCTAGGTACGGCGATGTGACTAAGCTCCCCCCTATTACGCTCACGACTGCTGGCTGGGGAGGCAACATCTCGGGACTCCTGGGCGGGGTCATCGAGGAGTGGCGGAGGAACCTGGGGGTAGAGGTGCGGGTCAGGCAACTGGAGCCAGAGGTCTTTTTCTACTTCCTGCGGGAAGAGAAGGATGAGATGTATGATTTGGGCTGGGTAGCCGACTACCCCGACCCGCAGAACTTTCTGGACATCCTCTTCCGCACGGGGGCGGAGAACAACGCCGGGGAGTACAGTAGCACTGTGGTGGACAAGCTGCTGGACGAGGCTGCAATCGAGCAGGACCCTGCCGCCCGGCTGAGGATGTATCTGGAGGCGGAGAACACCATCGTGGAAGATGCCGCTGTCCTGCCGCTATTCTTTGGCCGCAACTATGTGCTGGTCAAGCCGTATGTGAAGGGCTATTCCCTGACCCCGCTGGGATACCCTCTACTGAGCAAAGTTAGCGTAGAGCGCTAAGGCTTTGCCAGCACCTTTTTTGTTGTTAGCCCGATTTCGGCCGGATTGTCGCAGATAGTGACGCCTGCCCTCCTCAGTGCTGCTGCCTTGTCTTGAGCTCTACCGGAGCTGCCGCTGATTATGGCGCCGGCGTGTCCCATGCGGCGTCCTGGCGGGGCTGTGCTGCCGGCGATGAATGCCACCACCGGCTTGGTGACCTCCTGGTGGATGAACTCGGCAGCATCCTGTTCCATGGTGCCGCCGATCTCGCCGATGAGTACTATGGCTTTGGTCTCGGCATCCTTCTGGAAGAGCTTCAGTATGTCCACGAAGGTGCTGCCCGGAAGCGGGTCGCCACCGATTCCCACACACGTGGACTGCCCTATACCCAGGTTGGTCAGTTGGGCGACCGCCTCGTAGGTGAGGGTGCCGCTGCGCGATACAACCCCCACACTTCCCGGCATGTGGATGTCACCCGACATTATCCCGGCCAGGCACTTTCCCGGCGATATGACGCCAGGGCAGTTAGGCCCGATCAGGCGGGTGGTGTCCTTGTTCAAGTGGCGATGTACCCGCACCATGTCCATCACCGGTATCCCTTCGGTTATACAGACCACCACCTTGAGGCTGGCATCTGCGGCCTCCAGGATGGCATCAGCGGCGAACGGGGCCGGTACGAAGATGATGCTCGCATTAGCGTCTGTGCTGGCCACAGCCTGCTCGACGGTATCGAATACGGGAACTCCCAGGACTTGGGAGCCTCCCTTGCCCGGCGTGACCCCGGCCACCACCTTGGTGCCGTACTTCAGGCAGCGTTCGGCATGGAAGCTGCCCTCGCCGCCAGTCATGCCCTGGACAAGCAGTCGGGTGTTTCTGTTGATGAGTATGCTCAACGGACCATGCCTCCTTTTGCTGCTTTGACGGCCTTCTGCGCGAGGTCCTGGAAGTCCGCGGCCTCGATGTACTTCAGCCCGGATTCCTTGAGCATGCGCTTGCCTTCGGCCACGTTTGTGCCCGCCAGACGGATGACCAGGGGCATCGTTATCTTCATCTGCCTGTGGGCCTCGATGATGCCCTGGGCGATGATGTCCACCCTGGCCAGGCCGCCGAAGATGTTGACCAGTATGGCCTTGACTGAAGGGTCGGCCATGAATATCTTGAACGAGTTGACCACTCTGTCGGGGTTGTTGGCAGTGCCGATGTCCAGGAAGTTGGCGGGCCTGCCACCGGACAAAGTGATGAGGTCCATCACTGCCATGGCCAGGCCGGCACCGTTCACCATGCAGCCGATGGTGCCGTCTACCTTTACATAATTCTGGATACCCGACTTTTTGGCTCGGACCTCGATGGGGTCTTCCTGCTCCTCGTCGCGCAGGGCCTCGATGTCCTTGTGCCGGAAATCCGCATTGTCGTCGAAGTTGAGCTTGGCATCAACTGCGAGCAGGTCACCCTTGGTGGTCACCACCAGGGGGTTTATCTCGGCCAGTGAGCAGTCGTTGACCTCGAACAGGCGGTACAGGTTCGTCATAAGAGCAGTGGCAGGCCGGATGAGTTCCTGTTTCAGTCTGACGCCGTAGGCGAGCCTCCGGCCCTGATAGGCCTGGAACCCCGTGGCCGGGTCTATGTAGGTCTTGATGATCTTCTCCGGATGGTCGCGGGCCACCTCCTCAATATCCATGCCGCCCGCTTCGGAGGCCATCATCACGGGAAGGCGGCTTGCGCCGTCCACGACTATGCTCAGGTACATCTGGCTGGCGATGTCTATGGGTTGTTCCACCAGGAGTTTGTTTACCGGAACACCCTCGGGCGTGGTCTGGTGGGTGACCAGCCTGCTGCCGAGGAGATGCTTCGCTATCTGCTCGGCCTCCTGTGGTGAGCTGGCGGTCCTGATGCCGCCCGCCTTACCCCTGCCGCCAGCATACACCTGCGACTTGAGCACTGCCTTGCCACCCAGCCGGGCAGTGATAGCCCCTGCTTCGGCGGGTGTAGTTGCCACCTCTCCGCGCGGGACGGGGATGCCGGACTGGGCCATGAGTGCCTTGGCCTGGTATTCGTGGACCTTCATCTTGCCTCCTGAAATCTTATGTGGAACACTGTGTGCGACCTGACAGCGGAGGGGGTGGGATTCGAACCCACGTCCCGATAAATCGGGAAACGGTTTTCAAGACCGTCACCATAGGCCACTCGGTCACCCCTCCCAGGCTTCGTAGTATATGGGACACCCTGTAGGCCGTCAACCAGAGCGGGGGTCTGACATGTTCGGTACGGAGCGCTCTTCCCACTGAGGCAGGTAGTCCAATCTCCTACCCCGGAGCTGTTCACAAACATGCCACCCTGAGCACGTCGAAGGGTGGCAGCCGTCCTTTCCCTGACCTTGACTTGGACTGGCTGCGCCGGTACCATTTCAGCACGACTTTTCCGTTCGTCGTGTCCCGAGGAGAGAGCATTGCCTACCCGGATCATACTGGTCAGACACGGACAGACAGAGTGGAACCGCGAGGAACGGTTCAGGGGCAGGGCAGATATAGACTTGAACCAGACGGGGTTGAAGCAGGCCGAGGCCGCCGCAGCCACGCTGTCCGAGCTGGGGGCGGCGGCATTGTACAGCAGCCCCTTGAAACGTGCCCTCAGGACTGCTGAGGTCGTGGCACGGCGCCTGGGCCTCGTCGTCGTCCCGCTGGAGGGAGTCACAGACGTAGACTACGGGTACTGGCAGGGCCTGAGCCTGCGCGAGGCCGAGGAGCGGGACCCCGGCGTCTTCGCTCAGTGGCGCGACGGCCCGCAACTGACCCGCTTCCCTGGCGGAGAGAGCATGGAGGAGGTACGGGCCAGGGCAGCCGCCGCAGTGGACGCGCTGGCCTTGAAGCATGCCGGCCAGTCCGTGGTTGTAGTATCTCACGTAGTGGTGTGCCGTCTCCTGGTGCTGCACCTGCTGGGTCTTGATACCTCCCGTTTCTGGCACGTAGGGCAGGACAACTGCGCTGTGAGCATCTTCGAGATGCGTGACGGCCTGTCGGTGGCCCTGCGCCTCAACGATACCTGCCATCTCAGGGAGCTGGAGCCGTAGTTGTCGGACCCGGTCACTACCCGCTGGGTGCTCGGACAACTGAAAAGGGAATACGGCCCGCTGCCTAGGCAGACTACGTCATCCCCGGTATCGGAGCTGGTGCGGACGGTCCTCTCTCAGAACACCTCGGATGTCAACTCTGACCGTGCCTATTCCTGTCTCATCTCCACGTTTCCCACGTGGGAGGGCATCTTGAAGGCCGACGAGGCGCAGGTGGCCGCAGCTATCCGCAGTGGTGGGTTGGGGAACATCAAGGCAGGCAGAATCCAGGTGATGCTGAAAGAGATTTTACGCCGCAGGGGTGATTTGGACCTGAGCTTTCTGCGTGACCTGCCCCTGGAGATGGCCAGGAAGTGGCTGGAGGAATTGCCGGGCGTCGGTCCCAAGACGGCGGCGTGCGTCCTGCTTTTCTCGCTGGGGATGCCCGCCCTGCCGGTGGACACACATGTGCTACGTGTAGCCCGGCGGCTAGGACTGGTACCAGGTGCGGCTACGGCAAACAGGGCACAAGGACTCCTGGAGGGTGTGCTCCCTGCGGAAAGGGTCTATCCCTTCCACATCTACCTGATCAGGCACGGCAGGCTGGTCTGCAGGGCGAGGAAGCCTCTGTGCCGCCGGTGTGTCCTGAGACAGAGATGCCCCTCGACACTGGCCGTTGAGAGCGGCTAGCTTTATATGCCCAGCGCCTTATACAGCGCCTTGAAGTCGAAGTGCTGCGAGACCAGCTCGTCGAATTTCCTCAGCTTCTGCTCGTGCGAGAAGGTGACTTTGCTCAGGGCTTGCTCCAGCCGTGACATCGCTGTACGTGTGTCCTGCTCTGTAACCAGGATGGGCACCTTGCGACGCTCAGCCTGCCTTAGCACCGCGTCAATGGGCTTGACGCCACCGGTCAACACCAGACACCTGGTAGGAGTTTCCATTGCCGCCAGTTGCATGTCGGAGCGTTCACCGCGGACTATCACCGCCTTGTTGGACTTCCGGCCGAAGTACTGTGGTCCGGGGTCGAGGCCGGCAGCGCCCAGCATGATGTTTTCCACCAGTTCGCCGGTGCCGTCAGCGGGTGTCACCTCTACGGCGCCCACAATCTCCCCCAGCTCCTTTACGCTCAGGCCCAGCAGGGTCCTGTCCTGAGGCAGGACGCCGAACACCTGTGCATCCAGCCCTGATGTCAGCTTCGCCTTTTCTGCCATCTTGTTTGCCGGGACGCCGTTCACCACTGCGCCCAGCAGCTTTGCCTTGAGGCTGCTGTCCATGCTGCCCAGTTCTGCCTTCCACGGGCCGCCTGAATACTGGAGCACAATGAGCATCCAGGCCTCGGTTGTGCCCAGGATGTCTGCCAGCAATGAGGCTCCAGCGCTGTCCCTGCTCAGTCCGGATGGTCCCTCTATCACCACCACGTCCTTGGCACGGACGACCTCCCGGTACGCGTTCTGAATCTTTGTCACTATGTCGGACTTGCTGGTTTTGGTTGAGGCCTGCAGTTCCGCAGAGGTCATTCTCAGGGGGCAGACCAACTCCAGTGGCTCATGCAGTTCCAGCGTCTCTTTCAGGAATGCAGAGTCTCTGTCTGTGGCACCCGGAGTCTTCGGTTCTGTGATGATGGAGATGGGCTTGAAAAAACCTATCCTCTTCCCATCGTTCTGCAGTCTTCTCCCTATGCCTGCGCACAAGGCTGTCTTCCCCACCTGCCCTGCGGGTGAAGCAACGCACAGTGCTACCATATTCAGACTTCCTCCAGCAAGCAGAATTAGGTGCCGTGCAATTATACCCCTTCTTTACAACAAAGTGAATATGCTATACAATAAAACCTTCCCAGAGCTAGGTATGGCCTGATGACTTATCTTCAAGGTGGTTTGGAGCGTTTGGTATCGGTTACTCCCATTCCCCAGCGGAGGTGTCTTGGAGGAGTTTATGGAAAAGAAGCACTTCTTGACCCGTGAGGCTCTAGATAAACTCCAAATGGAACTCGAGGAACTGCGCTCGGCAGGCAGGCGCGAGGTGGCGGAGAAGATCAAGCGCGCCAAGGAGATGGGCGGGACAGAAAACAACGCCGAGTACGACTATGCCAAGGAGGAGCAGGCGCTTCTCGAAGGCAAGATACTCAAGCTCGAGTCCATAATCAACAGCGCGGTAGTCAGGAGCTCACCTCGCTCTTCCGCCACGGTCAAGCTGGGTTCTCAGGTGGCGGTCCGTGACCAGGATGGGAAAGAAGAGCGTTACATTATCGTTGACCAGGTTGAGGCCAGCCCGCTGGAAGGAAAAATCTCCTGCGACTCGCCTGTTGGCCGTGCCCTGCTGGGGAAGAAGGCTGGCTCCAGGGTGTCGATACCAGTGCCAGCGGGTACCCTGACGCTCCGCGTGCTCAGGGTCGAGTAGCACATCCAGACTACAGGACATCTCATCCTGTTCCTCCCTGTGATAGAATAGCGCCGGAAGCGCTTTTGCCATACAACCGCTGGTCTTTGATGTCACGACTGAACGCCGTCATCCAGCAACGAATCCGGAAACTCGAAGCCATCCGGGCTCAGGGGATAGACCCCTACCCTCCACGCTTTCCGCGCTCGCATAGCAACCAAGAGGCCATCGCCCTGTTCCAGCAACTGGAACGGGACAGTGCGCTCGAATCTGGTCCCGAGCTGGCGCTTGCCGGGCGCATCACCGCCGCCCGTCACATGGGCAAGCTGTCCTTCTTAGATATGCGCGACGGCTCGGGTAAGGTCCAGGTGTGTTTCCGCGCCGACCTGGTCGGCCAGCAGGCCTTTGAGTTTGTCAGGGAGCTTGACATCGGGGACTTCATCGGAGTCAGAGGCAAACTGTTCCGTACCAGGACGGGTGAGATTACGCTCCAATCCCTCAACTGCACTCTGCTTGCCAAGTCTCTCCAACCGCTCCCGGAGAAGTGGCATGGGCTGGAGGATACCGAGAAGAGATACCGCCAGCGCTATCTCGACCTCGTCTCCGCCGAGGAGGTGAGAGCACTGTTCCTGCTGCGCAGCACAGTGATATCTTCGGTGAGGCGCTTCATGGAGGGTAAGGGCTTCATTGAGGTTGAAACGCCTGTGCTCCAGCCACAGCCTGGCGGGGCGCTGGCACGCCCCTTCATCACGCACCACCATGCGCTGGACCAGGACCTCTACTTGCGCATTGCGCTGGAGCTATACCTGAAGCGCCTGATAATAGGGGGCATGGACAGGGTCTTTGAGCTCGGGCGGGTATTCCGGAACGAGGGCATCTCTACGCGACACAATCCGGAGTTCACCATGATGGAGAGCTACCAGGCCTATGCCGACTACAATGACGTCATGCTCCTGGTGGAAGAATTGGTGTCGCATGTCGCGACTGAGGTACTGGGGACCACCAGGGTGACCTTCGGCGAACACACCATTGACTTCTCACCGCCATGGAAGCGGATTGCCCTGCGGGAGGCCATCGAGCAAGCCTGTGGCATTGATTTTGAGGCCCATCCCGACGCCAGCTCTCTACGCTGCAGGATGAAGGAGCTTGGCATGCAAGTTGACCCGACAAAGGGCCGAGGTCGCCTGATTGACGAGCTGATATCCATCTATGTCGAGCCAGGACTCGTCCGGCCAACGTTCCTGGTGGACTATCCCCTGGACATGTCGCCTCTGGCCAAGAAAAAGCCGGGCAGCGATACCCTGGTCGAGCGTTTCGAGGGCTTTGCCGGGTGCCTGGAGGTAGCCAATGCCTTCACTGAGCTCAATGACCCTCTGGAACAACGGCGACGGTTCGAAAAGCAGTTGAGTGAGAGGAGGGATGACGAGGAGGTGGCCGAGGTGGCCGATGAGGACTTTCTACTGGCTGTGGAATATGGCATGCCCCCGACCGGCGGCCTGGGCGTAGGCATAGACCGACTGATGATGCTGCTCGGCAATTGCCAGTCCATTCGTGAGGTCATCCTGTTCCCGCAGTTGAAGGCTAAGGCAGAGCCGTGATAGATGTGAAGTTGGTCCGTGAAACCCCCGATGTCCTCAGACAGGCGCTTGAGAAGCGCGGTGAAAAGGCCGCGATAGTGGACGATATCCTTTCGCTAGACCAGCAGCGCCGCAAGCTGCTCCAGGTGGTGGAAGGACAGAGGGCTGAGCAGCGGAGGTTGAGCAAGGAGATAGGCAAGCTACAGCAGCAGGAGCAGAAGGCCCCACAGCTAGAGTCCGAGATGCAGGGCATGATCGCAAAGATGAGGCTATTATCGGACGAGGTGGCCAGCGACGAACGCGAGCTGACGGCACTGGAGGAGAAACTGCGTCCCCTTCTTCTGGAGGTGCCCAACATTCCCGACCCCGCTGTGCTGGCGGGGCACTCCTCCGAGGACAATATCGTCGTCCGTGCCTGGGGCAGGCCGCAGGAGTTCCCCTTTACGCCCAGGCCGCACTGGGAACTCGGCGAGAAGCTGGGCATCATTGACTTCGAGCGCGGAGTGAAGCTCTCCGGGACCCGGTTCTATGTCCTGAAGGGTCTGGGCGCGCGCCTGGAGCGTTCGCTCATCAGCTTCATGATAGACCTGCACGTCAGGGAACACGGCTACACTGAGGTGTACACGCCGTTCATGGTAAAAAAGGAATGTCTCTTCGCCTCCGGCAACCTGCCCAAGTTCGGCGACAATCTATACCATGACGCCGAAGAGGACTTCTGGTGGGTGCCCACTGCGGAGGTTCCGCTGACCAACCTGCACCGGGACGAGATACTCGAGCCGGGCACGCTGCCGCTCCACTATGTCGCCTATACCCCTTGCTTCCGGCGGGAGAAGGCGGCTGCGGGGAAGGAGACTCGCGGGCTCAAGCGCGGACACCAGTTCGACAAGGTCGAGATGTATATCTTTGCTGAGCCGGAGTACTCTAACCAAGAACTGGAGAACATGATAGCTGCAGCGGAGGACATATGCCGCAAGCTGGAGCTATCCTACCGCGTCGTCCAGTTGTGCACCGGGGACCTCGGCTTTGCCTCGGCCAAGACATATGACCTGGAGGTATGGGCGCCCGGCTGTGCGGAGTGGCTGGAGGTCAGCTCCTGCAGCAACTGCACCGATTTTCAGGCCCGGCGGGCAAACATCCGCTACCGGCCAGGGCCTGGAGCCAAGCCCAACCTCGTCCATACTCTGAATGGGTCGGGCCTGGCGCTGCCCCGGATCGTCATCGCCCTGCTGGAGAACCGCCAGCGGGAGGACGGCACCATCTCGGTCCCATGTGCTCTGCAACCGTACCTGGGAACGGACGTTATCGCGTAGGCTGCGAGTTTCAGGGGTTGTTACCCGCTGCAATCTGGCCTGACTTCATCAGCGCCGCAATCTGTACCGCCCGTTTCGCCAGGCGGCGCGCGCCTTCGACGCCGTATGTGTCCTGGAGTACCGCCTTCTTCTCCGCGGACCTGAATCTGCCTTCTCCATGCTCGCTGCTCAGTCCCACGGCGCCGAAGAGGGAGCCGAATCCGTGTGGTGGGCCCACTGCTATCATTTCGAATCCTAGGAAGAAGTAGAAGAGGCTCTGTGCCGTGGTCTCTGCGCCGCCGTTGCGTAGCCAGGCCACTGCGAAGGCGGCCCCCACCTTGTTGTGCAGCTTACGCCCGTACACATTGCCGAAGACGAATACCCTGAGACGGTCTATGAAACAGGCCATGCGGCCGGACAGCCTTCCCATGTAGGCAGGTGCAGCCAGGAACAGGGCGTCTGCGGCCATGACCTTGGGGTACAGTCCAACCATATCGTCTTTCTGGGAGCAGAACCTGCCCTCCTCCTGCTTGCGCAGGCAGAAGTTGCAGTGGATGCAGTCCTTGATGTCCTTCTTGGCCAGGCTCACCAGCTCGGCGGTTACACCGGGAATCTCCAGTGCGGCTTTGAGAGCCTCGTTCAAGAACGCCTCCGTGTTACCGCCCACCACCGGACTTCCGCATATGCCCAGGACATGCATGTTCAAGATGCCACCTCCTGTCCCCTATGCTACTGCCGGACTGGTGCGTGGTCAAGGTAAGCTACGGAATGCCGGGGCCTGCTATTGTTGTTTGGGACCATCCTTTAGCTTTGTGGGTTCCCTCTGAACGGCCTGGGTTTGCGCTGAGGTTGGATTCATGTTATCTTTATCCCTCAGTCTGAGAAGTACCTGTGCTAGGGCAAGGAGAGTTCTGTATAGATGCCGAAGATACACTTTATTGATGTGACCAATCGCGATACGGTGCAGGCTTCGCGGATCAAGCTGGCCAAGTTGCAGAAGACCATGGTCAATGTCTACCTCTCCAAAATGGGCGTCTACCAGTCTGAGTTTGCCTTCCCCTGTACGCGACATGAGCAGAACTACGTCCGTGCCAACCTCATGCTCCGTGAAGAAGGGGCCATGGGTTCGATGGTGCTTGAGGGTTGGTGCCGGGCTATAGTTGAAGATGTTTCCAGAGCGGTGCGCACTGGAGTTAAGGACCTCAACATTTCCATCTCCACCTCGGATCAGATGATTAAGCACAAGTTCCGTGGCAGGCTGGACCGGGAGAAGATAATCCAGGAGATGACGGAGGCGGTGGCCTATGCAAAGACTCACGGTGTGGATACCGTAGGGGTCAACGCCGAGGATGCCTCGCGCACAGACCTGGGTTATCTGGTGGAGTTCGCTCAGGCGGCCAGGGAGGCCGGAGCCAACAGGGTGCGGTACTGCGACACCCTTGGTCACGATAATCCCGAGAGCATATACCAGCGGATTAAGATGATGGCCGAGAAGGCCAAGATACCTGTCGAGCAGCACTGTCACAACGACCTGGGGATGGCGGTGGCGAACTCGGTCATGGGAGCCAGGGGCGCGCTGGACGCTGGCGTTGACGCTTACATCAATACCTCGGTGAATGGACTGGGGGAGCGGGCGGGGCAGGCCGACCTGCTCAGTTGCATCCTGGCATTCAAGTTCGGGCGCGACCTGTCCGAGTACGAGATAGGGGACCCCATAGACCTCTCCATGACCTACAGACTGGCCAACTACGTGTCCTATAGCTTCGGCGTGCCGATACCCATCAACCAGCCAGGCGTGGGAGCGAATGCCTTTGCGCACGAGGCTGGCATTCATGCCGATGGCGCGCTGAAGGACAGGCGCAACTATGAGCTGTATGACTGCGAGTTGCTGGGTATGAACGAGCAAGCATTCATCATGACCGGCATAGCCGGTCGCGTGATCACTACCGGGGAGTACGGGGGGCTGGCTGGCTTCAGGCATGTGTATTCCAGGCTGGGCATTGACTTCCCCGACGACAAGGAAGCCGACCGTATTCTGGAGCTGGTGAGGTATGCCAATGCTCACACGCAGAGGCCACTCACCGATGATGAGCTGAGGCTCATTGCCACCTATCCCGAGGCAGTCCGTCTCATCCTCACTATGACACCGTAGGCGGGGCAGTCCCTCAACTTGTCCGGAGGTTATGGTGGCCTCCTTGACTCGCTAGCCTGTGCAACACGTGCCGTTACCTCCTCGGCCCGGCAAAGGAGGTTGCTGTGAACAGAAACATCCCTGGAATGTTGCTCAGCCCTATAGGCGTGGTCAGGAATGAGGCCAGGACGCTCGGAGACCGGGTCTGGGAGGACGTGGTGTCTGGCCTGGTCATCAGAGATGAGTTCGCCAGAGGCCTGAAGGGCATTGGTTCCTTCTCGCACCTGATGGTCCTCTACTGGATGCACCTGCTGGAGCCCGGAGGCCGTTCGGTGCTCGAGGTCCATCCACGCCGCAAGAGGGAGCTTCCGCTCGTAGGGGTGTTCGCCACCCGCTCCCCGGTCAGGCCCAATCCCGTGGGCGTGACCGTGGTGCGCCTGTTGAAGCAGGAGGGGAATGTGCTCACGGTCAAGGGCCTGGACGCCGTTGACGGCACCCCGGTGATAGACATAAAGCCTTATCTTCCTGCTGGCGACTGCGTGAAGGATGCCACAGTTGCTCCCTGGGTTGCACTGGCGCAGGGGTGAGCCGGTCGTCGAGGCCTGATGAGATGGCGGAGCAAGGGCAACGGCTGAGAGTGGAGATATCCGCCCTGACGCTCGAAGGCGACGGCCTGGCGCTCCGGGATGGCGATGAGGTACGCGTTGGCGGTGTCGTACCGGGGGAGGTAGTGCTGGTGGAGGTGGTGCGCAGGCGGAGGCGGTACCTTTATGCCCGGTTGGTGGAGCTCGTTGCGGCGTCATCTCGGCGGATAGAGCCAGCGTGTCCCTACTTCGGCCTCTGCACTGGCTGCCAGTGGCAGCATATGGACTATGCCTGCCAACTGGAACTCAAGGCCGACCATGTCCGGAATTGTTTTCGGGGTGCTGGTATGGAGGATGTGCCGGTTAGGTCGGTATTGGGTATGGCTGACCCCTGGCACTACCGCAACCACGCTCGCTTCACCGTTGACCGACAGGGCAGGGTGGGCTTCGTGCACCGTGAGACCCGCCGTTTCGTCCCTGTGGACCGCTGTCGCATCATGCACCCGTGGATAAACGAGGCACTCTCGCTGCTCCAGGGGAAGTGCGCGGGGCAGACGCAGCTCTCGGTCCGCTATGGGGTGAACACCGGACAGTGGCTGATACAGCCCAGGTTGGAGATCCCGGGCTTTCCGCTGGCTACCGGGCAGCGCTACTACGAAGAGAGGCTCCTGGGGCACAGCTTTCGTATCTCTTCGCCATCTTTCTTCCAGGTGAACCTGAGTCAGGCGGAAAGGCTGGTCTCCGTCCTGTTGAGGTACCTGGAGCCGAGGTGGACTGAGGCCCTGATGGACGCCTATGCCGGTGTGGGTACCTTCGCGGTCCTTTTCTCGGCTCACGTGGCGAAAGCGATAGCGGTGGAGGAATCGGCGGCGGCGATAAGGGACGCAAGGGTGAACGTGAGCATGTTGCCCAACATCGAGCTGGTGCAGGCCAGGGTGGAGGCTGTACTTGGCTCGATACCTGTGGTGCCGGACATGGTGGTATTGGACCCGCCTCGCGCCGGGTGCCATCCCGATGCCCTGGCGGCGCTGGCGCGCCGCGCTCCGCAGAGGGTGGTATATGTGTCGTGCGAGCCTGCGTCATTGTCTCGCGATGTGGCCACGCTGTGCCGTAGCGGGTATCGCCTGGTCGAGGTCCAGCCCGTTGACATGTTCCCGCAGACGAGGCAGGTGGAGTGCGTGGCGTTGCTGGAGAAGGACCAGAGGGCCCGAGGGTCGCCCGAACCCCGTTTACTTCTGGCCTCGGCCTCTCCCCGGCGGGTGGAGCTTCTCTCTTGCCTGGGCCTTCAGTTTGATATGGTCCAGCCTCATGTTGATGAATCCGGCATGCTTGTTGGTGGTGGGAGCCCACAGCAGAAAGCGGAGCGTTCGGCCCTGGCCAAGGCGGGATGGGCCTCCGAGTGCAGGCTGGGCGAGGTGATTATTGCCGCCGATACCATCGTGGTTGATGGTGAACGCATCCTGGGCAAGCCTGCTGGTGCCTCTGAGGCGGTGGAGATGCTGCGGCGTCTGCATGCCGGGACACATGAGGTCGTGACCGGCCTGGCGGTCGTGTCATCAGGTAAGGTGCCGGTGGCGTCGCATGTGACGACGAAGGTCATCATGCGCCCCTACTCGGATGCGGAGATAGAGGCCTATGTGGCATCGGGGGCCTACGCCGACAAGGCGGGCTCCTATGGGATACAGGACGTCCCCTTTTCTCCGACGGCAGCGGTGGAAGGTTGCTACCTGAACGTGGTGGGGCTGCCTCTGTGCGAGCTCAAGGCGCTGCTCGGGAGGGTCGGAGTCAGAGTACCAGAGGGATTTGGAAGCAGGTTGCCCTCAGTGTGTCAGTCGTGCCGGTGGCGGACTGCTTGAGGCTCTAGCTGCACTGCTGGATAGCCTGAAAGTGCTTGCCTTCGGTCTTTATCGCCGGCGCGATGACCATTTGTGCCTTGTGCATGTCCTTGATGCTGAAGGCTCCGCAAACACCCATGCATGTGCGCAGGGCGCCGATAAGGTTCTCAGTGCCGTCGGTGACTGAGGTCGGGCCAAAGAGGAGCTGCTGCAGCGGGCTCTTGGTTCCGACCTTTATCCGTGTCCCCCGTGGCAGGGCGGGGTGTGGGTGGGACATGCCCCAGTGGTAACCCTTGCCTGGTGCCTGCGCCGCCTGTGCGAAGATAGAGCCCAGCATCACGGCGTCCGCACCGGCGGCAAAGGCCTTGCAGATGTCGCCGCCATTGCGGAAGCCGCCGTCGGTGATCACGGCGACGTACCTTCCACTCTCCCGGAAGTAGGTCTCGCGGGCTGCGGCACAGTCCATGGTGGCGGTTATCTGGGGTACGCCGACCCCCAGGACCTCCCTGCTGGTGCAGGCCGCTCCCGGGCCCACGCCTACAAGGATGCCTGCTATGCCGGTCTGCATCAGCTCCAGGGCCGCTTCGTAGCCGACACAGTTGCCTACGATGATAGGTATGCGCAGGGCCTGCTGTAGCTCCGAGAACACCAGGCCTCTGTA
Organism: Chloroflexota bacterium; assembly: GCA_040754215.1. Lineage (GTDB taxonomy): Bacteria > Chloroflexota > Dehalococcoidia > JACPPY01 > JACPPY01 > JBFMDE01. The sequence continues at coordinate 37,348 of JBFMDE010000005.1, forward strand.
GCTCTTTGAGGTATGTCTGGCGGTGGTGACCGTGGACTGGACCACCAGGATATCGGCCCCTGCTTCAACAGCCAGCGTGGAGAGACGCTTGGTGTTGGCCGGCGTCAGCGAGACAGCGCAGCGTGCCCCGGCACCCTTGATGGCTCTGATTCGCTCTCCGATCAGGCTCTCTTTTATCGGCTCGGAATATGTCTTCTGTAGTAATGCAGTGACCTTGTCGGGCGGGGCCTGAATGACATGCTCGAGGACTGCCTGCGGGTTCGTGTAGCGCGTTTGCACCCCTTCTAGGTTGAGCACCGCCAGTCCGCCGAGCTTGTGGAAAAGGATGGCGAAGGCCGGGTCAACTACGGCATCCATCGCTGCGGCCAGAACAGGCAGTGGGAACGTGAGGTCACCGACCTTCAGCTGTATGTCGGTCTGGTCGGGATTGATGGTGATGTTTCCAGGGACTATGGCTACCTCGTCAAAGCCATAGGCACGGCGGAGCTCCCGATAGGGAATGACGGTCATTTACTTTCTCCAAGGGGTTATTGGAGAGGAATATAGCAGAGAGGTGCATGACAGTCAAGGGAGGGCATATGCGACGGGCATGGTCTCAGCGATTTCCAATAGGTGAGGATGATACATTATAATGGATGCCTTCACATGGGTGCCTTGTATGTTGTGGCCACCCCAATAGGCAATCTGGAGGATATAACCCTGAGGGCCCTCCGCGTCCTGGGCCAGGTCGGCCTGATTGCCGCTGAGGATACGCGCAGGACACGGCGGCTTCTCTCTGTTCATGGCATCCGGACGCCCGTGACCAGCTATCACGAGCATAACAAGAGGACGAAGCTGAAGTACCTGCTGAGGCGTCTGGGAGAGGGCGACGTAGCCCTGGTCTCGGAGGCAGGGATGCCCGGGCTGAGTGACCCCGGATATGAGCTTATCGCCTCGGCCATTGCCACGGGAACGGAGGTCGTTCCAGTGCCCGGCCCTTCGGTAGTGCTCACTGCCCTGGTGGTGTCGGGTCTGCCAACCAGCCAGTTCACCTTCCTGGGGTTTCTGCCGCGCCGTCAGGGTGAGCGGAGACGTCTGCTCTCCTCTGTGGCCGGCGAGGGTCGCACCCTGGTTGCCTTTGAGGCGCCCCATCGCCTCGAGGGGTCGTTGCAGGATGTGCTGTCGGTATTGACTGATAGGCGGATAGCGGTGTGCCGTGAGATGACCAAGGTGCATGAAGAGGTCTTCCGTGGGACGGTGTCCGGAGCATTACAGCACTTCACCGAGCCACGGGGTGAGTTCACATTGGTCATCGAAGGAGCGCCGACCGGCGAGGGGCATGGCCAGTGTGCGGGTATCGAGCTTGAACAGGAGGTGCTGGGGCTCTGTCGCCAGGGAATGAGGCTTAAGGAGGCCGTGGAACAGGTTGCTGTCAGGGCTGGAGTCTCCAAGAGGGTTCTATACCAGCGGTGTAAGGGGAAGCCCGGGGTCGCCAATAGCACGGGCTGATGAGACCGTAGCCGATAAGGGACATGAGTTGTGGGCAACGTTGGACTGATAACGGAGAGATAGGAGGGATCGAATGCGCCGTGGATGCATGTCGGCGGGGGATACATTATGTGACAACTGTGGCAGGATGGTGAAACACCCCGACCAGTACCTGGCCCTCGATGAGAGTGACCTGTTGACCGGGGATGGCATGGTTGAAGAGCTACAGAAGGAAAGGCCGGAGCGGTTTGCGGACCTCAAGGCGAAACATGGGCCGTTGCACCTGTGTTTCGAGTGTGCTCTGAAGAAGGGCTACGCTCGATATCGGGTTGACAAGGGCGAGAAGTCGGTCACCTTTTTCGAGAAGTAAATGGTGTGTGATAGAATTGACCGACGTCTGGCTTCGGTGTGGATGGGGTCGGGGTGGTGGCGAGGCGTGCGGGGTTTCGATTGAGAGAACGGATTTTCATCGGTGTAGCCTGGCCGTATGCCAACGGGCCTTTGCATCTGGGGCATATAGCGGGGGCATACCTGCCGGCGGATATATTCGCGCGCTATCACCGCCTCAAGGGCGATTCGGTATTGATGGTCTCGGGCAGCGACCAGCACGGCACGCCGATCACCATTGCCGCCAGCCAGGAGGGGACCACCCCCCAGGAGATAGCGTCGAAGTACCACAAGCAGTTCCTCGAGAGCTGGCGGAAGCTCGGCATCTCATTCGACCTCTTCACCACCACCGGCACCGCGAACCATGCAGAGGTCACCCATGACATCTTCCTGACCTTGCTCCGTAAGGGTTACATATACAAGTCCAGCGTGCCCCAGGCCTATTGCCCCAGGTGCCTTCGTTTCCTGCCGGACAGGTATGTAGAGGGTACCTGCCCCCTCTGCGCGAGCGTCCGGGCGAGGGGTGACCAGTGTGACGAATGTGGCAAACCGTTGAACACGCCAGAGCTGCTGAACCCCCGGTGCAGCCTGTGTACTACTGCCCCTGAGTTCCGCGAGTCCGAGCACTTCTTCCTCCGGCTGAGCGCTTTCGAAGACAACCTGCTACCGTGGATAAGAGGCCAGTCCCACTGGAGACAGGCCGTTCAGAACTTCACCCTCCGTTTCGTCGAGGGAGGGCTCAAGGACAGGGCTATCACAAGAGACATCGAATGGGGCGTCTCCGTTCCACAGCCCGGTTTTGAGAACAAACGTATCTACGTCTGGTTTGAGGCGGTGGTCGGCTATCTTTCGGCAAGCAAGGAATGGGCCAAGCTCGATGGCGATGCTGACAGGTGGCGTTCCTTCTGGACCGGGGAGGCACGTGGTTACTACTTCATAGGCAAGGACAACATCCCCTTCCATACCATCATCTGGCCGGCGATGTTGACGGGTTACGGGGGGCTCAACCTGCCATATGATGTGCCTGCCAATGAGTTTCTGACCATTGAAGGGAAGAAGCTCTCCACCAGCCGCAGGTGGGCGGTGTGGCTGGATGACTACCTGAAGCGATACGACCCCGACCCGCTGCGCTATTATCTCTCGGCGAACATGCCTGAGACCGGGGATGCTGATTTCTCGTGGATGGAGTTCGTACGCCGCAACAATGGCGAGCTGGTGGGAACATATGGAAACCTGGCCCACCGGGTACTGGCATTTCTCCAGCGTAACTTTGACGGGCGGGTACCCACGCCAGGCGCTCTGGACGAACGAAGCCAGGGCCTGCTCGACCAGGTGGGGAGGACGCTGGAGGACGTAGATGCCATGTTTTCGCAGTGCCGTTTCCGCGAGGTGGTGCGAAGTGCGATGTCCCTGGCACAGGAGGCCAATCGCTATCTGGACGAGAAGGCACCCTGGAGGTCGCTGGCGATGGACCCCCGGGGCGCCGCGACGAGCCTGTACGTGGTCCTCGCGGTACTGTCCGGCCTGAAGATAGCCTTTTACCCCTTCCTGCCCTTCAGTTCCGAGAAGCTGCATGCCTTTCTGGGGTGTGAGGGGAGCGTGCAGGACGGGGGCTGGAAGCTTCAGATGCCTGAGCCTGGTCGGGCGTTGCCCTCCCCAACGCCCCTGTTCGTCAAGCTTGAGGAGCGGGTTGCGGAGGAGGAGGTGGCCCGGATGGGCCAGGGTATCGGGCATGGTGCCCCTGGTACGTGATGTCTGGCGAGGTATAAGGAGTACATAGGTCACGGTGGACATCTCTAGTATCTATGAGCCTGTTCAGAGTGGGCTGGAGAAGGTGGAGGAGAGGCTGTGGCAGCTCGGCGCGGCGGACTCGGGCGCATTGAAGGAGTTGCTCCAGCATGTGCTGGGCCAGAGTGGGAAACGCCTCCGCCCGGCGCTGACGTTGCTCGTCGGGAAGGCCTGCGACTGTGACCCTGAGTCGCTCGTCCCGATGGCCACTGCTGTGGAACTGTTCCACACTGCAACCCTGGTGCACGATGACACCGTTGACGGCTCTGCTTTGCGGCGTGGCAGGCCGACGGTAAGCAGCGTATGGGGCGGTGGTCGGGCTGTCCTGTTTGGTGACTACCTTTTTGCCTTGGCTGCGGAGCTGGCATCTACCACCGGCGACTTGCGGGTGGTGACACTATTTGCGCAGACACTGAGGACGGTATCGAGCAGCGAGCTGGGCCAGAGCTTGAGGGGATTCGACCTCTCGCAGACGAAGCAGAGGTACTACGACAGCATCGCTTCCAAGACCGCCTCTCTATTCGTTCTGGCTACGGAGTCTGCTGCGATACTCAGCCGGGTGCCGGAAGAGCTGGTCGTGGCTTGTCGCAACTACGGTTACAGCCTGGGTATGGCTTTTCAGGTCGTGGATGACATCCTGGACTTTGTAGGTGTGGAGGAGGACCTGGGCAAGCCTGTGGGCGCAGACCTGCTTCAGGGCGTGGTGACATTGCCGGTGATACTCGCTATCGAGTGTAACCTGGGGGACAACAGGGTTGTGCAGGCGGTAGCACAGAGAGACGCACAGAGCCTGAGGGCGCTTCTGGAGATGGCAAGGGAGGCCTCGCTGATAGGGGAGTCTTACAAGGTAGCCGGCGAGTTCTGCTCCACCGCACGGGCCTGCGCCGAGAGGTTGCCTGAAGGACGTGCCCGTCAGTCTTTGATTGACCTGACGCGGTATGTCACCGAGAGGAAGAAGTAGGGCTGGGCTGTCTATGGTCGTGTTGCCGGTGCTGCCTGAGGAGTGGGTGTGGGGGGATAGGCGCTAAGAACGGCTTCCAGGTCTGAGCTCTCCAGCGTTTCCTGTGTTACCAGCCGTTCGCAGAGCTTGTCCAGCGTGGTCCTGTTGTTGCTGAGGATACGCCTCGCACGGACGTCGGCTTCGTCAATGAAGCGCTGGACTTCGCGGTCAATGTCCAGGGCCACCCTCTCGCTATAGTTCCGCTGCTCGGTGATCTCGCGGCCCAGGAAGACAAGCTCTTCTCTCTTGCCGAAGGTCCTGGGGCCGAGCTTCTCGCTCATGCCGTACTTCGTCACCATCTCTCTGGCACGTAGGGTGGCCTTCTCGAGGTCGTTCTGTGCTCCGGTGCTGAAATCGTTGAAGACCATCTGTTCGGCGGCGCGCCCGGCGAGGAGTACGGTCAGCTCCGCTTCGAACTGTGTCCGTGTCCTGATGTGGCGGTCTTCGGTCGGCAACTGATGTACATAGCCTAGTGCCAGGCCTCTGGCTACGATTGATATCTTGTGCACGGGGTCCGCGTTGGGGGTCAGCCGTGCCACCAGCGCATGTCCTGCCTCGTGGTAGGCCGTTATTTCCTTCTCCTTGGGGCTGATGACACGTGTTTTCTTCTCAGGCCCTGCTATCACGCGGTCTACGGCTTCTTCAAAATCGCTCATGTGTATTGCTTTTCTGTCCCGCCTGGCAGCCAGGATAGCCGCCTCGTTGACCACGTTGGCAAGGTCGGCGCCGCTGAAACCCGGAGTCAGCTTTGCTATCTTATCCAGCAATACCGAGGGGTCCAGAGGCTTCCCCCGCGTGTGTACCTTGAGGATGCCGGTGCGCCCGTTGATGTCGGGCGAATCGAGCACTACCAGGCGGTCGAACCGGCCGGGGCGCAGCAGTGCCGGGTCCAGGATGTCGGGACGATTTGTCGCTGAGAGGACGATAACGTTGGTGCTGGTGTCGAAACCATCCATCTCCACCAGTATCTGGTTCAGGGTCTGCTCACGCTCGTCGTGGCTGCCACCCAGGCCAGCACCGCGGTGGCGGCCCACGGCGTCGATCTCATCCACGAACACGATGCATGGCGCGTGACGCTTTGCCTGGTCGAACAGGTCTCTGACCCTGGAAGCGCCCACTCCGACGAACATCTCCACGAACTCGCTACCGCTTATGGAGAAGAATGGTACACCAGCTTCTCCAGCAACGGCGCGGGCGATGAGTGTTTTGCCGGTGCCCGGTGGCCCCACCAGGAGAACACCGCGCGGGATGCGAGCGCCCAGGGCCTGGAACTTCTGAGGGTTCTTAAGGAACTCCACTACCTCCTGGAGCTCCTGTTTTGCCTCGTCAACTCCGGCCACGTCGGCGAATGTGACGGTGGGCTTGTTTATGTTGAAGAGGCGTGCTTTGCTCCTGCCGAAGTTGAAGGCCTGAGTGTTAGCGCCGCGGGCGGTGCGGAAGAAGAGGAAGAACAACGCGACCAGGAAGAACAGCGGCAGGATATTCAGCAGCAGGTTACCCCAACTGAAGCCACCGCTGGCCTTCACGTCCAGCAGCACCCCGTTCTCTCCACCTATCTGCACACCCTCGGCTACCAGGATATCGCGCAGGTCTTTGGTGCCGCCGAAGAAAGAAGCCTTCATCCTTTCCTCGTCGGCCTTCAAGCCGATGAGGGTCTCACCATCCTCGCGGATCGTGTCTATCTGTCCGGCCCGTGCCGCCGCGATGAACTCATGGAGTGGGACAGTGGGAGTCTTCTTGGATAGCGGGTTGAAGATGCTGGTGAAGACCACCACTGCACCCACCAGGAGCACCAGATATAGGAGGCTGTTACGCAACCAGTTCTTGCTCACCTAACGAGAATTATATCAGAAAGTCAACCATACGGGAAAAAGGCAGCGGTAAGTCGTGTTGCATTGGTGATGGGAGAGTCCTTGCCTACGCCGTGGAGAACGCGGTAAGGGTGAGGACCGGTGGCTCCGGGGATAATGCTATCTGAATCGAGCTACCTAGCGCGACTGCTGCTGTCCTTGTGGTTTCTCCGCTGGTTTCTGCACCTGTTGTGGGGCCTTGGATGAGTCTACCTCTTCCTCAAGCGCACGGGTGAAGTCGCGGCCTGCCTGGCTTACCCGACGAGAGAAACGGCCCAGGGAGCGACCCACGTCCACTATCCTCTCCGGGCCGAAGACCAGGAGCGCCACGACCAGTATGATGAGTATCTCCCCCGGACCCATCCCGAACAGGTCCATTTGCCATGCCTGCCTTTACCTCGAGCTGAGAGGCCTGTTTTAGTATCCGGTCTGTGTTAGCTCTTCGCTTCTTTGTTCTCTGTCTGGGTGGACTGGGCTGTAGGGCTGGCGGCGGGCTTCGGCTCCTGAGGCTCCTCCTTGGCCTTTCTGAACTCCCGCATGCTCTTGCCGATGGCTCCGCCGATCTGGGGCAGCTTGCCCACGCCGAAGATGATGAGCACGATCACCAGGATGATGATCAGCTCCGTGGGTCCGATTCTGGGCATATCTTCACCTCCTCTGGCAGTATGCCAGGTTGTCAGCCTTCGACTCTACCCGCTCTGGGTGGGTATATACAGTGAACCGCTCGCCACGGGCATATCCTATCGCAGTGATGCCGAGCTCTCCGGCCAGCGAGATGGCGCGTCCGGTTATCGCCCCGCGGGATATCACAATCGGGGTAGCCATCCTGCCTGCCTTCAGCAGCATCTCCGAGGACACCCGGCCGGTGCTCAGAAGCACCCGGTCACGAGTCGGGATGCCCTTCAGGAGGCACTCCCCCAGGACCTTGTCCAGCGTATTGTGCCGCCCGATGTCCTCTGCCACCACCAGCAACTCATCACCCTGCCCCAGCGCAGAGGCGTGAAGCCCGCCGTGTTCCCGGTGGGTATCGGCGGCATTGAGCAATCGCTTCATGAGTGACGTGACCTGTGAAGAGGGCACAACGAGGTTCGAGCTGATGCGAAGCTTCTTGGTGTTCCGGTCGGTGAGCGTCATGCCGCCCCCACAGCCGGAGGTCAGCGTCCGGGCCTGAGGTAGCTCGATGTCACCGCGGCTCAGGCGGACATCTACCTCGAGTTCATCGTCGCACACCTTCATGCTGGCGATGTCTTTCAGGCTTTCTATGATGCCCTCGGAGTAGAGGAAGCCCAGCACCAGGAAGTTGATGTTGACTGGCGTGCACAGGACGGTGACCATCTCCTGACCGTTGACGTAGATGACCACGGCGGCCTCGCGGGCCACCGAAGTGGACTCCTCGGTCCACTCGTCGCCCAGATAACGGCGGCAGGTCACCTGCTCGACTGCGCTCATCGGCATTCGCTTGTGTCCAGAGTGCTGCTGTGTGCTCCGGCTGCGACCGGGCCTCTTTGGCGAGGGCCGCAGCCCCATAATTCTAGTACGCGCTGCGGTGATTAATCAAACGGCGGCCGAGGACGGCCTTCGTCCGGCGCATTTTTCACCGAGGGGAGCGAGTCGTCGCCTGGGCGGGCTATTTTTTGCCTCCAGCCTTGCCCTTCCCCTTCTTCTGTGTCTTCTTTGGTTTCTTCACTTTCTTCTCGTTCATATTTGCCTCCTATGAATCCACCCTTTTTTCGGGAGGGGTCTCTACCTGGGGCCGAGCCCTCTTCACCCATCCTTCGATCACCTGTTTCCACCTGGCGTAGTTATGCTTCTGCCCCTTGCCACGCAGGGCCTGGCGCTTCCGTTCCCGTCGTTCACCTTTAGTCTCCACTACCCTCTCCAAGTCCGCTGGCCAGGCTCCCGTCATGGCCGGCCTGTGCCAAAGAAGTCCCTTCTGGCTAGGGCCAATAATAACACGGTCGTGACTCGGTGATAAGACGCTGGCGTTTTGGAGCGCGTTGCTGTAGAAGGGCAACCTACAGCCAAGAAGGGCGCTCCCCCCTACGATCATTCCTCCTCTCAAACTCATGCAACCATTCGAACGAGATGTCCGGCTGCATGTCAGCGCAGCAACGGTATACTTCCGGCACGTCTTCAGCATCCCTGATCCACTGCTTCATGTCATGCTCGGCGAGCCTTCTCCAGGGTGCCTCGTTATTCCTTTCGCGATAGTGTTCCCTACCGACGGGAACGTCGAATTCGAGTACCATCCTCACCCTTTGCCACCTCATATTTCGACCTCCTTATGACCTCGCGCTAGAGCCAATGCGCTGTGGAAATTCGCTGAATTGGTGGGCCTCCAGCAACGCAAAGTATGTTGAGGGATGGGTGTTCCGCCTTCTGCTCTGTCAAATGCCTTTCCAAGTCCTGGAGGTACCTTTGCGCATGCGATCGGTTGAAGTCCATCTGCACGAAGTTCAGGTAGTAAACGCTCACGACTTTTGCCCCTGACTCACGTCCTTCAGAGGGAGTGAGCTTGTCGATATCCCACTTGATCGCTTCCCTTGAACGCTCGCTCAAGGGGTCGCTCAGCCATAGCTTCATCTCGACGGCAGCAAGTATGGTGACAGACGGCAGCCATTCATCCCATTCTGCGTCGAAGTCCAATTCCTTGACCTTGTCCCCAACGACTGATTCTCTGTCCAGCACCACAAGGTCATAGTGTCCCCTGGTCCTTCTCGCTTTTTCACGGTACTCCCATGTGGGGAACTCCGCCCTGATAAGTTGTGTAGGGTACTCTTCTCGAATATCGCCGTTGTCCTTTAGATGGTAAAACAGGCACCAATGGAGGTCACGCTCGTTCCATGACTTCTTCAGGCCAACTTGGAAGTCGGCGACTACTTGGTCAATGGCTTTGAGGAGTGCAGGCTGAGTGTCCATCTTTCATTCACGTCTCCGAATACCACTTTATTTTACCACCCCTGGGACACTTCCACGCCGTCATTTTATGGCGTCCGCATCCCAGCCGCGAGGGTTAAAGAATATCTCTACTCATACTTGCTCCAAAACAGCTACGCCTTCCACCATAGCCACGACAGTGGTATGATGGGCCGTGCCAAAAGGACTCCCTTAACACAACCCCGGTCTGTTCTTATGGTGGCAATATGGTAAACTGAGTGGTCTAATTAACCATATCCGGCAGGAGTATGACATTGCCCTACGGGTCAGAAGACACCAAGGTCGCAGTGCAGCCACCCGTCCAGTGGTTCCGGAACCGCGGATTGTTCTCAGACCACTTCCTTCGGGCAAGGCTGCCCGAGTGGCCCGAATGGAAGGACGAAGGAGGGCTCAACTCGCTCCGTGGTGCATTGCTGTCCCTGTACCACTCGAAAAAGGCCATACTCCCGAACCTAAACGAGGGCCAGACTGAGAAGGAGTTCATCCAACCTGTCTTGGATCTGCTGGGTTATGGAGACAGCTACATAGTCCAGACCTCGGCCAAGATTGCCAAGCAGACCACTCATCCGGATTACGCACTCTATCCCGATCCAGCCACCAAGGACAAAGCGTATCGCAAGCGTAAAGGCGTAGACTACAGCCAGTGCATTGGGATTGCCGACGCCAAGCACTGGGACAGGGACCTTGACCTTTCGAAAACGGACAGCAAGGACACGCTCACCAACGTCAATCCCTCTTTCCAGATTGTAGGTTACCTGACCGCGACACAACGTAGGTGGGGCATCCTCACCAACGGCCGCCTGTGGCGGCTCTATTCTACTAAGTCGCGCGTGCCACTGCGCGACTCCTACCAGGTTGACTTGGTACAGATTCTGGAAGAGGGCACCGAAGAACAGCTCAAGTGGTTCATCCTATTCTTTGGAAAGAAGTCGCTTCTCCTGTCAGTGGACAATAAGTCGCTCCTCGACCGCGTCCTCGAAGGCAGCGCCGACTACGCCATTGAACTGGAAGCCCATATCAAGGAGCGCGCCTTTGAAGTTGTGGAGCACCTCTGCCGCGGCTTTGCTGCAAGTTTCATGCCCGAACAACTTACGGAGAACGCACTGGACGAGATCTATGACAGCTCGCTGATTCTTCTCTATCGTCTTCTGTTCGTCTTTTATGCCGAGGCCCGGGAACTATTGCCACTGACAACCAACACGAGCTATCGGGACAACTACAGCCTGAGCCGACTAGCCCAGAGCATCCATCAGACTACCAGCAAAGGGCAAGAGCTAAACACCAGCTCAACAGAGTACTACCAGAAGATCGCCGACCTCTTCCACTTGATAGCTACTGGTGATGCTGGAGTGGGCATACCTGAATACAACGGTGGACTGTTCGACCCTGACGAACACCCTTTCCTGGAGCAACATGGCATTGCCGACGCATTTCTGGCCCCGGCCGTCCAAAGGCTGGCCCGCGTGCCAGACAAGAAGCTTCAGGAAGAAGTAGCTGTAGACTACAACACCCTCACCGAGCGCCATCTGGGAAGCATCTACGAAGGGTTGCTGGAATTCAAATCGCGCATAGCGCCATGCGACCTTGTGGTCGTGAAAGAGAAGGGCGCAGTCAAATACGCCCCGGCCAAGGACTCACCCGGAAAGAAGGTGGAACTCAAGAAGGGCGAGCTATACCTGGCCAACGATAAGGGGGAGCGGAAGGCAACTGGCTCATACTATACTCCTGAACACATCGTTGACTACATCGTGGAGAATACCCTTGACCCGCTGGTCAAGGAGGCTCAACAGCAAGTCAAGGCTTTGAAGCCCGATGTCGACGCATCGGTTGACAAGTGGGAAAAGTTGAAGGAACAAAGACAGGGTCACGAGCCGGTAGAGAAGTATGACCGAGAAATAAGCAAGGAGCGCGAACGCCTCTTGGGGCCATACCTCTCGTTGAAGGTTCTCGACCCGGCTATGGGCAGCGGGCATTTCCTGGCCCGGGCGACCAACTTCCTGGCTGAGGCCATTGCCACCGACCCGTGGGTTGAGTCGCCTGGAGGTTTTACCGACGGGTCGGACCTGGTGTACTACCGGAGACGGGTAGTAGAAAGCTGCATTTACGGAGTGGACCTCAACCCTCTGGCTGTCGAGTTGGCGAAACTCACGCTCTGGCTGACTACGATGGCGAAATCCAAGCCCCTCTCTTTCCTCAATCACCATCTTCGTGTAGGAAACAGTCTCATCGGAGCCAGGGTATCTGACCTGGATGAGGTGCCAAAGGCGAAGAAGAAGAGGGGGAAACCTTTCGATTTCAGCCGGGCACCGGTGCAGCTAGGTCTTTTCCAAGAAGCACTCAACAAGAAACTATACGACCTGCTCCAGAACCGGGCGCTTATTGCCCAGCTACCTACGGAGACATTGGAGGATGTACGTAACAAGGAAACGTGGGAGGCAGACTTTCAACACAACATGGAGCGTTTCCGCACCCTCGCCGATGTCTGGGCCAGTACCTACTTCGACAACAATGTTGACTGGGACCAATACAACGCCTTGGTAGAGAATCTCCAGTCCTCCGAGCTGGCATGGGATAAGCTAGCGCAAAAGAAGTACATGCAGAACGCCCGCCGACTGGCAGAATACTACCGGTTCTTCCACTGGGAACTGGAGTTCCCGGAGGTCTTCTACAACGAGAATGGCGAACGCAAAAGCCACGCTGGTTTTGATGCCATTATTGGCAATCCGCCATACGACGTTATTGCGGAGAAAGAGCAAGGGGTCGACGTCGGGCCATACAAGGACTTCTATGAGGACTGTGGATATCTGCGCCCTGCTTTGGGAGGCAAGCTGAACTACTACAGGCTCTTCAGTGCACTTAGCATACGGCTGGTCAGGCAAGATGGTCTCCACGGGTTCATAGTGCCCATGGCCCTTATCGGTGACGCTCAGGCCGAGCCCCTTCGCAGATATCTGTTGACAAGCACGCAACTGCTCTTGGTAGATGCTTTTCCTCAGAAAGACGACCCCAACAATCGAGTGTTCCAGGACGCCAAGCTTCCGACGTGTGTCTATGTCCTACAGAAACAGAACCCTGCCAAGCCATTCTCGCTGCGTATTCACCCCGGGAAATACGTGGAAAATGCCACTCCTCAGGTCGCCATTACGAGAGAGGACCTAGAGCTACTGGACCCTCAGGGACTTAGTATACCGAGCGCACCCGGGAGCACGGCGAAACACATTGCTCTAGGCATCGCTCTTGCGAAACGTTGTCTAGGTCACCGGTTCGGCGAGATCGCATCTTCGCAGCAGGGGGAAGTGAATCTGACCACACACGCCGCTTTTTTGTCGGAGACTCTGGTTGGACCCGAAGTACTGCGGGGCGCCCATGTGGGTAGATATGAATTCAACAGCAAGCCTAAGCAAGGCACCCCGGTCTACGTTCGAATAGAGAAATTCCTGCAAGGCAGAGGCCACGACTCAAAAGCCTTCGACCATCAGGAGAGAAGGATAGGATATCAGCGAGGATCCGCCATAGACAATTGGCGGCGCATAATTGCCTGCGTGATTGAGCCAGGGAATTACTGCAGCGACACGATCAATTACATAGTGAGGCCTAAGGCTGATTTCTACTTTGTACTGGGTCTGCTCAACTCCAACCTATTCGAATGGCGTTTTCGCCTTACCAGCACGAATAACCATGTCAACTCATACGAAGTTGATGCCCTGCCACAATGGGCCATAAGGTGGACGACACCTCAACAGCAGCTGCAGGACCTTTTCGAGAAGGGCAAGAAACTGTACGGCGAGTTCCTTGAGACCGGAGATATTGTGAAGGTCATTTCCTTCGTGCAGCAGCGGTTACCTCGAAAGCAGGATGGTAGCGGCGATGTGGAGCATGAGCAGTCCGACGTGGTACACGCTTTGGTCAGCTTCCTTGCCGAGGAGATGACGCGACTCATGGATAAGAAGCGGGCTATAATCGGGGGCTTTTTGACCTGGCTGGAGAAAGAGATTCTGGGCGGCTCGGTTGAAGACCAGAAGAACAAGACCAAAATCAGAGGCTTCCACGAGGGGACATTTGAGGGGTTGCTGGATACATTAAAGAGAAACGGAGCCGTGCCTGATCCCTGCCCGTCCCAGATGCGGCAGACAATCGAAACTGAGTTTTACACGGCCATGAATACTCTGAGCAAGCTGAAAGCTCGCATCGAGGCTACCGATAAGCTCATAGACCAGATAGTCTATAAGCTATACGGGCTCACGGACGAGGAAACCGCGATCGTCGAAACGTAGTCACTGGTTGCCGGTCGCAGAGCTACTCCTGGGCCTGCGCTCCTGTCAGCCGCTCTACCCAACCTAGATGCCCA